>JAAYXE010000085.1 GCA_012516075.1 Chloroflexota bacterium | reverse complement strand
GGGTTATTGACGATGAACAGCGAATTATGGATCAGAGCCGCACTGGCCCTGTTTCTGGCAGCCGGCCTTTCAGTATCGATCACCTACCGGCACCTTGCCAACCGTGCAGGGGATCAAATCAACGAGGTTTCAGAGGAGGGCCGGCGCATCTTCCTGCTGCGCTCGTTCTTTGCGCTGGGAGGCTGGGGAGGAGCGCTCCTGTACCTTGTGCGGCCGGAATGGATGGCCTGGGCCCAGATCAGCCTGCCGGTCTGGCTGCGCTGGGCTGGGGTGGCGCTGACTGCGGCCTGTGTGCCGCTGATCTACTGGGTCTTCAGCAGCCTGGGGAAGAATGTAACCCGCACGGTAGCAATCCGCAAAGAGCATACGCTGGTGCGCCACGGGCCCTATCGCTACATCCGCCACCCGCTGTACGCCACCGGTTTTCTGCTCTTCCTGGGCTTCAGCCTGGCTGCTGCGAACCTGTTCCTTTTCCTGATGATGACCGGAGCCTTCCTGGTGCTGGACCGGCGTGCAGACCTGGAAGAAGCGCGCCTGATCGAGCGTTTCGGCAGTGAGTATGTGGACTATATGAAAGTCACCGGGCGCTATCTGCCCTGACCGCCAGATGGGCTGTCATCCTGCACCGCGTCCATCTGCGCCGGCCGGCTGCGCTGATTCCTGAACCCGGATCAATGACCGTGCTGAGAAGCTGGCAGCAGAAAAGTCACCTGTCGGTGACCCAGCTTCAAGCGCCCCGCTCGCCGGTAGTTCGCATTTTCTACGCGCGTTTCCCGGGTGGCTGCCAGGGCAACGACTGCCTGTGGAGACAGGACCGGGGCAAGATTGTCCAGCAGTCGAGTCACAGCCGCGTGGTCACCGCCTGCTGCCTGTTCCCCCAGCCAGGAGGATTTTATCCCGTAAGGGATATCACAGATGACCATATCGACCGGTTCCGCTCCCAGCCCGGCTGCGATGGCTCCCGGCTGCAGCGCGTCCGCCTGAAAATGACGCACCGGAATGCGATGCTGCCTCAAGTTCGCCTCCAGGCTGCCTTTCAAAACCCGGGCGCTTTCGAGGGCTGCGCGATGTGATGCTTTTCCATAGCGCGCGTACATTTCCTGTATTTCCAGGGTACGCTGCTCCAATCCCTCCATGCTGAGCAGGGACAGATTGCGTCTCGCGACGGACAGGGAATCGGGGTCGATATCGGAGGCGGTGATCGCCGCGATGTGATCCCATTCAAAATACGCCAGCACTGCCAGGTGATATGCGCCCCCGCAGCAGGGGTCATACAGGTGCACCGGTCCACCGGCGCCGTTCTTCCTGCGCAGTTCCATACAGCGCTCGAAGATCTCGATCCCCAGCCGGATGGGGAAAGCCGTGTGCCCGGGCAGGTTGTAAAACACTCTGCCGCTGGAATAATCCGTATAATCCTGCCGCTCCGTCGCAAATCGATAAGACACAGCTTTATCCCGTCAGATGATAGGCCGTGTACGGGCCGGTCGAAATAAAGCCCAGCTTTTTCGCCAGCCCCGCAGAGGGCGGGTTGGCCGCGTCCCAGCACGGCTCCAGTCCATTATCCAGGCAGTACAGCACCAGCGCCGCGGCTGCTGCCGTTGCCCACCCCTGCCGGAAGTAGCTGCGGTGGGTCTGGATCTCCACCTCCAGTTTTCCGCCGCCAATGGCCGCCGAGGAGGCGCCCGAAACGAAAAGGCCGTTGTAGCGGATGCCGAACCCAACGCCGCGGGCGATAAAGTCTTCATGAGAGGTGAAGTTGTACACCAGGGCGGGGTCGAGGTCGGCTGTAAACTGCGGGATGTCTTCCAGGCGCACACGGCGCAGTTCCGCTCCGGCCGGGATGCTGTTTACAAAGCCGCGCAGCCGCTCCCGGTCGAACGAGCCGGCCTGAAAGGCCTCGCGTGTGTAGGTCCGGTAGCGACCAGGGAAGTTTGTGCGGAAGGTCTGCTCCCAGGCAGACGTGGGCAGCAGCACGTGCTGGTCGGGCCTGAGCAGCCCGAATAATGCAGGCACACCCGGCGCATCCGGGCGTCCTGCAAACAGGCAGAAATCGATCATAGCCAGTGCTGCCTGGGGGTTCCCGGGGTTATCGACATAAACCCTGCCCATACCCCCCTCAACGGCGGCCGCCGCGCTGCCGTGCAGGTAGGGGTATTTTTCAAACAAAGGCTTTAACATCAGCCGCTCTTCACCCTGCAGTTCAACCGGCATCGTTATCCTCCTGAAGCAGTCCCACAGCTATCCCGGCTACTTTACCACATACGCACACCTGTATGGGAGATAACCAATCCAGGGAAAAACTCTGGCTTTTTCCAGAGGTACGAACCAGACCGGCGGAGTATAATTTGAGCAGCGGTTCGATCGCAAAGACCCGATTCTGCTGACATAAACAGGCGGCACGACCCGGCTTCTCGGTCTGACCGGGGGAAGGGCCGCCGAAATCAAGGAGGTCATATGAAACCACCGGCCGCCGGGGCCGAGGTTGAATCGCAGACCCGCCGTCTGAACACGCTGTTTCTCGCAGGGGGCGTGCTTTTTCTACTGCTTGCCAGCTTTTTCTTTTTTCATCTGCCCTGGGCGAAAACCCTGTGGCCCTGGACAGATGAGCGCCTGACCTTCACCTTTCTTGCCTCCCTGCTCACCGCAGTAGCCGCCACCCTGCTGTGGATCGGGATCACGGGCGAACATGGAGCCGTTGCCGGTGGGGCCATAAACCTGACCATCAGCGCGGCAGGCTCCGCGCTGTACCTCTTCTGGCTGTTTATCGAACGCCGCCAGCCTGCATTTTTCCTTCTGGCATTTATTCTGATCCTTTTATTCGTGATCAACGGCTGGATCTTCGAATGGGGCCGCCGCCGTCCCCTGCGCGATCGCAGCCCTCTCCCCCCGATGCTGCGCACGGGGCTCAGCGCTTCCGCGATTCTACTCCTGCTGGTTTCGTGTGCCCTGATCCTGCGCCTGCCTTTTGCATTCCCCTGGACTCTGGATCCCGATTCATCGGTTCTGTTCGGGCTGTTCCTCCTCGGCGGCGCGGGCTATTTTGCCTACACCCTGCGTTTCCCCCTGTGTTCCGTTGCACGCGGCCAGCTCGTTGGATTCCTGGCCTGTGATCTGGTGCTCATCGGCCCGCTCCTGGGGCATTTCACCAGCGTGCAGCCGGAGCACCGCCTGAGCCTGGTCATTTACACCATCCTGATGGTTCTCAGCGGGCTGCTGGCGGCATATTTCCTCTTCCTGCACCCTGCCACACGCATCCGGCTGCTGCAGAACCGGAGGCAGTCTTCGCTTGCAGAATAACGCTGTTCTCCCGGCACAAAGTATTTTTGTCCTGGTACACAGCGCCATCACCGGCCCGGGTATCTGGGAGCCCGCTGCAGATGCCCTTGAGCAGATGGGTTTTCAAACCCTGGTCCCCCACCTGCCTTATAACCTTGATCCACCACAGCCGTTCTGGGAAAATCACGCTGCCGCAGCCGCAGAAGCCCTGGCGCATGTTCCACCAGAAGCCCCCCTGTTTCTGACCGGGCACAGCGGCGCAGGTCTGCTGCTGCCCTGCATTCGCCAGCTTGTAGACCGTGCTGCGGCCGGATATATCTTCGTAGACTCCAGCCTGCCGGAGACAGGGGTCAGCCGGCTGGACCATCTCGAGGAAGAGCTTCCGGGCGGAGCAGAGCCTGTTTACAAAGCCCTGGAAGCCGGCGAACTGCTGCCCCGCTGGAGTGATGAAGATCTAAGCGCGGAGATCGGCGATGCCCGTCTGCGCCTGGCAGTCATCCAGGACTTACGCCCGCATCCCCTGCGCTATTACACGGAACCCATCCCGGTCTTCAACGGCTGGCCGGATGCCCCCTGCGCCTATCTGCATTTCTCCCGCAGTTCATCGTACGAAATCCCCAGTGCACGCGCCCGGCAGGCGGGCTTGCCTTTCTGCCGCCTGCCAGGAGGACATTTCCACCTGCTGGGCAACCCGCAGGAGACCGCCCGGACACTGGTGGAGCTGGCAGGGGAGCTGCTGTCCTCCGGAGCAGCTTCCACTCGCTAACTCAGCTTACCGTTGTGCAGCAGTTTCACAAAGGCCTGCACCACCGCCGGATCGAAGTGCTTGCCGCTCTCATCCAGGATGTACTGCAGCGCCTCTTCGGAGCTCCATGCCGGACGGTAGGGACGGTCGGAACACAGCGCGTCCCACACGTCGATGACCGCAAATATACGCGCCGACAGCGGTATCTCTTCCCCTTTCAAACCGCGCGGATATCCGCTGCCGTCCCATTTCTCATGATGACAGTAGGGAACATCCAGCGCCTTCTGCAGAAACGGGATTCCAGCCAGCATTTTGTAGGCGTAATCCGGGTGACGGCGCATGATCTCCCATTCTTCATCCGTCAGCTTTCCCGGTTTCAGCAGTATATTATCGGGCACGCCCATCTTGCCAATGTCATGCAGCAGGGTGCCCCGGTACAGGTGGACCAGATCCTCCCCCGAGACCCCCAGCGCTTTCGCCAGTTCCAGCGTCATCTCCGTGACGCGCCGTGAGTGCCCTTCTGTCTCCTGGTCGCGCAGTTCAAGCGCTCGCGACCACCCCACCAGGGTCTCATCGTAGGCGGTCGCCAGTTCACGGCTGTAGCGCTGCAGGCTCTCGAACAGCTGGGCGTTTTCGATGGCGATCGCAGCCTGGCCGGCCAGTGCGTCCAGAAATTCCTTCCATTCCGGATCCTGCTTCAAAGGTGTGCGGTTGAACACACCGAGCACGCCTTTCACTTCATCTTTGGTCACCAGGGGCACGATAATCAGGGCTTCAAACCCTTCATTCAGGAACCAGGGGAAGTAACCCAGACGGTTCAGGATATCCCGATCTCCTCCGGCGCTGTTCTTGCGGAAGGCCGACAGGTTGTAAATGCACAACTCCCGGCTCTCGTAGGCAACCAGCCCGGAAAGCCCCTTTCCCACAGGCATGGCAGCTTTGCGGACATCTGGTGAACGGAATCCACGCTCGGCGGCCAGTTCAAGCCAGCCCCTGGCGCGGTCCACCAGCAGAACAGCACAGGCATCGACCTGCAGTTCGTTAATCACCTGATCGATAAACACCTCCAGAACCGCGGAGAGATCCCGATTGGTTGTGATGCTCAGGTCAATCTTTCGCAGTGCCGCCAGCCGGTGATACTGCTGTTGAATCTTCTGTTTGGCCTTCACACGCTGGGTGATATCGGTGATCATCCCTTCCAGCGCGAGCAGGTTCCCGGATTCATCGAAAACACCCCGGCCCTGCTCCCAGACCCATTTTTCATGTCCATCAGCGGTGTGAATACGGTATTCCACCTGATATGAGCTGCCCGATTTCAGTGCGCGCTGGATGTCCTCCCACACACGCTCCCGGTCATCGTCATGGATCAGGTCTGCGTACGTCAGCTCGGGATGGTCCAGCAGCGCTTCCGGATGATATTGAGTCAGCTCAAAGAAGCCTTCGCTGATGTACTCCATGGACCACTGCCGGTCGTTTTTGCAGCGGTAGACCGCTCCAGGCAGATTGCTGATCACCGAGGCCAGCCTGCGCTCGCTCTCCACAAGGGCATCTCTGGCTTCTTTTAGAGCGGTGATATCCTCCAGCAGCCCTTCGAAAAACAACAGATTGCCACCGGCATCGTAAACGGCCCGGCTGCTGTCGCGCACCCAGATGATCTTCCCGTCTTTGCGCTGCAGACGGGTCTCGAAACCGCGCCGCCAGCCGCTCTGTAAGACCTGGTCTTTCCATACCGCCCGGTCGGCTGGATTGGCGTATAAATTCAATGTGCTGCTGTTTTTCAGACTTTCGAGATCCTCATAACCCAAGATCTCGAGCAGCGCATCATTGGCGTCGATGAGCTGGCCCTGCGCGGTCGTGCGGTACAGCCCCACGCGGGCAATTGAAAACATGCTGTTGTACGTTCTCACCAGATCCCGCTCAGGGCTGCGAGTACGGGCACGCCAGATGGCTGACCGGGCAGCGGCCGCCAGGCTGCCGTTCTCCCGGGGGGATTTGAGCACGTAGTGATCCAGCCCCGCATGCATGGCTTCGATGGCCGCACTTTCATTCTCCGGAGCAGTGTAAAAAATCACCGCGCAGCCTGGCCAGCGCGAACGGACCGCTTCCAGGACCTCCTGCCCGCACGACCAGGACAGGCGGCTTTCACTGACCACCAGATCGAAACACTGCTCTTTCAGGATTTCATGAAACTGCTCAGATCCGTCCTTTACCTGTACGATATTTGCTCTGCTAAATGCCCGCTTCAGGGCACGCGCAGCTCGTTTACGGTCACCAGGACACTCATCGATAAGAAGTATTTTGATATCGTTAATCATTCGGTTTCCGTTTCTACACTTTCATCGACGTTAAATAGGGATACCTGCAGTCCCAGTCCAGTGGATAGAAATTAAAACCTGCCGATTCTAATCCGGTGCAATATTCATGCCTGGCTGATCATTTACGGAATTTCACTGGAATTTATGGATGTTTCTGTTGAGGCGGGAAGAGCAGGCGAAAACGTTCCAGCACCACCGGCATCTTTACAGAGGGCTGGCGGCCGATACGCCTGCAGGTCGCGCTGAAAAAGTCCCAGTGCACCCGGCGCCAGTAGTCCAGCGAGCGATCTCCTTCACCTTCATCATATGCAAAGCTGGGATCGACCTCATCAAATGCGCGCACGTTTACCTCGATGGTCTGGATGACACACAGCGGGGCTCCCGCTCCATCCAGCACAACACTGTAATCGCCGGGCTGCGGAAGCTCCTCTCCGTCCAGCTCGTACTCCCACAGCAGGCTTGCCGTCGCAGTTTTCACACCCCGGCGCACGAGGTCTCCCAGTCGATCCGCCATCTCGGACGTATCGCCGAATCCCCAGGCCTGATATGCGCCTTCAGCCGGGCGGTTTTCTTCCGGCAGCGTTTCACGGAACGCATTCCAGTAATGGTGTATGACAGCTTGGTTCTCCACGCAGGTTTTCTCCAACTTTTCTGCAGACAACTCAAACGCATACAGAGCCCAGGCATTATAATCTCATCAGTGTTATTTTGACCGCAGCCATAAGGGAGAATCGATGGCCGGCTATATTACTGAGCAAATCGTGAGAGAAACCTGGCAGCAAATGTCGCAAACCCCCATCGAAGAAGCGCCGCTGCTGGTAGAAGAGATGTCCGTCGACCAGCCTTACCTGATGGGCTTCCTCCTCTCTGCTGATGAAGAGCTGTTTAACCAGGACGAGCGCGAGACACTATTCTATATCGGTATGGTCATATGGCAGATCATGAAACGCGGCTCGAACCATCTGGGGAAAGTCTCGCGCCAGGATATTCAGACTGCACAAAAAGCGAACGACGATTTTCTCGAGCTGTTAATGGAAGACACCGAAGCGGATTTCAACAGCGCCACGCGCAGCATGCTCGATGATTATCCAGAGCCCGAAGTGCTGCGCTATATTGTGGAAGCGGTGACGGAAGTGAGTGATGACCCGCGCGAGCCTGGCTTTTCAGAGGAAAACGTGGGTATGGCTTTTCTGTTCCTGAAAACTGCCCTGGACGCGTTAATTAACAGCCAGCAGCCCGATGGCAGTACGGGAGCCGCTTCATGAACTGCCGCCCGGGCTGCGGAGCCTGCTGTATAGCCCCCTCCATATCCTCCCCCATCCCCGGTATGCCGGAGGGCAAACCGGCCGGGGTGCGCTGTGTTCAATTAACGGAAGACAACCGCTGCAAATTGTTCGGCCATCCGGATCGCCCCGCGGTCTGCAGTCACCTGAAGCCGGACTTAAGCATGTGCGGCGAAACGGCAGAACAGGCCTTCGCATATCTGACCAGCCTGGAGGCGTTCACCGCCGTCTCTCCGGAGAACCGGTCAGTCCAGCTCAATCGTGCGCTGCCAGCTTCCCAATGCATCACGTAAACAGGCGGCATATCTCCCTCGTTCCTCAGCCGGCATTACTGCGCGCTTCCCAAAAGTCTCGTAAAAATTATCCTCTGTATAGCGGGGGGTGAGGTGAATGTGATAATGCCAGACGTCCTGGTTGCCGGCCGGCTCATTGTGCTGTCTGGTGGATACCCCCTGACAGCCGAAGGCTGCCTTCATTGCCAGCGCCAGGGCCTGCAGGGTTTCATGCAGCGGCTGCGCCAGGCGCCCTGGTAAGTCGTATAAGTTCTCAAAATGCTCATTCGGTATCACGATGGTATTCCCCGGGTTGTTCGGCCACTGGTGAGAGCCGATAAAAGCGGTCACATCCCGGTCGCGGTAGACGACATCGTTTTCACTGGAATACACATGCTCATCATAAATCCCTCCTGCGATCCGGCAGAACGGACAGTTGTATCCCCGGGGTTCGTGGTTGTGCATAATGGCTCCTTCCTGCTTCCATCACAATATCATAATGATTTTTTCACAAATAAATGATATAATAAATTTGCTTCATCAACCCAAATTGATTTGCGCTCCAAAGGTCTGCCCTCGCGACAGAAAGGAAAGCCGGATCGAAGTGGGGTTATTTGGTTAGAGACCAGAAAGAAGAGAGAAAAAGTGAACATTTACGTTGGCAACCTGCCCTTCAGCGCGAGCGAAGACGATGTCAGGCAGGTATTCGAAGCATACGGTGAGGTTAGCTCTGTTACTCTGATTAAAGACAGAGAAACGGGCCGTATGCGCGGTTTCGGCTTTGTTGAAATGCCCGACGACGGGCACGCTCAGGACGCCATTCAGGCGCTGAACGGCAAAGATTTTATCGGCCGGGATCTGGTTGTCAATCAAGCCCGTCCGCGTGAAGAGCGCGGCGGGGGTGGTTTCTCGCGCGAACGGCGCTCCGGTGGCTACGGCGGCGGCCGGCAGGGCGGGTACGGCGGCGGAGACCGTCGCCGGAAGGATGGCGGCGGCAGGCGCAACGACTGGTAATCTAACATAACCCAACGAAAATCCCCAGGCATTTCAAATTCCCTGGGGATTTTTTATTATCCACCAGACCGGATGCTGGCATTGATATCCGGTCGAATATTCCCCATCGAACTCAGGAACGCTCAGCCTCGCAGCCGTTCGCTTGATTCTCTTCTCCTGACCAGAATTGCCAGCAGCAGCGCAGCGCCCGTCAGCGGCCAGACCCACATTAAATCGCCTGGCCCGCCCGGGTCGTGCAGAGGCTCCGTCAGCCGAATGCGAACCAGGCGGTAGCCGCCGGTAGCATGTGACAGAGCGGAGTCGCTGATGTTGTGCGGGTTGATGCCGGCGGCACGGGCGGCAAACCCGGAGGCGATCAGCACCCGGCGCATCCAGGCAAGCCGCTCCGGGCTGTCCGAAATATCTTCGGCTGTGCCCGCATACCGGCCTTCCGGCAGCCAGACCTCCACCTGAGGGTTGGCGCACAGGTTGCGGTACCAGTCCGATCGCTCCCCAAAACCCGCGGTGCAGTAAACATCTCCATTGACACGCACATAATTCACCGGTGTCCGCCGTGTCTGCCCGCTCCGCCGCCCGGTGTGTACGAGGACCATGATCTGTCCCCCCACCTGCGGCCAGATGTTGACCAGCTTCCCCAGGCCCAGACGCCACATCACCAGCATGAAGCGGTTAAACAGCCTGAAACCCCGGCGAAGGCGATCCGCATCTTTGAGATCCGTTATCTCACCCCTTCCTTCAATTGAACAGCAATTGAACAGAAAAGAGAAAATCAGTGCAGGCTTTTCGAAACCGCGTGGGGATTGGAGGCGTGCACAGGCTGGCATTTGATGTACTGCCCACGAAGGTCCGCGAAGGCAATCTGGAACAGGTCATTCACCCCACGCAGGGCATCGCGCAGCAGGCGCACACGCCGCGTCTGCTGGTAATTCCAGGTGACGCGCACTTCTTTAATCCGGTAGCCCAGCCGCTGGGCGACAAACAGGAACTCCACGTCAAAACCGCTGGTGACGCTGGCGCCCTGGATCTCCCCCATTTTATCCGGATGGTAGAGGCGCAGATTTTCGAGCACATCGAGGGCAGCCGCACGCGTGAAGGCTTTGAAGCCGCACTGCGTATCCGTCAGGTACAGGCCGATGAGCAGGCTGCGCAGGACAATCTGACCCCAGCTGAGCAGGTAGCGGCCCAGCGGCGCGCCGGCCCGTACCAGTCCGCGGCTGCCGATGGAGATTTCCGCTCCGGCTTCCAGCGCGGCCAGCAGGCGCTCAGCCTCATAGATTGGGGTGGCCTGGTCCATATCGCTGAACAGGATGACCTCACCCTGAGCGGCGCGGATCCCTGCTGCGATGGCGGCCGCTTTTCCGGCGTGCGGGATGCTGAGCACCCGGTCGGCATCCCGCCTGGCGAGTGCAGCCGTGTCATCCTGGCTGCCGTCGTCCACAACGATCACCTCGACAGGGATCGTCTGATGGTGGAACCAGTCCACCACGGCCTTCAGCTTACCCGCCTGAATGGCCGCAGCCTCGTTATAAGCGGGAATGACGACAGAAAGGTCCTTCATTGTATTGAGTATAAGTCACTTAACGGGCGTTGACAACGGGGGACAGGCAGCACGGCAGCCGTCTTGCGAAAGTGAAAGGGTAATGTCCTGCATATCCGGCTAATCGTCGACAAATTCCACCTGCACCTCATCACAGTTGGGATACACCGCGACCAGCGTCTGCGCTTCAGCTTCAAATAGAGATCGGGCAGGCTGCGCCAGCGTGACAATGGGGGTGACATTGAGCTTCTGGCGGCGGCCTCTCTTTTCAGGACGCCATACCGCGGCGATCTCCCCATCCAGCAGCACGACGCCCGGGCGGCCCACCGTGCGCCAGATCGTGCGCTGCAGCTTTTTATCCGCCGCCAGCACCTGGCGATCGCGCTGCTGCATATACGGGTCGTGAGGGGGCAAAAAGCGCACGCCCTGCGGCTCATCCGGAGCATCCCAGTCCGGAAGATGTTCCGCATGCAGCCAGGCCCTGCGGCCTTCGAGATTGACTTCCACCAGTTCACCTTTGACCAGGTCCCAGGTTTCTTTCGCCTGCTGCAGTGCTGTCCCGGTCCAGGCGGCAAAATCCTGTGGAGTGGAGGGGCCGTAGCAGCGTAAATAACGCCTCAGGAGTTCTCTGCGCGCCTGGCGCAGGTCGAGGGCTGCCGGTGGACTGCCCAGCCACTGCTCGGTGAACACAAAGGAAGCTTCGTTGCCCCGCCGTGGTGCAAAGCAGATCACTCCCTGTAGGGCGACCGGCCGCAGTGCGAAGGAGACCAGCGCTTCACCCAATATCTGGTTTTCAGCGAACGGTGAGGGTCCCTGCCAGATTTTTTGCTGTTCGGCCGGCAGTTTGTGCAGGATGTGCTGCGCCAGCTCCTGATCCAGCTTCCATTTATTCGCCAGGATGCGCCCGTCGAGCACAACCCGCGCTGCCTCTGCCGTGAGCCGGACCAGTTCACCCACCGGCATCCCCAGCTCTTTCAATGGCTGTTCGCTGCCAATAATAAAAGTCTGCAGCGTACGGCTGTTGCCAGGCAGCAGGCCTGTGTTGAAAACGGCTGCGTCCCGGGTGGGAAAATCGTTGGTGCCCCGCGCAGGCTCCAGGTCTGCAGCAGCGTTTTCCCCTCTTCCAGTGCCTGGTCTACGGCATCCCGGGTCAGACCCGACAGGCGTGCGTGCAGAGACAGCGCCGCCGCGCTGGGGGGAGTATTCTGCACCCCGCAGGCGCCGGCTGCCTGCAGCAGCTCCCCGGGCGGCAGCCGGTGAGACAGATGCTGGCCCTGCAGTCGAAAACGCACGATTTTACTGCGCATCTGGTCCGGAAGCAAAGGAAAGGCCTCCAGGGATTTCTTTCACCTGTATCCTGTCATCTTTAATATGTTTGCAGGTCAATTGTAACTTCAATACGTACATCCATTGTAAACCGTTCAATATTAAGTTACACTAAGGTGCGGTTATTCTACCCAGCCAGTTTTTTCGCAGTAACCTGTCCCGACTGTGATCTACGCGCTTCGCGAAGGGATACTTCGCTCGCAGCATCAAAGGCTGCGAGTCTTCTAGCTGGCAGTTAAGGACCATTTCATGGATTTTACTTTTACCCCTATCGGCGTGATCCATTCGCCGTTCCTGGATAAGAAAGATACACCCATCCAGCCAACCCGTTCTCGTGCAGCCGGTCAGGTGGAGGTATTTGAGGAATACGCGACCGGCCTGGAGGATCTGGAAGGCTTTTCGCACATTATTCTGCTGTACGTTTTCCACCGTTCCAGCGGCTTCCGTCTCAAGGTCCAGCCCTTTCTCGACAGCCGTCCCCACGGACTTTTTTCCACCCGCTATCCCTGCCGTCCAAATCCGATCGGGCTGTCGATCGTCCGCCTGGTGAACCGCCGGGGACGCTGGCTGGATATCGAAGGGGTGGATGTTCTGGACAGTACCCCACTGCTGGATATTAAACCTTATGTCCCTGAATTTGACATACGGACCGGTGCCCGTGCGGGATGGTTCGAAAACCGCTCCCAGGAGTGAGCTCTATGCAAACGATTTTACGCCGTATATGCCTGATCTTAATCGTCCTTGCTCTGATAACGATGCCGGGATCAATCACCCGGACCGCACAGGCCCAGCAGGCCGTGGTGCAGGTGGTGTTGTTTTATTCGCCCACCTGTCCTCACTGTCACGAGGTCATTCAGAACGTCCTCCCTCCCCTGGTGGAGGAATACGGCGAGCAGTTCGAGATCCTGGGAATTGATGTGACCACGGCAAAGGGTCGTGACCTGTTCCTGTCTGCTGGTGATCATTTCCATATCCCGGAAATGAATATGGTGGTGCCGATGATGATCGTCGGCGACCAGATTCTGCTGGGCTCCGCTGAAATCCCCGAAAAACTTCCCGGGCTGATCGACCGGCACCTTGCTCAGGGCGGCCTGAGCTGGCCGGCGATCCCGGGGCTGAAAGAAGCGCTGGCAGAGATCGAGGGTGACGGAAGCCAGGAGCTGGATACCGGACCGGCCGGCGTTCTACAGCGGTTTCAGCAGGATCTGGCCGGAAATACACTGGCGGTGATCGTGCTGGCCGGCATGCTGCTCTCGCTGGCCTGGGTCATCGTTTACCTGCGCCGTTCCCGGGATGCAGGAAATACAGGAGCCCTGCAGCGCTTCTCAGTTATCCTCATCCCCCTGCTTTGTGTGGCCGGAGCGGCGGTCGCCGGTTACCTGGCCTACGTCGAAACGGCACAGGTCGAGGCAGTGTGCGGGCCGGTGGGAGACTGCAATACCGTGCAGCAGAGCGAATACGCCCGGCTCTTCGGCCTGATCCCGGTGGGTGTCCTGGGTCTTTATGGTTACGCCGCGCTGTTCATCGCCTGGCTGTTCAGCTATTTCAGCCGCGGCGAGACTGCCGCGTTTGCCTCGCTGCTGGTCTTCATACTGGCGCTGGCAGGTACATTGTTCTCCATCTATCTGACCTTCCTGGAGCCGTTTGTGATCGGCGCCACCTGCATCTGGTGCCTGTCCTCGGCGGTGATCATGACTGCGCTGATGTGGTTGTCTGCGCCCGGCGCCCGCCCTGTGATCGAGCGCCTGATGAACCGCAGTCACCGGTCACCTTCTGCGCGCCGGACATAGACATAACCAGCGGCCTGTAGAATCAAAAAAGGTAAGGTGAAAATCGCCTTACCTTTTTTGATTTGGGGTTTTTGAGCCATCCCTTATCGGAAGATCATGAATGGAATCAGGCTGATGACTGCAGCGAGAGCCAGCCAGACATCCCAGCGCCCACTGCGCAGCGGCAGGCGGCGGCTGTGTTCGGGGTTGTAGGCCCGCGCCTCTGCGGCCAGAGCGATTTCCTCGCCGCGCCGCAGTGCATTGGTCAGCACGGTGAGCATAAACAACTGCAGTCCACGCCGGCGCTGGCTGCGCAGACCGCCGCGCATCTGTAAGCTGCGCCAGGTCGCGGCTGCCGAGCTGCGCAGCCCGGGGAGCAGGTTGACGGCTGTACCGATGGCAAACCCTAAACCGGGAAGACCAATGCGTTCGAACAGCCCGGCCACTTCGACCACATCAACCTTACTCGAGAACCCGTCGACAGCAACTAGGATCACCGCGGCTCGCACTACCATCACCAGGCCGCTGTGCAGGCCCTGGAGGGAAAAAGGGATTCCGGCGATCGTCTGGTCGGCTTCCCCGAACAGCAGAGCGTTCATCACCACCAGCAGGGTCAGCGGGACCACGCAGCGCAGCATGAGCAGCCGCCGCAGGGAGCGCGGGTAGCAGACCAGGGTCACCAGCAGGCACAAACCGGCGCCCAGGAAAATATTCTGTGGAGAGGCAAAGATCACCACGGCCAGCGACCAGAACAGTAGCGCCAGGTATCCGCCGGTGCCCAGCCCGCTTACGGTTTTAATATGCGCTCTGGTGAGGTGCAGATCGCGAGCCGAGATCATTGGATTACCTGAATCTCCACCAGCTGGCGAACGTTCAGCCGGCCTTCCTGGCCGGGCAGCACCATGCGAAACGCGCCGTCTTCGGCGGTCAGGCCGCCGTCCACCGTCGCGTACGCCACGATGGTATCCGCTTTGTTGGCCAGCTCGGGCTCATAATTGGCCGTGAAACCGTCGGAAGCAACCGCCTTCACGGCCTGAATCTGGGCCGGATCGAAACCGGCATCCCGCAACAGACTGCTCAGCTGCACACCGGTGTAGGTCACACCTTTGAACTCAGCCTGTGCCGCCTCCAGCGCCTGCAGGTCTTCCACACTGTAGGTTTTCTCCAGGTCTCCGCCTTTGACGGTAAGGACCGATGCAGCCGCCCCACTCTCCGGAACGCTGCTGCCTTCCGGAGCCGCCTGTGAACAGGCGCCCAGCAGGACTGCGATTACCAGTAAGAGGGTGCTGATTTTTTTCATTTATTTCTCCTTGTTTTTTTTATTCCGCTACTGTTTATAAGAATTTTGCATCATCAAATGTGAGCCTGCGAACCGGGTGCGCAGAGCCGAGCCGACGCCCCAGGCGATCCAGCCGGCCAGTATGCCGAGAATCAGATGGACGCCGGCCAGCCCGAGCACAATTGGCAGCCAGACCCCGCTGTCCAGACCGAACAGCCGCGCCCCACGATCTAGCAGGTCCAGCCAGATGACGAAAATGCCGCGTCCGTAAAGAATGGGATTGGTGATAAAGGGATGCAGCAGGGTGTATAGAACGCCCATACCGCCGGCCGCCAGCACCGCCGGCCGCGTTGGACGACGGAAGAGCGTCAGCACCAGCTCTGCAATCAGGGCTTCGCTGAGGATCCCTATCATGGGGGCAATGACCACACTGCCGATGCTGAACAGCTTCAGGATCGAAGCGATCACACCGGTGAAAAAGGTCGATCCCTTGCGCGGCAGGAAGATCCGCCCCGTTAATGCGATCGACAGCCCGATGGCAGCCATCAGGGTCCCGCTCATGGGGATATCCAGAACATGGAACAGAGAGCCCAGGCCGATCTCAACCACGCCCCACAGGGATCCGAAGACAGCCATGGTTACCAGTTCTCTCGTATTGAACTTCATACAACTACTCCTTCTACTTTCAAAGCCGGAAGCAGCCGGTCAATCAACATGCTGCGCCGTTCAGGCGCCCGTCCAGGGCAATGCGTCCATCCTGGATCAGCAGTACGCGCTGTACGTAGCGGTGGATCAGCTTGTAGTCATGGGTAATCAGCAGTATTGCGCTTCCCCGCCGGTTGTATTCCAGCAGGTACTCCATCATGCGCTCCAGATGGCCCCAGTCCTGACCCAGGGTGGGTTCATCCAGCACCAGCAGCCGGGGCCGCAGCGCCAGGCATGCCGCCAGCGCAATGCGCTGCTGCTGTCCAACGGAAACAGCGGTCGGATGCCGGTCGCGCAGGTGCATCAGGTCGGTATCATTGAGGAGCTGCTCGTGCTCAGCGGGATCAAATCGCTTGAAATTGCGCGGCCCAAAGGACACTTCCTCGTCCACAGAATCGGTAAATAACTGGGCGGCGGGGTTCTGAAACAGCATGCTGACATCCAGCCCCGGGCGGGGGCGTTTCCCACCTGCGAAGCGCACGCTCCCGCTGGACGGCTTGAGAAGCCCTGAGGCAGTCAGCGCCAGTGTGGATTTTCCAGCGCCGTTCTCGCCCACCAGAGCAATAAACTCGCCGGGGAATATGTTCAAAGTGATATCGTGAAGTACCGGCGCTTTCCTATCGTATCCGGCGGACACCTGTCTCAGTTCCAGCAGGGGCTGCTGACCGGACAGCGGCTCGCTGTGCTCGACAATCAGATCGTGCCAGGGGGTTTGTTTGTCCTCTAACGGCCGGCGCAGGCCCAGCCTTCTCAGCAAGCTGCGGTCCTGAAAAACCGTATCCAGATCGCCCCGGGCAATCACTCTGCCAGCATCCATCACAACTACCCTGTCGGCCAGACGGGCTGCAGCAGCAAGGCGATGCTCTACCAGCACGATGGTCATGCCCAGGCGGCGGCGCAGCTCCTGCAGGCTGGCAATGACCAGTCCGGTTCCGTCCACGTCCAGCGAGGCCGTTGGCTCATCCAGCACCAGCACCTCAGGGCGCATGGCCAGCGCCGAGGCGATCGCCACACGCTGCTTTTGCCCACCAGAAAGCTGTGCCGGGTTGCAGCCGGCCAGATCAGAGATTCCGACTGCACCCAGCGCCCATGCCACCCGCTCCTGGACTTCGTTTTCATCCAGTCCGAGGTTGCGCGGTCCAAAGGCCACCTCATCGGCAACATGCAGGTGGAAAAGCTGGCTGGAAGGGTTCTGGAAGACGATTCCTACATGGCGGGTCACATCAGCGATGGGAGCCTGACGGGGATCCAGACCAGCGATCATAACTTCTCCGCTGCACTGCGCCGGGATGATCTGGGGGATCAGTCCGGTGAGCGCCCGGGCCAGCGTGCTCTTACCACAGCCTGAAGGGCCGGTCACCAGCAGGCACTCTCCCGCCTGCACATCCAGGTCCACATCGTGCAGGGCTGCCACCGGTCCGTATGAAACCGTCAGATTACGTACCCGGATCATGCCTCCGCCTCGCACGCTTCCAGGTCCACGCGCTGCGCCCACGGCCAGCGCCGTGCGGCCTGTGCATACAGTCCGGGGCGCACCGTCACCACGGCCAGGCGATCCCGGCATGCATCCAGGCGCTTTAAACCCGAAATCAGGCCCTGTCCACGCTCAAACTCGAGCGGGCCGGCCTCGTCGAAAATCAACAGGTCAAGGGGTCCGGTCTGAGCCAGTATGCTTTCACCCCAGGTAAGCACCTGCGGGTCGAGCAGCCAATCACCGGTTGCATACTTACCATTTTCCCGGGTCTCTGTCGATTCCTGCGGTAAGCGCCGCTCCGCCAGCCGGCGGCGTTCACCACTCTGGATATCCAGCAGGTCAATGGCGGTCTTGATACCTTCCTGAAATACCGCCAGCGAAAGCAGTCCCCCCACATGCAAACCGCGTGCCTGCGCAGTCTCGACCAGGCTGCGGCACCAGGTCGTTTTACCTGCACCGCTGCTTCCCACGAGAAGCAACAGCGATTTTTCCTGCTCAGGGGTAGAAAAAAAACTCGCCAGGAGAGATTCCGGCGAGCAAAAATCGTTTTGCAATGCCTTTTCTCCTTTCCAATTCCGTTCAGGCTCATCCTGGAACTTCGGGAGGCGAGAGCGTTTCCGCTTCAGGCCCTGGCCAGACCACACACCGCTGACCACGGCTGTGGCGGCCCTGTCTGCCAGGCCATGGCCTGCGCTTTAGGCCGGGCAGATCGGAGAGCTATTAATTTCTATTCAGTTGAATTTCGGAGCTGGTAATATTCTCGCTCCGATTATAGGCCTTTGTACTTTTCTTCACAACACCCAAAAGGGTGGCTTTTTCATACCCTTTTGGAGCATTTTGCCGACCGGAAGCGTCAGGCTCGCCATTATTGTGACCTCAGAACCCCGCAACTTCAACATGATATATGACCTCTTTTTTGCACCATTTGTCACATTATGGGTTCCTCTGCGAAAAGCCATCTGTATAATGATTTCAGAAACCGGCGCGATGTAAGACCACTGAAGGGACAATACCGGGGTGATGCTCATCTACTTCTTCAACGGCCTTTCATTCGGCGGTCTGGGGCTGGCTGCTTATCTGCAAATCCGCCAGGGGGGTAAGTTGCCGCTGAGCAAGCAGCTACCCTGGCTGGCAGCCTTTGGCTTTGCCTGCGGGGCAACGAGCTGGATTGACATGTTCCTGGCCAGCGGGAGTGAAGAAAACTATCTTCAGCTTCTGAAGAACCTGCGCCTGATCACGCAGCCGCTCAGCGGCCTGCTGCTGCTTCGCTTTGGATGGGGGATCCTGAAAGGTCTCACCCCGCTGCCCCCCTGGACGATTTTTATTCCGGGCGTATTGATTATGCCCATCTCATTCGCCGTCGCCTACGCGGCGACAACCTTTGTCACCCCTTCCCCGATTGACATCCCCATCGACATCTGGTCACGCTACCTGCTCTACCTGCCGGGCAGCATCATGGCTGGCATCGGTTTTTACCGGCAGAGGAATGTACAGCGCAGGCGGGGTCATTACGATGTATCTAACCTGATGCTGGGGTCTGCAATTGGCTTTCTTTTCGAGGCCTTTGTCATGGGGCTCATCGTTCCGGCAGCACCCCACGCACCTGCTTCTTATTACAACTACGACCGTGTCGTCATCAACCCTTTCAGCGGCGAACTCGAAATGTCCATCGACGTTAACAGCATTCTGCCGCCCTGGCTCGACTACGAATATGTCCTGTCCGTCACAGGCCTGCCGATTCAGTTCTGGCGCATGATTTCATCCTTCGCTGTGACCTTCTTTATCGTCCGCGGCCTGGGCGTGTTTGAGGCCACGCGCCGGAGAGAGCTAAAAGCCCTGCAAGATGAGCGCGATCGCGCCCGGATGAAGGCCTTTGAAGCTCAAATTGCTGCCCGGCAGGAGGCTGAAAGATGGACCGATTTCCTGGTCGCAATCAACCAGCGACTGACAAAACTCGAAGAGGTAGACCAGATCCTGCTTTACATCTGCGAAAATGCGCGCAAACTGCTCCGCTCCGAGTTCGCCGGTCTGGCAGTACTTGACCGCGACAGCTCAAACCTGCAGCTCAAATGCTTCTCCAATGGGACAGAGAGTGAACTGGTTACTGTTCCCCTGAAATTCAACAACCCTCTTCTGCAGGAGATCCTGAAGTCGAGGCAGTCCTACTGGACAAACGAAGGCGTAGATGGAGAGCCGCTGAAGGATATCTGCTATCCGCCGGGTATCCCCGCACAGGCGGTGGCCGTTGTGCGCCTGGATTTCGATACGCATCCGGTGGGCGTGCTCTGGATTGCCCGATTTGACAACCGTCCGTACACCGAGACCGATCTGGTCTGGCTGGAATGTGTGGCGGACCAAGTGGTCATCGCCATCCAGCATGGACTGATGACATCTCAGCTCCAGTCGCTGTCAATCACCGAAGAGAGAACGCGCATTGCCCGGGAGATGCACGATGGCCTGGCACAGGTGCTCGGGTATCTGAACGTGCAGGTACAGGCACTGGAAGCCCTATTGAATCAGGATAAACCGGCTGAGCTGCGCAGTGAGCTGGCCCAGATGCGCGAGGCCGTACGCCTGGCCCATGCCGACATCCGCGAAAATATCCTCAGCCTGCGCACCACCCTGGCTCCCGAGGGCGGGTTGACGGCTGCCGTCGGAGATTATCTGGATGAGTTCGGCATTCAGACTGGCATCGATACCCGCTTTGAAAACCGGGTGAGCGGCGAACTGGACCTCTCCTCCATCGCAGAGGTGCAGCTTGTCTGCATTATGCAGGAAGCACTGGCCAATGTGCGAAAACACGCCCGTGCCAGCCGTGTGGACGTGCTGCTGGAACGAGAAAACCTGGGGGATCACAGCTGCATCATCCTGCAGGTCCGTGATGATGGGGTTGGTTTTGTGCAGCGTGATACGAAGCGCAGGTTCGGTCTGCAAACCATGCGCGAGAGAGCGCAAAGCGTGCAGGGCAGCCTCCGGATCACTTCAGCACCCGGGGCCGGCACAACCGTCATCTGCAAACTGCCCTGTCTGCAGGCCGAAAACTCAAAAAGATACAGCCGGGTGATTACAGCATAACAGGGGATGAGAACTCACTATGAATATGAATCTTCGTGAATGGGCACTGCCTGTTTACACCATTCTCATGCAGCTGTCTGTGGGAGTGCTCTTCCTGCTCTGGTTGATGCGCACCAGGAACCGCCGGGAGGTGGAAATTCAAATACTGGATCGCATCATTAACACCCCGCTGTCGATCATCGGATTTACCGTTTTTGTCTCCATTATCGGATCTCATTTCCATCTCAGCAGACCCTTACATTCTTTTCTGGCCGTGCTCAACTTTCGCCATTCCTGGCTGAGCCGCGAGATCGCTTTTACAGTCCTGTTCATTATTACCCTCTACATCCTGCTCTATCTGCAGGGAAGCCGCCCCGCTAACGAGCGGCTGCGCTCACTGCTGGGCTGGGTATCCATCTCCTTCGGGATGGCCACTATCTACTGCATGTCCAATATTTACCTGCTGCCAGCCCAGGCAGCCTGGGATACCGCTGCCACGGTAATTGCATTCTTTGCCACCACTTTCTTTTTAGGGGCCGTGGCAACCACTGCGATGCTGTTGATGGACCTCAAATATTGTGAGGTCTGGAAACCCGAGCAGGTGGCCGAACGCCAGCCGGTGGTGCGCAGGGCGTTATTCCGGCTGGTAACGATCGCCATCATCACACTGGTCGTGATTTACATCAACAGTTATATTCAGATCGCCCACCTGAGGGGCGGAGACCTCTCCGCACAGATGAGCATGCAGCTCCTGACGCAGCTTTACCAGCCGCTGTTCATCCTGCGGCTGCTGTCGCCGCTGGTGGGAATAACGCTGCTGGGCGTATCTTCACTGCAGCTGCGCAGTCCCGGCAAGCAGCTGGGCGAGCTGCTGGCGCCGGCTTACATCTCCTGCATCCTGGTCGCGGTGGGTGAAATCCTGGGCCGCTTTCTGTTTTACGCCACACATGTTCGCACTGGAATTTAGGTTGAGAGGATTAAGGATGAAGATACGGGTTGTGATTGCCGACGATCATAAACTCTTTCGCCAGGGCCTGATCAGCCTGATGCGGACGCGCGCAGATCTGGTTGAAGTGGTCGGTGAGGCCGAGACGGGGGATGAAGCCATTGCGCTGGCCGAAAAGCTCCGTCCCGATGTTATCTTGATGGACATTTACATGCCCCCGGGCGATGGCCTGCAGGC
>JAAYXE010000084.1 GCA_012516075.1 Chloroflexota bacterium | reverse complement strand
GGGTGGGGGTTCTCCCACACGCTGTCCCGCAGGCCTGAGTCAACAGAACGCCCAGAAGAGCGGGGAAACCAGAAGATATCCAACCCATCTCATCTGCCAGGCGGCCGCCTGGCAGATGAGAGGGGTAAACGCTACTTCTTACTCGTACCGCTGCTCTTCTTGGCGGTACCGGCCGCCCTGCTGGTGCCCTTCTTCGCCGCCTTCGGTGCAGCCTCCTCCGCTTCGCCGGTCGACTTCTTACTGCGGGACGACTTCGCCGCTGTGGCGCTGTCCTTTTTCGTGGTCTTCGCAGCCGCCGTCGTCTTTGACGCTGTTCCGGCTTTGCTGGTCGTTTTCGCCGCTGCCTTCTTCGTCGTCTCCGCGGCCTTCGTCTTTGACGCTGCTGTGGTCTTCGACTTCGCTTCCGCCGTGCCGGCCTTTGTGGAAGCCGCACTGGCCTTCTTCGATGCCGTGCTGGATTTCGCGGCGGTCGCCTTCTTCGTCGCCGCAGCAGTCTTCGCCTTAGCGGCTGTCGTGGTCTTCGACTTCGGTTCTGCGGTACCGGTCTTCTTCGCCGTCGTGCTGGCCTTCTTTGCCGTCGTCTTCGCCGCAGGTTCTTTCACGGCAGGGGTCCTGGTCTTCGCGGCGGCTGCTTTCTTCGTCTTGCCGGCAGCCTCTGCTGATTTCTTTGTCGCCGCCTTTACTTTTCCGTCGCTGTTTCCATCCATGCCGGCGGTCTTCGTCGCACGCTTTTTCGGCGCCGGGGCGGTATCTCCGGCCTCGACGATCTGCAGCGGGCCGGCGCCGGGGCGCCGGATCAGCAGGGGCGCGGTCAGCCCGGTGACGAGCCCTCCTGCCTTGAGCCTCACCAGCGGCTGTCCTTTCGCCGCCCGGCTGGCCAGTTTGGCATCCTTCAACAGCACGGCCTTCGGCTCGTCCTGCTCAAAGCGCAGCCACAGGCGCATGGTGCCCGCACCCAGGGTGACGCCCGCCAGGCGGGTATCTTTCGCGAGCTTCCACGCGTTCACACCCTGGCCGTAGCGCCCCTGGCGGGGGAACTCGTCCGTCTTCACGCGCTTGGCGCTGCCGTCGCTGGCCACCATCAGCAGGTCGCCGTCCGCGGGCAGCAGCTCCATGCCGGCGACCTCGTCCTCTTTCTGCAGCTTGATGCCCATCACGCCGGCGGCGACCAGACCCATGGGGCGCACTTCCTCTTCACTGAAGCGGATGGCCATCCCCTTTTCGGTCACCAGCAGGATCTCGCTGCTGCCGTCGCTCAGCCGCAGGCTGGCGAGCCGGTCTCCCTCGTTGACCCGCACCAGGGTGAACGTATTCGACGAGGCGCCAGGCAGCTCGCTCAGCGCCGATTTCTTCACCATCCCCTGACGGGTGGCGGTGATCACGTACCAGTCCTCCAGCCGCTGTTCCTTCGCCAGTGAAAACAGCGCGGCCAGGCGTTTCTCCCCGCGCAGGGCCGAGATCTGAGATAAGTGCGCACCGGCAGCGAGCGAGTTCGTCTCCGGCACCTGGTGCAGGGGGATGGCGGCCGCCTCTCCCTGCTCGCTTACCAGGTAGAGGATGTCGCGCGTGTTGCTCTGCAGCAGCCAGGCAGCCGTCTCGCCTTCGCTTGATACCGGCAGCTTCTCGTCGCTGGTGCGCGAAATGCGCCCGTCGGGGGTGATTCTCACCCACACGGTCCTGTCCGGAGCCAGGTCGGTGACGGTCAGCAGGCTGACTTTGGACTCGCCCTCCTTGAGGCGTACGATCTGCGTTCGGCGGGGGTCGCCGTATATTTCGTTCACCTGGGCGAGCTCATCGGAGATCACCTGGCGCATTTTCTTGGGCGAGGCCAGCAGGCTCTCCAGCTCTTTGATCTGCTGCAGCAGCGCTTTATATTCTTCCTCGATCTTCTTGCGTTCCAGGGCCGCCAGGCGGCGCAGCTGCATATCCAGGATCGCCTGGGCCTGGATCTCGGTCAACTTGAAGCGCTTCATCAGGCGCTCCCGGGCCGTGTCGGCGTCGGGGGCCTTGCGGATCAGCTCGATGACGGCATCCAGGTTGCTCAGGGCCACACGCAGACCTTCCAGGATGTGTGCCCGGGCGCGGGCTCTCTCCAGGTCGTACTCGCTGCGCCGGCGCACGATCTCCAGGCGGTGGTCCAGATAAACCTTGAGCGCCTGTTTGAGGCTCAGCAGCTTCGGCTCGCCCTCCACCAGGGCCAGCATGATGATGCTGAAGGTGGTCTGCATCGGTGTGCTCTTGTAGAGCGTGCGCAGCACCTCTTCTGGATCGGCGCCGCGCGAGAGCTCGATCACGATGCGCATCCCCTGGCGGTCGGATTCGTCGCGCAGGTCGGCGATGCCCTCCAGGCGCTCCTCACGCGCCAGGGTGGCGATGCGCTCGATCAGGCCGGACTTGTTGGTCATATAGGGCAGCTCAGTGACCACGATCTTATTGCGGCCGCGCTCCATCTCTTCCAGATGTGCGCGCGCCCGCACCGTGACACGCCCCCGGCCTGTGCCGTATGCGGTGCTCAACCCCTCATCGTCCGGCTCCTGGATGATCACGCCCCCGGTGGGGAAGTCGGGGCCCTGGACGAACTGCATCAAATCTTCCAAACTGATGTCGTCCAGCTTCGTCCAGTTGTCGAGCATATAGCGCAGGGCGGCGACGACCTCGCTCAGGTTGTGCGGCGGGATGCTGGTGGACATGCCCACAGCGATGCCCGTGGCGCCGTTCACCAGCAGGTTGGGGATCGCCGCCGGCAGCACGCTGGGTTCTTTAAGCGAACCGTCGAAGTTATCGTCAAAGTCGACGGTGTTTTTGTTGATGTCGGTCAGCAGATGCATGGCCGGAGCCTGCAGGCGGGCTTCCGTGTAGCGCATGGCTGCCGGCGGGTCGCCGTCCATGCTGCCGAAGTTCCCCTGTCCGTCGACCAGCAGGTAGCGCATGGAGAAATCCTGCGCCATGCGCGCCATGGCGTCGTACACCGCCATATCCCCGTGCGGGTGATATTTACCCAGCACTTCGCCGACGATACGGGCCGATTTCTTGTAGGGGGAATCGGGCCGCAAACCCATGTCATACATCGCGTAGAGAATGCGGCGGTGCACAGGCTTGAGCCCATCGCGCGCGTCGGGCAGCGCCCGGGCCACGATGACGCTCATGGCGTAATCCAGATAGGCCTGCTGCATCTCGGTGTCGATGTCTATTTTATGTACCAGACCAACTTCCATTGAAAACTCCGTTTCCAGGACCGTGTCAGGGGATTCAATCTCGCTACGGAAGGGTTGTCTGCAGGCTGCTCGCGTAATCCCGCCTGTGCAGGATGCTTCCGGCTCATCCGGGCCTGTTCCATCGTAACTAGATCGTTTGTGCTGAGCGATATCTTATAGCGAAAAAGGGGATACGTCAACCCGAATTTGCAGCGGTCCTTATGCGCCGCAAGAAGGGGAAATGCGTGCCCGAAAGCAGGTCGCGGCCGTGCGCGGCAGGTCACACCCTGGAGCGGCTAGCGAGAATCAAGTGGGCGGGAGCACTGCTCCCGCCCACGGAAATTACGGAACGTCCGGTCACTAATCGTCAGCCAGGCTGAGTTCGATATCCGTCAGGCCTTCCTCTTCACCCTGGTCGTCGCCATCGCCGGACATGGTCGTCGGGATCTGGGCCATGACGTTCTCATTCGCTTCGGCGAAGCGCCCGCGCACGAAGCCCGTGCCGGCGGGGATCAGCTTACCGATGATCACGTTCTCCTTCAGGCCGTAGAGCGGATCCTCAGTGAAGGCGATGGCAGCGCCGGCCAGCACCTTGATGGTGTGCTGGAAGGATGCGGCCGACAGGAAGGAGTCGGTGCTCAGTGAGGCCTTGGTGATGCCCAGCAGCACGTCCATGAACTTGGCCGGGCGCTTGCCCTGCGCCAGGAGCTGCTCGTTGATGCGCTTGAGCTCCAGGTAGTCCACCATATCGCCGGGCAGGAAGCTGGTGTCGCCGGGGCGGGTGACTGTGACCTTCGACATCATCTTGCGGATGATCACTTCGAAGTGCTTGTCATTGATGTTCTGGCCCTGCGAGCGGTACACCTTCTGGACCTCGGAGAGCAGGTAGAGCTGGCAGGCCTCGCGGCCCTGGATGCGCAGGATGCGGTGCGGATTGAGCGAGCCCTCGGTCAACGGCTGACCGGCTTCCACGTGGTCGCCGTCCTTCACGAGCAGGCGGGCGGTGTTGGGGATCTCGTACTCGGCTTCCTGGCGCGACTCGTAAGCGACGATCACCCGGAAAGCGCTGCTGGCCCCGTCACCTTCGGGCATGGGCTCAACGCGCACCTTACCGGCGTTTTCGGCCGTGATGGTGGCGGAGGGCGCCTCTGCGCCTTCCTCAGCCAGGTAGGCCAGCACGTCGCCCTGACCGACTTCGGTCGCATCCTCGACGGCGATCGTCCACCCGCCGGGGATGGCGTACTCGTCCTGGATCATCTCGCTGTGTTCGACGCGTGCGATGCGCAGGTCGGTGTAGCGGTCGGACTGCTCCACGTGCACAACGCCGCCGATCTCGGTGACCACCGCTTCGCCTTTCGGCGTCTTGCGGGCTTCGAAGAGCTCTTCCACACGGGGGAGACCGGTGGTGATGTCACCGCCGGCGGCCACACCACCGGTGTGGAAGGTGCGCAGCGTGAGCTGCGTACCCGGCTCACCGATCGACTGGGCGGCCACGATGCCCACCGCGGAGCCAACCTCGACCATGCGGCCGCGGCCGAGATCCATGCCGTAGCACTTGGCGCAGATCCCGTGGATCAGCTCGCAGGTCAGCGGTGAGCGCACCTTCACTTCCTGCACGCGTGAGGCGGTGATGCGGCGCACCTTCTCGTGGGTGAGCATCTCGTCGCGCTCGGCCAGCACTTCCCCGGTTTCGGGGTCGACCACATTCTCGGCGGCCAGGCGGCCGTACAGACGGCTGCCCATCGACTGGCCGGCAATGTCATCGCTGCGGCGGATGGAGATACCCTGCGTAGTGCCGCAGTCATCGTCGTTAATGATCACATCCTGGGCCACGTCCACCAAGCGGCGGGTCAGGTAACCGGCGTCGGCCGTGCGCAGCGCGGTGTCGGCAAGGCCCTTGCGGGCGCCGTGCGTGGAGATGAAGTACTCCAGCGCGGTCAGGCCTTCGCGGAAGTTCGAGCGGATGGGCAGCGGGATGATGCGCCCCGAGGGGTCGGCCATCAGGCCGCGCATGCCGGCGAGCTGGCTGATCGGGCCGAAGCCGCCTTTCGTGGCGCCGGAGATCGCCTGGGCTGCCAGGTTGCCGTTCGGGTCCATCGAGCGGCGCACAGCATCGGCCACTTCGTTGGTCGTGCGCTGCCAGATATCGATGATGCGTTCGTTCTGCTCCTGTTCGGTCAGCAGGCCGCGGCGGAAGTCGCGCGAGACGGCTTCCTGTTCGGCCAGGGCCTTTTCCACGATCTCCTGCTTCTCTTCAGGGATGGTGATGTCTGACACGGCCAGCGAGTAGCCCGAGCGGGTGGCGTACTGGAAGCCGATGTCTTTGATCGCGTCTGCGGCTTCCGGCGTGCGCTCCTCACCGACGACCTCATACAGCTCGGCCATCAGGTCTTTCAGCCCGCCCTTGTCCAGCACCCAGTTGACGAAGCGCATTTCTTCGGGCAGGACCAGGTTGAAGATCACGCGTCCAACCGTGGTCTTGATCAGGCGCTCTTCCGGCTCGGGCAGGCGGGTGTTCTCGTCATCGTACCAGGTCCTGGTCCAGAGCTGGATGTTGGCGTGGATGTCCACCTGATCCAGGGAGTAGGCCAGCTCGACCTCTTCGAGGCTGGCGAAGATGCGGTTATCGCCTTTGTGCTTCAGGTCGTCCGACTTGGTCAGGTAATACGCGCCCAGGACCATATCCTTCGACGGGCTGATGATCGGCTCGCCGTCGGCGGGCTTGAGCAGGTTCTTAGACGACAGCATGAGCTGGCGCGCTTCCCAGACGGCCTTCTGCGAGAGCGGCACGTGCACCGCCATCTGGTCGCCGTCGAAGTCGGCGTTGAAAGCCGTGGTCACCAGCGGGTGAAGCTGGATGGCGCTGCCCTCGATCAGCACCGGCTCAAAGGCCTGAATGCCCAGGCGGTGCAGGGTAGGGGCACGGTTGAGCAGTACCGGGCGCTCCTTGATCACCTCTTCGAGCACTTCCCACACCTCGGGGCGGTTGCGCTCGATGAAGCGCTTGGCACCCTTGACGTTGGCGGCGTAGTTGTTCGAAACCAGCCGCGAGATCACGAAGGGGCGGTAGAGCTCCAGGGCCATGGTCTTGGGCAGGCCGCACTGGTACAGCTTGAGCTTGGGGCCGACCACGATCACCGAGCGGCCGGAGTAGTCCACGCGCTTACCCAGCAGGTTGCGGCGGAAGCGGCCCTTCTTACCCTTGAGCATATCGCTCAGCGATTTCAATTCGCGGCGGCCGCGGCGCGAAAGCGCCTTGCCGCGCTGCGAGTTGTCGATCAGCGAGTCGACGGCTTCCTGCAGCATGCGCTTCTCGTTGCGCACGATCACGTCGGGAGCGCCGAGCTCGAGCAGCCTCTTCAGGCGGTTGTTGCGGTTGATCACGCGCCGGTAGAGGTCGTTCAGGTCCGAGGTGGCGAAGCGGCCACCGTCGAGCTGCACCATGGGGCGCAGATCGGGAGGAATCACCGGCAGCACAGTCAGGATCATCCACTCGGGGCGGTTGCCAGAGCGGCGGAAAGCTTCCACCACCTTCAGGCGCTTGGTGGCCTTCTTGCGCTTCTGCTTGCTGCGCGTGGTGCGCACTTCCTGCCACAGCTCCTCGGCCAGTTTGTCCAGGTCGAGGCGCTTCAGGATGTCGTAGAAAGCCTCGGCGCCCATGTCGGCGCGGAACACCTGGCCCCAGCGAGACTTCAGGTCGCGGTAGCGCGACTCGCCCATGAAGGTCAGCGGGCGCAGCTCAAGCAGCTCGTCGCGCAGGTGGGCGTTTTCATCGCGCACCGTGCTCGACTGGTCATCGAGCTGGTTGCGCAGCTCTTCCATCTTCAGGTCGGCTTCGGCGCGCACCTTCTCGATTTCAAGCTGGATGTGCTCCAGCTCGCGCTGCTTCTGGTCTTTCAGCTCGCCTTCAAGCTCGTCCAGGCGCTCTTTCACCACGCGCTGCACGCTGCTGAGATGGTTGTTGGTGATCGTCTCGCCTGCGGGGACGATGACGATGTCTGTATCGGGGAAGTGGATGGCGGAGCGGGGGGCAGTGTTCAACTGCTCGCGCAGGGTGGCTTCCAGCCGCTGGCCGGCTTTGATCACCGGCTCGAGCTGGGCCGCAACGAGTTCGTCGAGGCGCTGTTCGATCTGAGCGCGCTGCTGCTGCAGCTCGTTGATCTTGCGGTCGCGGGCCGATTTGACCTCGGCGATCTGCGCGTTGATGGCGGCCGCCTGCTCGCGCTCCGTGGTTGTGATCTTCTCTTCCAGGCGCTTAAGCGCTTTCTGGCGGGCTTCTTCATCCACGTAGGTGACCACGTACTGGGCGAAGTACAGCACGCGGTCCAGGTTGCGGCGGGAGATGTCCAGCAGCAGGCCCAGGTAGGAGGGGATACGCCGGGTGTACCAGACGTGAGCAACAGGAGCGGACAGTTCAATATGGCCCATGCGTTCGCGCCGCACGGACGAGCGGGTTACTTCAACACCGCACTTATCACAGATAATCCCTTTATACCGAATATTCTTATACTTACCGCAGTAGCACTGCCAGTCGCGGGTGGGCCCGAAGATGGCCTCACAGAACAGGCCGTCTTTTTCGGGGCGCAGACGCCGGTAGTTGATCGTTTCCGGTTTGAGCACTTCACCGTAAGACCAACTGCGGATCGTCTCTGGCGAGGCTAGGCTGATACGTAACGCGGTCAAACCCTTGGTTTCCACTTATCGCCTCCTGTAATTGTTTCTGGGAACGGCTTGCGGGGGGTGGGGTGCTGAAGCGGGTCCCCGGACAGCCGAGAGAAGTTAACCAGACTCTACTTGCCCGTCACAGCAGCCGCTGGTGCAGGGCTGCTTGGTTTTTAAAAAGTATTTCGCCGCTGTTAACCGGCTGACAAAAATATCAAATGGGGAGTAATCACAGAACAAATGAGCTGTCCGCGAGACAAACAAAGGTAAGCGCATGGGGATTTCACCGCAAGCGCTCACCGAAGAAGCTCCAATCCAGATTTCATGTGACCGAATTATAACCTGTGATGTCCAATTCGGTCAAGGGCTACAATCTCTTAATTTACCACACTTTTTACGTTTCGTCTACTGTTTCTAATAAACAGCACGACTTTTTAAGATTCCTGCCCTGGGCATATCTTAACACGATTACCCCCGCCTGTCCACCCCTGGGTGGGGTGGTTTGGTGTGAATATTGGGGAGGATTTAGCGCGTGATGTGGAACCCCCGACGGCCTTGCGCTGTGGGGCACACCATTAATTCTGGTTCCCACGCTCTGTGTGGGAACCCCCCACAGCCCCGCTCTGCGGGGCTCATTGTTAACCCTGGCCCACTGATACCGGTGGTAGGCGCAGAGCGCCCAATTCGCCGCGCCCATGCGAAGCCAGAGAGGAGAAAACCGCAGCCACCATCGCCTCAATTCCCCACTACCTCTGCGTTGAACCTCTCCCTGCCCAGGCGGTCCAGATAGTCAATCTTCCGCTTCTCGTAAAAATCACTCGCCGGGCCGCGGGCAAAATACCAGTTCCCATCAATCAAAATGCTCAATCGATAAACATCGAAGAAATGCTCCCTCTCCACCTGCTCCAGCGGCCGGTGGCGCTGGTATTCCCGCACCACCCAGCGTGCATCCCGAAAATCGAACACATCCTCCCGCGGGTCGAAGCGCTGCCAGGTGTCCCAGTCGAAACCCTCCCGGAAAGGGTTCACCAGGGTGGCCAGGTCGTAACACAGGTACGTGTAATTGGCGTCGTCGAAATCCAGCAGGGCTGCAAACGACCCATCCCGGAAAAGGATGTTCGAAAAGTGGAAATCACAGTGGCATATGCCTTCCGGCAGCCCGGCGGGCAGCTCCAGGCCCTCGAGCGCTCGCTCGAACCAGGCCAGCTTCGCCTGCGCGTCTGGGGTGTTCAGGTGCGCGGCGGCGTCCCGGGCCAGCGTACGGCAAAGGTCCGGGCTGTAATTCCTGCGGTACTCGTGATAGGGCGGCCGGTAGCCGCGCGTCAGCTTCTGCAGCTCTGCGGCTTTCTGGATCAACAGCCGGCGCCCGGCTTCCCCCGGGTTTTCCAGGTGCTCGCCGGCGATGAACTCGCTGATCAGGAACGGCTTGCCCCGGTATTCACCCACGGCCTCACCGCTGCGGTCCGTGTACGGCTGCGGGCAGGGGTAGCCGTGCTGTGTCAGGTGCTGCAGCAGGCTGCTCTCGAAGAGCACGGATTCCCTTGTGCGGTTTTCGTAATAGCGGAAAATATACCGGCCGGACGTGGTGTGCAGGACATAGTTCGTCTGCACGCTGCCGCGGACCACCGGTTCGGCTGAGCGGAATGCTCCCAGGTCATAGCGGCCCAGGATTTCCTGGAACTGCTGCGGCGAGAACTGCGTTTTGACCGCCACAATCACCCCCTTCCGCGCGGTCCGTCAGCGCCTGGCTATGTCCGCACCGTTTCCTGGCGCGGCTGGCGCAGGGGGATCGAGAAGTAGAAGGTGCTGCCCTTACCCAGCTGGCTTTCCACCCACACCTGCCCGCCGTGACGTTCGGCGATGGACTTGACGATCGCCAGGCCCAGGCCGGTGCCGCGCTCATCCTTCGGGGCGTTCTGCGCACCTCTAAAGAAGCGTTCGAACAGACGCGGCTGGTCCATGGGAGAGATGCCAATGCCGGTGTCGCTCACTTCAAACACCATGCGGTCCTGGCGGGGCTGCAGGCGCACGCGCACCCTGCCCTCGGCGTTGGTGTACTTGATGGCGTTCTCCACCAGGTTCTGCAGCGCCTGGTGCAGCAGCGCCTGGTCGGCTTCGATCAGGGGCACGTTCTGGCGGGGGATGTCCACCTCGATCTTGATCTTCTTCTGCGAGGCCTGGAGCTGCAGGGCACCGATGACCTTCTCGATCACATCGTGCACCGGCACCATCTCCACCTGCAGGCCGACACCGGCTTCGATGCGCCCCAGGTCGAGCAGGTTGTTCACCAGGCGCGACATGCTCTCCACGCCGGTGACGATCTTGCGCACATAGCCGGCCTGCTGCTCGTTCAGCTCGCCCACCATCTCGAGCATGGTGGCGTAGCCGCGCATCAGGGTCAGCGGAGAGCGCAGGTCGTGGCTGACGGTGGACACGAATTCAGATTTGAGCGCGTCAAGCTGTTTGAAGTAGGTGACGTCGCGCAGCAGGCATACGCGCCCCACGCGCTGCCCCTCGGCGATGACAGATGAAGCGGTCGCCAGGCACACCCGCCCGTCGGGCAGGGTGATCTCCACCGACTGCTGCTCGTCGCTGGACGAGCGCAGCAGCCGCACCAGTTCGGGCTGGGAGATCACCTCTTCCAGGGGCCGGTCTTCGTCGTCGATGATCCCCAGGTCCAGTGCCTGCCAGGCCGCCGGGTTGGTGAGCAGCAGGCGGTCGTGCTGGTCGGTGACCAGCACCGGGTCGGGGGTAGAGGCCAGGATGGCTGCCAGGCGCTGGCGGCCGACCTCGGCGCTGAGGAACAGGTGGGCATTGGCAGCGGCCAGGGCAGCCTGCCCGGCCAGCGTCACCAGGAAGCGGGTCTCTTCCTCGGTAAAGTTGTGCGGGCGGTCGTAAGCCACCCACAGCGTGCCGTAGAACAGGTTCTCGTGGCGCAGCGCCAGGGCGAGCAGCGACGCGGGCCGCGGGCCGGTTGGCGAGAGGTGCAGCAGCCGCGGGCGAGACAGGTTCGCCAGCAGGACGCGCTCCTGTTTGCGGCTCAGGGCCAGCACCTGGTCGTCCAGATCGCTGTAAAGGTCTTTCGTGGGACCGGCGCCGAAGCTCACCGGCCCGGCCTCCTGGTCGTTGAAGTCGGGGACGACGGAAGGCGCCAGCACCACCCGGGCGGTGGTGGCGCCGGTGCTCAGGGCAGCCTCCAGCACCGGCTGGAGTGCGTCGCCGATCTCCAGGGTGGATGCCACGCCCTGGCTGACCGCCAGCAGCCGGTTGAGCTCTTCCAGGCGGTCTTTGAGGCTGGAGCGCATCTGCTCAAAGGCGCGCCGGAGCTGACCGACTTCGTCGTCGCCGTTGACCGCCAGGGGATGATCGAGCTGCCCCGCCGAGATGCGCCCGGCTTCCACGGCCAGGCTCTCCAGGTTGGCGGTCACATGGCGCAGGCCGAAGCGCAGCACCAGGATGCTGAGCAGCGAGAGCGCCAGGATCATCACCATCAGCGGCAGGGCCAGGTCAATGGCGAGCTGCTGCCAGCGGTGGGCCGGGACCGTGACCGCCACCGACCACGAAGTCCCCGGGGCGGGCTGCACATACACCAGGCTGCGGGTGCCGTCCGGGGCCGTCCCGTCGTAATACTGCGGCTCGCCCTCCGCTCGCAGCGCGGCGGTGTTCATCACCTGCTTCGGGTTGGGGTGATAGAGGATCAGCCCTTCGCTGTCGATCAGCATCCCCTGGCCCTCGTCTTCGGCGATGCGGTCCAGGCTGGCCAGGACCGGCCGGGTGAGCGGGTTGGTGTCGAGCTCGGTGCGCCCCACCAGCACAGAGCGGATCTCTCCGGCGGGGTTGAAGACGGTGGCAATAAACGACACCCGGGCGGCCTGACCCTCTGCGGCGGGCGGCAGGGTGTAGGCCTGCCCCTGCACTCCCGACAGGGCGAGCTGGATGCCGCGCTGTTCCTCGGCCGGGGGCTGTGAGCCTTCAAATGTGTCCAGCGGGTAGCCGGCGACCGGGAAGCCGCTCAGGTCAATCAGATAAAGCTGGCTGAAGAACGGCTCGGCGCGCATTTTCGCCCCCAGCAGTTTGTTGAGCTCATCGGGGTCGCGCGTCTCGAGCAGGGCCGGGTCGGAGGCCATGCTCTGGATCTGGTTCTGTCCGGACTGCAGGAAATGGGGGATGTTGTCGGCAGCGAGCCGGGCGGTGTTCTGCATGCGCGCCTGCAGCATCCGGCGCGCTGCGTTCCCGGCTACCAGCCAGTTGCCCGCCATCAGCGAGATGATCAACAACAGCGCCAGAGGCGCCACGCTGTAGAGGAAGCGGGTCTGCAGGCTTTTTTCCGCCGGGGAGGGGCCCAGCGGCTCGCGCTGCCCCCAGCGCCCGGAAAGGGCTAAGGCGCACACCCCGGTGAAAACGCCGCCCACCAGAAGCTGGATGGCTACTGCCATCCAGGCGCTCCTCAGGTGAGTCACCGCATAGTCGATGCGGATGGCCAGCACACCGCTGGTGATCAGGACTGCATCTAAGAAGTGCAGAAAGGGGAAGAACAGGGCCAGCAGCGCGGCGCTGATCACCGGCCGGCGCAGGGCGCTGAAGGCGGGCGTGCGGTAGCGCTGATTGACGGCAGCGCTGAACAGCACAGCCAGCAGCGCGGTCAGGAGCGGTACGGAAGCGCCCTGATTGCTGAAGAAAGCCGTCAGCAGCCCCGAGAGCAGGCCGATCACCGCCGCAGAAAACGGGCCGAGCAGCCCACCGGCAAGCATCCAGGGGATCGCCGAGAACACCATCGCCACCGCTCCGCCCGGGTCCTCGGGGATGCCGGGGCGCGGCAGGGCCTGTCCGGCCGGCAGGCGGATGCCCACCAGCAGGGCTGTCGCAGCGCCGGCAATCAGCAGCCCGCCGAACAGCAGCAGGTTCGTCTGTGAGACCGGTTTGTTGTACCGTTTCCAGTGGAGAGCCAGGAGAGCAACCAGTCCGGCCAGTATCAAAAGTCCCAGCCAACCAGCCGGGTCGCGGGGAAATGCGAGATACGGGGAGGGCGCGGTCAGACGGAGAAAGATATCCATACGGTACGGGCGGTCGAGGAAAGATGTGTGGCAGCGATGTGGATCGGGTTAACCAGAGAGGATTATAGCATTATATTTCGCCGCCGCCCGTTATTACAAGCGTATGATGGTATCTTCTGTTGCTTTTGAAAGGTCTGAGTAGTATCCGCGGCGCTCTTCGGGCAGCATGGCGGCCAGGATGTACATGGCTTCGTCCGTCATTTTGCGCAGGTGCTCCCGCCCGGCGCGCAGGTACTCCGGCTTGTAGCGGAAGGGCCGCCCGAATTTGATAGAAATTCCTGAGGTTTTCCACGGGCCGAAGGGGCGCAGCGCCGGAAAACCGATCGAGCCGTCCACTGCGGTGGGCACGATGGGCACGTTGGCCCGGCTGGCGATGTAGGCCACGCCCTCCCGGCCCGGCTTGAGCTGCGGGCTGCGCGTCCCCTCGGGGGCGATCATCACCAGCTCGCCGGCCTTCAAAACGGCAAAGGCCTGCTGCAGCGCGCGCCGGTCGATCTCGTCGCGCCGCACCGGGATGACCTCCCACAGTTTGGGGAAGATGCCTACCAGCGGGTAGTTGAAGGCCTCGATTTTCGCCATCGGCACCATGTTGCGCGGTAAGACGTTAATCACGGCGATCGGGTCGGCGAAGGAGATGTGGTTGATCATGATCAGCGCCGGCCCTTCACGCGGCACGTTTTCCAGCCCCTCCACCGGGCCCTGTTTGGCCAGCAGGGTAAAGCCGATGTTTTTGATTAAAAAGCGTAAAAACCAGCGCCGCCTTTCCAGGCGGGCGTGGTTGTATTCTTTGCTGGCGTATTTCTTATCCTGTTGGGTCAGTTCCATGATGTGGTTGTGCAGCCTTTGTGAATCGTTCGTTGGTACAATTTTACTCCCGGGAGGGCTGTTCCTGACACTGGTGGACCAGCGCCAGGGCGCGCTCCAGCACTTCGTCAGCCTCCAGCCCGTCGGAACTCAGGATGACCGCGTCCTCCGCCGGGCGCAGGGGGGCGATGGCGCGCGTTGAGTCGATGCGGTCCCGCCGGTGCATGTCTTCCAGCACGTCTTCGTAGCGTGCGCTGGCGCCGCGCGCGACCAGCTCGGCGTAGCGCCGGCGGGCGCGCTCCTCCACCGAGGCGTCCAGGTATATCTTCAGGTCGGCTTCGGGCAGCACCACGGTGCCGATATCGCGCCCGACCATCACCACATGCCCGCGCAGACCCACCCGCCGCTGGTGGTTGAACAGGGCGCTGCGCACGCCCGGGTAGGCCGACACCACGGAGACGTTCTGGTCCACCTGCGGGTGGCGGATCTCCCAGGTGATGTCCTGCCCGTCCAGCAGCACATCCGAAAGGCGCCCGTCGTCGCGCGAGGGCGGGCGCACGTCGATGACCACCTCCTCTGCCAGCCGGGTGAGCGCTTCGGGGTTATCTAATGGAACGCCGCGGTCCAGGGCCGCCCAGGTGATTGCCCGGTACATCACCCCGGTATCGAAGAAGAGATAGTCCAGCCGGCGGGCAAGCTGGACGCCCAGTGTGGTTTTGCCGGAGGCCGCCGGGCCGTCGATGGCGATAATTTTTGCCTGACTCATGAAATCTCCTGACTGCGACTGGTTTCACCTGCACCGTCGGGGAACAGGTCGCTGCGCACCCACAGGTACAGGCTGCCCTGGCTAAGGGGCGCCTGGCGGAATGTGATCCATCCGGCCAGATTCTGGGGCGCGGCGCCTTCCCAGCCGCGGTCCACCCAGTAGACAAAGTCCTGCCCGCGGTAGCCAGCTGCCAGCTCCGGGGCTTCTTCGGTTAAGGTGATCACCACCGCCGGGGGACCCTGATTCAGCCCCTGGCGGACGGTCTGCAGGCCGCCCTCGCTCCACACGCCGCTGGCCGGGTTGGCGACGAAGCGGGCGTGGGTGAAGCTGCGCAGGTTCCACTGCAGCGAGGCGCTGGAGTCCGGAGCCAGGATCTCGATCTGGTCCGGGAAGCCGGTGTTCCAGACTGAAATTTCTTCCAGCGTGCTGCGCAGCAGGTCGGCCTGGAGCACGCCGGGTCCCTGGGTCCACAGCTCCACCGGCTGGCTGGCGCGCAACTGCGAAACGCCCCAGCTTGCCGAGATCAGATACGCCAGCAGGGAGACACCCACACCCCAGGTGAAGCCGTACAGCCCGGTCTCCCACGACCAGCCCAGCCCGATGAGGACGGTGGTGAGGATCACCAGCGCCAGGGTGCCGAGCATCACGCCGGCGCGCAGGTCGAAGCCGGCGCCCGGGGCGCGTCCGATGGCCGACAGGTTGAACCAGAACAGGGCCAGGAAGATGAAGATCAGCGCCGCGTGACCGGCGGCAAGCCAGTCGACCTTACGCTGCGGCAGGAAATCGCTCAGTTCCAGCGCGGCCAGGGCCCAAAGCGGGACGATGACCCAGACCAGGTCGCCGGGCTGGCGCGCCGGGTAGAGCAGGGCCAGCAGCAGCGCCAGGCCCGCCCACAGGACCAGCGCCAGGCCTGTATAGCGCCGGGTCAGGGCCGTTTGCAGGTAGGCCGGGCGTCCCGCGTCTGAGAAGCTCGCTGCCGGCTGCAGCGCCGGGGCGAACAGGATGCGGAAAGCGCCGAACAGCCCGAACAGCAGGGCCAGCGGCTGGTAGGCCATCAGGGTGAACAGGATCTGCCCGGCCGGGGCTGCATCCATCTGCGGGGGAATCAAGCCGCGCAGGAAATCCGCCAGGCCGCTGAACCAGCCGGCCAGTCCCTGGGGGACCTGGAAGAAGTACGTGCCCAGCAGCAGGATCACCGCTGCCGCAGCGACCAGCGCCGGGCGCAGGTCCAGCGGCCGCTCGTTCGTGCCCCAGTGGGCGATGCTCCAGCCGGAGCGCCGGAACACCAGCAGGCCCAGGCCGGCTAGGATCAGGCCGAAAAACAGTCCCGGCCCGGAGAGCACGGCCAGCCCGGCCAGGAGGCCGGCAAGAACGGTCTGCCGCTCCCGCCAGAAACCGAGCGCCAGCAGGGCGAAGCTGGCGGCCATCAGCGGGCCGCCGGCGGTGCGCGCCCCGGCCACCAGCCCGGGGTCGAGGGCCAGGCCAAAGGCGCAGATCAGGGCGGCGGTGCGCCCGAGAGCACTGCGGAAGAACAGCGGCAGCAGCACCAGCAGCGAGCCGCTCAGGGCCGGCCAGAAGCGCGCCAGGGCGTCGGTGGCCGGCAGCACGGTGAAGGTCAGTCCGGTGAGGAAGATGTATGCCGGCTGCGCCAGCGGGGCGGCTGCCAGCGGCTCGCCGCGCGCCACCCGCAGGGCCTGCATCGCCCAGCCCGCCTCCAGCTCGCTTAACCCGGCGCTCCCCAGGTTCAGGAAGCGCAGGCCCGCCGCCAGGAGAAATGCCAGGAAGTAGAGAAGGTGTTCAAATGTGATTGAGCGCTTCGTCATCGATTATCCTGCCGCGAAGTTTCAGCCCTCAGGGCACCTGGTAAATCGTCACACTGCCCTGCCGGAAGACCGGCTCCAGGGCCTGGTCGAATTTCTGCACTGCCCGGGTGGGGCTGCAGGGGCTGCTGCCCAGCGTGCATTTTTCCTGGATGTACTGCAGCTCGGGAGATCCCACGATTACGTAATCCACGTTCCATTTTAACAGCAGATCCAGCGCCTGGCCGGCATCTGCGGTGGTGTAGATCATTTCAATTTCCGGCTCGCGCCGTGCAGGCTCTTCATAGTTACCGCGCCACTGGCTCTGGTGCCCGCCCCAGCCGAGCAGGGTGGGCATGCCGGTGAACGTGCTGATGCGGCCCTCGTAGTTGTAGCTGGCGTACTGGTCAGCTGGAGCTTCGAGGATGACGGGCGGGGGTTCACCGGGTATAAGCTGCGCGCGCAGCCACTCGATTGCCGCCCAGTCGTCGGGGTTGGAACTGGCGATGCTGCTGGCGCCGTCCAGGTCCGGCGTACTCTGGAAGTATTCGGCCCGGCTGAAATAACCAAACGCGGGGTAGACCATGCCTGCAGCGATCATCAGGGTGCAAAGCGCCTGGTAGACGCGCACGCCGATGCCTGGCCGTGCGGCGCTGCTCACCCAGTATAAAGCGCAGGCGCTGGCCAGGGCGAGCAGCACCCAGCCCTGGTAGTAAAACTTGAAAATGGTGTTCATGCGCACGCCGAACACATCGCGCAGGTAGACGAACTCGGTGCTCAGCGTCAGGGCCAGGCCGCACAGGACCAGCAGCAGGCTGAAGACCTCGCTTGAGCTGGCGCATTCGGGAGCCGGGACGGCCGGGGTGCGCTCATCCTCTCCCGGGCGCCGGCCGCGCACAGCCAGCGCCAGACCGCTCAGGCACAGGGCCAGCAGGAAGGTCAGCGTCAGGAACAGCCAGGGGTTCTGCAGGCGCGTGAGCAGTGAGACGCCCAGCGCCTCGCCGGGGCTCATGCCTCTCAGAGCGTTCTGCAGCATCGCTTCCGATGCCAGCGGCCTGCCGGCGAGCTGCGCCGCCAGGGCGACCGCACCCATGAGCAGCAGCACCACAGCAAACAGACCCAGACAGGCGGCGACCACCGCCCCCCAGGTCTTGAGCAGGGGCGGCCGCAGCGGCGGCTCCTGCGCATCCCGGCTGCGCCGGACCAGATACAGCGGCAGGAAGCCGCCCAGGATCACCACGAACACGCCGAAGATGACGAAGTACTGCGGCAGCCGGGTGGGCGGGAAGACATAGGGCAGAATGCCCCCGGCCTGCGAGCTGAATCCAACGTAAAAGTAGAAGTACAGCAGCAGCCCGGCCAGCAGCAGGCCCACAGCCAGGGCCGCGCTGCGCTTCAATAAGTCCATGTCCAGCCGGCGGGTCTGCGACCAGCGCCCGGCGCCGTAGGCCAGGGTGGCCAGGCCCAGGTAGATGGGCATATCCCAGGTGTTGAGAAAGCCCAGCGCCCCAATGCACAGCGCGTAGATCAGGAAGAGCGCCGTCTCTCCCGGGAAAACCGCGCGCAGCGGGTTCCACCAGGCGGCCCGCTCTTCGCCGGGGGGCAGCGAAAGCTGGCGGCGCAGCAGGTTGAAGGCCAGGGCGATGGCCAGCAGTACAAAGGGCAGGGCCAGCTTGTGCGGGTGGTTGTCGCCCAGCAGGAAGCTGAAGAACGGGAACTCGGTGATCGGGCTGACGCCCAGCGCGTTTCCGGCCAGGTCGTAATCCTGGATGACGCGTGAAGCCCGCCACCACCACAGCCACGACCCGTTGTCCGGAGCCCACGAGCCGCTCACCACCGCCTGTTCCAGGTCGGGAATGTCGATCCAGACCAGGAAGCCGTCTGAGAGCAGGCCGCGCGCCCGCAGGCTCTCCAGCAGGCCCTCCAGGTTCCCCATCACGCCTACCAGGGCAGCGCCCAGCAGCCCGTACGAGATGGCCGAGCCGGACCGGCCGCCTTCGAGCTGGCCCTTCACCAGGTTGTAGACGATGCCGAAGGCGCCGCTGAGCGTCAGGGCGAAGAGCAGCGCGTCGTACAGGTCGAAACCCACGCCCGGAGCGGCGCCGCTCAGGCGGGTGAGCACGGCCATCATCACGTAGCCGAAGTAATAATACGAAATGGCGTAGCCCGACAGCCAGGGGTCCAGCGGGGGGAACTCGGGGCTGTTAAGCACCGCATTGAGGAAGGCCATCTCCATGAACTTCTCGCCGCCTGCGGGGGCGATTTTGAAGGTCGCGTAGGCGCGCAGTGCCGCCCAGGCGATCAGCGCCAGGGTGAATAGCGCCTCCACGGCCAGGATCATGGCCCGGTTTTCCCGCAGATTATTCCGCAGCGCCTCGAAACCGCCCTCCCGCCGCAGGGCCCAGGCCGAAAACGCGGCCAGCGCCGCCAGGGCGGCCAGGATGCCGCCCAGATCGTTGCGCAGGAATCCGGCCGAGGCGCCCAGCCACAGCACGTAGCTCACCAGCAGCAGCCCCAGCGGTTTGGCGAAGGCATAGCCGCGAGCCGGCAGCCAGCGGAAGATCCACTGCGCGGCCGGCAGGGCCAGCAGCCCGATCAACTGCACCAGCAGCCACCAGATGAAGATTTGCAGGATGTCAGACATAGATGCTCAGTCCTGGAAAGGCTCCTACCTGCAGAGTGTGCAGCCTGCATCCGGCTGCATGGCGGTGGTGCGGTCCAGCACCTCGTAAATCGTGGTGTCCTGGTACTGGAACACCGTCCGCCAGTACTTCCCTTCGCCGGCGGGGAACTTGTCCAGCCCGGGGCCGGGGTAGTGGTTGCGTTCCAGCTGGCCGACGATGATATAGCGCACGTTGTACTTCTCCAGGAAGTCGTAGGCGTACTCGAAGTCGGTCGTCAGATAGAAATCGGAGATCTCGGCGATGCGCTCGCTGACCCACGAGGCCGGCACCACGGCACGCTGCTGCTGCTGGTGCCACTCCCAGCCGACCACGCCCGGCAGGCCGGTGTAGATGGTGAAGCGCGAGCCCCAGCGGTACAGGTCGCGCAGGTTGGCCTCCACGATCACCGGCGAACCTTCCACGTTCTCCTGCATCCAGCGGATGGCCTGGTAGTCCTGGCTCAGGTCCATGGGGCCTTCCCAGTCGTAGCGGGCGTAGGCCATGTAGCGCATGCCGTCCAGGGTGTGGGGCGCGCTGGGCACCATACGGTCCTCGATCTTGGCCATGCTGGCGGTCAGGGTGTACAGGGCGGCGCCCAGCACCAGGGCGCTGACGCCCACCTGCCAGGCACGGCGCAGCGCCGGCTCCCAGGTGTGCAGGCTGGTGAGCAGCCAGCCCAGGCAGGCCGCCGCACTGACGGCCAGCAGCGTCCAGGCCTGCAGGTAGAACTTGAAGACCGTGTTCATGCGCCCGATATCGCCCTTCAGCACCACCAGCTCGACCATCAGGGTGATCGCCAGCGCTGTGCCGGTCAGGAAGAGGACGACGCGCTTCGATTCCGGCTGGCCGGGGCGCAGCAGGAGCACGGCCGCCCACAGGCCAAGCAGCACCACCACCCATCCGATCGACACGCCGTAGAGCAGCAGGGCGCCCACGGCCGCCAGCACCAGCAGACCGGCTGCCTGGAGCAGCCCTTTGTGGGGCCGCAGGCTGTTGAGGGCCGAGACCGGGGTGGATGACATCCACTCCACGCTCTCCCAGACCAGCCAGGAGGCGATCACAAACAGGAACAGCCCCCAGTGCACGAAGTACGAGCTGAGCGGGGTGCGCGGGCCTTCCCACAGGCCCACTTCGCCGTAGCCCAGGCCGTACCAGTCGGTATAGGGCTTGAAGAAGAGTTCCACCAGGGTGACCAGCACGACCACGCCCAGCAGGGCGGTGACCAGCCGCAGGCTGACCTGCGGCAGAGAACGCAGCACGGGCAGGCGCCGGCGCAGGCCCTCCGCCGGCTCTGCGTTCGCCAGCAGGGTGTAGAGCACGGCCACCACAGCCAGCGCCAGGTAGGGGTAGAAGTCCCAGGTGTTGGTGGGGCGCAGGGCGCTGATCGCCAGCCCGCCGAACAGGAAGCTGCACGCCGCGCTCAGGATGCCCTTCCAGCGGCCGCGTCCCAGCACGAAGGCGATCGCAAACCCCAGGGCCAGCGGCGCGATAGCCATGGAGAACACATGCGCGTGCGGGTCTCCATACAGAATGGAGAAGAAGGGGAACTCGGTGATGGCCTGGTCGTCGGGGGGCATCACCCGGCTGGCGTTCCAGTACCACTGGTCGAGCGGGATCTCCATGCGCACGCCGGTGAGCGACATGATGAAGCCGCGCAGCGCCCACAGCCAGCGCACCAGGAAGAAGGTCCCCTCCGTAGCAGCGCCGCTGCTGCCAGCGCGCAGGTAGTTCTCGTAGAGCAGCTTGACATTGCCCAGGTTGCCCAGCACCACCATACCCAGGGCGCCGGACAGCCCCACCCAGCCGGCGTGGAGCGTGCCCCGACCGCTGTCAGGGGCGTGGTGCATCTGCCAGTGCCGGTACAGGTTGTAGGCGATGCCGAAGGCGCCAATGCCGATCAAAGCGAACAGGGTGGGGATGATCAGGTTGTAGGCCACTGCCGGCACGATGCCCAGCCACTTGACCAGCACGCCCACGAAGACAAAGCCGTAGTAATAGTAGTTCAGGTAACCGCCGGCGAACCAGGGATCGTAGGGCGGGAAGGTGGGGCTCTTCAATATGGCGTTGAAGTAGGCGAAGTCCATGGGCTTTTCGCCGCCCTTCCACGGGTGCCACAGGTCCGGGTTGCCCAGGCGGATGAGCAGGTCGAATACGAACAGGGCCAGGAACAGCCCTTCCACCGTCAGGAAGTAGCCTGCGCGCCTGCGCAGGTCCTCGCGCAGGCCGTCGCGCTGGTAGAAAGCCAGCGCCAGGCCAACCAGCAGCATGATGCCCAGCACGGCGCTGATGGTCAGCCGGCTGGTGACCACCCCCAGCGATCCCGCCAGCCAGACCAGGTAGGAGAGCACCAGCAGACCGGCGCTGCGCGCCAGTGCGTAGCCGCGGTCGGGCAGCCCCGGCAGGGCCAGCCGCAGGAAGGGGTACACCAGCAGGCCCAGGGCGAACAGGGCCACATACCACAGCACCGCCGAGAGCGCCGGCCAGCGGTTGAACAGCGCCCCCGTGTCGAACAACTGCGACCAGGTCCCGCTGGTCTGCGCCAGCACCCAGCGCTGCAGGGGCAGCATCAGGTCGGCCGGGTAGGAGTCGAACTGCATGGGCGGCCTGCGGATCACTTTGGAGAAGTCCACGCTGCCCAGGATCGATGCCACCTTCTCCGGATCGTACGCCCCGGTCTTGCGGAAGATGAAGACCTTGGGATGGTCGTAAACCGTAAAGGCTTCTTCGGCGAACTGGTCGTTGAGGCGCAGCGGCCCGATCTGCGGGCTGGACTCAAACACTTCAATCAGCTCGAAGCCCAGCTCTCCCTGGAACATGCCCGGCTGGGCCACGTTGTAGCACCACTCGATCTCACGGTCGTCGGGGCAGCCGATCAGGTGGCGGTAGTAGGTGGTGACCAGTGGGAAGCGCTCGGGGATGCGCGGCAGGCTGCCCCACTGGCGGCTGGAGGAGATAACCACATATTCCGCCTGGTCCAGGATGGTCAGGAAGCGGTTGAGCTTATCGGGATTGTCATCCCAGTACATGTTGAAGTTCAGGTCGGGCGGGTACAGGCCGCCGAAGGGGTCGTAGCCGTCCATACGCAGGGGCAGCCCGTCGTCCCACTCGCCTTCATTGGCCACGCCGGCGCCGCGCAGGGTGATGCCCCCGCTCTCTGAGACCAGCTCCACCAGCAGGGTGTACTGGTTCCCGGCGACGAACGGCACGGGCTGGTCTAGGCTGACCACGTAAGCCGCATCCTCCTGGGGACTGTCCGGCAGTTCGGCGGACAGCTCGGCGGTCGCCAGGTAGCTGGGGTCGTCGGGAGAATACAGGGAGAAGCGCAGCACTTCCGCTTCGGGGGTGCCCTGCAGGTCGAGGGCCTGCTGCAGGGTGAGCTCACGCACCACCCCGTCCGCCTGGGCGGTGAAGTTCACCTGGTAAGGTATGCCGGGTTCGAGGGTGCAGGAGGGCGGCTGCTGGATGGTCTGCGTCAGGGTATCCGTCTCGCCCTGCAGGTGCAGGTCGATCGGCCCGCAGATGTTCACCGCCTGGCTGCTGGCCGGCATGTGCAGGGTCAGGTAGTAGGTCTGCTCGGGGTTGAGCTGGACGGGCTGGTCGAGCGTGAAGGTGTAGGGCTGGCCAAGCGGGTCCTTCCCCAGGTCGGGGTCAATGGTCACCTCGGCGCTGGCGAGCAGGTCCTCGCCCAGCGGCTGGGCCGAGACCACCAGCGAGAGCACCGCGGGCTCCTGCGAGAAGATGCTGCCGCCCACATGCGGCAGGTAGACTTCGGTGAGCAGGCCGCTCTCCCGCGGCTGAAAGGAGGTCGTGTAAGGATAACCGGCTGAGATCGAGGTGCTGTAGGAGAAGGGCAGGGGCTGCTGCAGCTCGCCTTCGCCCGTCTCGATGTGCAGGTTGATCGGCCCGGGGATGTTGGCGAACATCCAGCGCGAGGCTTCCACGCGCGTGATCGGGCGGGTGTAGATCTGGCTGAAGCCGTAGGCGTAGGCATAAGTGCCCAGCAGCACCAGGGCGCCGGCGAGCAGGGCAGCCCACTGCAAGCCCCCCGGACGCCTGCTGCCGGAGGCCTGGCGGCGCCGGGCGCCCAGGTCCCACAGCTCCACGAGCGCCCAGCCGGCGAAGATGGCCAGCATGGGGTAAATGGGGAGCTGGTAGCGCATGGTGGGGTTGCGGCCCAGCGACTGCCAGGTGAAGTACATCACCGTCCAGCTCCACAGCAGGGCGGTGTGCTGCCACGTACGGCCGCGCTCGTTCCAGCCGTGCAGCAGACGCCAGCCGGCCCAGATCAATCCGCCGAAGGCCAGCAGGCCTAGCGGCAGCCCCAGGCCCCACAGGATCAGGTTCTTGCCGGAGAAGGTGACGCCCCGGCGGGCCCACTGCATGGCCGGCGGGAAGTCCACCTCGCCGCTGGTCTGGGCGGCCAGCTCCCTCAGGTTCGACAGCCACTGCGGGTTCAGGCTGATGTTGAAGAAACCCGGGCCGCTGAAGGCGTAGGGCTGCAATATGCGGAAGGTGACCAGGCTGACGACGGCGGCCAGCAGCGTGAAGACCACCGCCTGGTTGAAGTATCCCTGGCGTTCGCCGGGCGGCGCCTGCATCAGGCGCAGGCCCAGGGCGATGGGCAGCACCACGGCCACCGGGGCAGCGTTGAGCTTGGAGGCCACGGCCATCCCCAGGGCGATGCCAAAGGCCAGGCAGGGCAGGAAGAGGGGGTGCTGCAGGAAGCGCTGCAGGGCAGTGGCCGGGCGGGCCTGGGCGCTGAAGCCCAGGTTGTACGGCGAATCGCCCAGCGCATAGCCTTCGCGCTCCGCCTGCAGGGCCTGCGCCGGCTGCTCGCTCGCTGCCCAGTCCCCGCTCACTATGCGGGCCGCAAAGTAGAAGGTCAGCAGGGCGAAGAAATTGATGAAGGTGTCGGTGGTGAAGAAGTGCGACTGCTGGATCTGCAGCACAGCGGCAGCGGAGAACGCAGCCGCCAGGATGGCCACCCGGCGGTCGAACAGGCGCTCGGCCGTCAGGTACACCAGCAGCACGACAAGCAGGTCGAACAGCGCCGAAAGAGTGCGGCCCACCTGGGTCATCTCCACCCAGCCGCTGTGGCCGAACACCCACTCCACCGCCAGGCGGGCGATGAACATCGGCAGGGTGCCGTACACGTAAAACGTCGCCCCGCGGTTGTGCGGGTTGAGGGGCGAATTGGCGGTGTCGAAATACTCGCTCAGGCTGAGGTAGCGCTTCGACTCCGGCGGGCAGTTGTAATCGGAATAATTCGGGTCGCTGCAGACCACGGGCGTGATGCTGGAGCCGACCTGCAGCAGGAAGCGCTCGTCGGGGTGCAGGTAGTTGTACTCGCCCCAGAACAGCCCCGAGAAGCGGAAAAAGGCCCCGGCCACCAGGACCAGAACCAGCAGCAAATCGAACAGGGTGACGTTCAACGCCACACCCCGTTTGCTGAAAACAACCTCGTCAGGGTTTTGTTCTACCGTCATAAAAGCTCAAAAATGCCACACGCTGTAAAGATTTTGTCTCATTTTAACTTTTATCGCGGCGGAACGAAGTACATTAAAAAGTCTTTATTTTCCACCTGCGCATCGTACACTTTCACCCACCCGTTCGGATAGACCCGCCGCAGGGCCAGCAGACCTTCTTCGTCCTCCGGTTTGAGCAGGAAGAGCTTCGGACCGCTGACCTCGGTGGTGAACTCTAACTGGTCGGGGAACACGGCGTAATCGTGCCCGGGGTAACCGGCAATGAACCCCACCAGCCGCGTGGCCACCCAGTGGGGGAAGGGGATCACCCAGGCGCTGTCCAGGGTGCCGGCGGTGGCGGCGAAATCGTGGATCACCTGGCCCATCTCCGAGCTGTTCCAGGCGTTGCGGGCGTATTCCGTGCGGTACTGGTTGAAGACCAGGTCGTAATCCTGAGCCGCCGAGAAAACCAGCAGCAGCCCGGCCAGTCCCCAGGCCAGGGGCCGGCCGCTGCGCTCGCCAAGACCGCGCCGGATGGTCTTCGTCAGGGCGTGCACGCCCAGGCCGGTGATCAGGAAGACCGGAATCACGGCCGCGCTGGTGCGGTTCAGGCTGGGGTTCTCACCCGGGAAGGCCAGGGAGAGGATGGAGGGCAGCATGAGCAGCGGCACCGAGAGCAGCAGGAAGAGGTCCAGCCAGTGCCGGCGGCGGATGTAGCGCACCAGCAGGGTCACCGAGCCAATAAAGTATAACGCTGCGGCGACCGCGCTCAGCGCCGGGCGGTGGGGCACGGAGTGCAGCCACACCTCGCCGTCGTCCCAGAAGAACATCACCCAGGCGTTCCACAGGTTCTGCAGGAAGATCTGCCAGGCCGGGCCGGGGAGCGGGCGCTCCCAGTCAGACAGGCGCGTGAACGCCCGGTAGGCGAAGGCCTCGGGGTTCTCCACCGCGAAGCGCAGCAGCGGCAGGAAGAGCAGCAGGGCGAAGAAAGCCAGCAGGCCCAGGCGCAGCACGGTCTCGCGCCGCACCCCCTGCGACTGGCGGTGCAGCAGGTACAGGGCCACGGCCACAACGACCACAAAGGGCAGGATGCGCGCCGAACTGTAGCCGTGCAGCCCCAGCCCCAGGGCAATACCGGCCAGGATGAAATCGTTGCGGTCGGAGCGCCGCAGTCCGCGCAGCAGGTAGTAGAGCATGGGGGCAGCGAACAGGGGGTAAAGGGCGAAGCGCAGGGCGATGCGCGAAATGATGTTAGGCCAGAAGGCGATCCCGGCGAAGGCCAGCGCCCACAGGGCCACCTCGGCGTTGGCGATCTCTTTCCCCAGCTTATAAATGTAGAACAGCGCCATAAACCCGGCCAGCACGGTGCCGATCTTCAGGCTCAAGAAGCTCAGGCCGGTGCCGAAGAGCTGCGCCACCGCGGCGGTGAGGTAGAACTGGAAGAACTCGCGCCCGGTGTTGCGCGGGAAGAAGATGCGCGTCTGTCCGTTGAGCACATCGAGCACGTCGAGCAGCTTCTCGGCGTGATCGCTGTTCATCTCGGGGGGCACGCCTTCGAGCTGGTAGGTGCGGAAGAAGATGATCAGGGCAACTACCGCCAGCAGCGCCAGGCGGCGGCGAGAAATATGGAACGTCCAGGCGGACCGGCGCAGCAGGCGCTCCAGCCGCAGGTCCCAGGCGGGCTGCCCGGGATGGTCCAGCCAGAGGGCGCGCAGGCACAGGGCGATGGCCAGGCCCCACAGCGTCAGGTTCAGGGGGGTGAACAGGTTGCCGCCGAAAGCGGCAAAAGCCGCCAGCGCCAGGATCAGCCCCAGCATGAGCGGCGTGGAGCGCACCTGCAGCAGGTCGGGCAGGCGCTCGTCGCGCGGCAGGGGGGCGGTTTTCCACTCCCCGCCGAGCTGCGCCCAGACCAGCAGTCCCGCCGCCAGGCCGTAGAGGACCGCGCTCAGCATCCAGCTGCGCCCGGGGTGCGGCTCGAGGGCGAACTGGGCGACCAGCGCCAGGGCCAGGGCGAGCAGGGCGCGCCACGGCCAGACGGCCGGCACCGCTTCGGCCGGCGCCTGGTCTGCGACCGGCAGGGCCTGCGGCGGCGCTTCTCCGGTTTCGGTGGCGGGTGCCCAGGAATACGGCGCCGGCTCAGGCGGCTGACCTGCCGCGCCCACGCCCTCCAGGGCCGCCTCGGGCGCTCTACCGGCCGGCTCGACGCGCACAGGCGGCTCCGCCTCCGCTTCCGGGGGCGGGATCTCCACGCGCGGATACTTCCAGGGCATCAGGCGGGATTTTACATAATCGAAGACACTCGGTTCGTCCATCATCGCCGTTTCGACCATCCGGTGCGGTTTCTGGGGTGCACCCCCGGCTGTTATTTTACAGCCGCCTCACTGCCGCCGGCAGATATAAAAGCTGTACACGCCGTCGGGACGCGGGCCTTCCTGGTAGTAGGGCAGCAGGCGCCGGTAGAGCCAGTCCAGGTTCCAGTGCGCCGGGGCCAGGATCCAGCGCCCCAGCAGCATGCGGCTGATCCACGAGGGCAGTCCGAAGTAGTGGCCCCATTCGAGCACGTGCAGCGCCTGCGGGGAGAAGTAGTGCCACCAGCGCTCGACCTTAAAACCGGCGCGCTCCAGGCGCGGCTCCCACACTTCGGGCGGGTCGCAGTGCACGTGGCGTGAGATGCGGTTGAAGAAGCGCCGGTACAGCCCCGCAGGTCCGCGCAGACCGATGCGGTCCAGCGTATTGCTGACCGATAATTCCTCCAGGAAGCGGTGGTTGGGCACGCAGAAAATGAAAGGCGCCCCGGGCCGCAGTACACGGGCCGTCTCGGCCAGCACCGCATCCACGGCGGGGATGTGCTCGAGCACCGAATTGCTCACCGCGCTGGCGAAATGGCCATCGGGGAAGGGGGCCAGGCTGCCGTCGGCCAGCACCACGCCGCGGTAGGCGCCCCGCCGGCTGGCCTCGCGCAGCGGGCCGGCCCACGGGTCCAGGCCGGCGTCCAGCGGGCGGTCGAAGGTCACGCTGGCGAAATGCCCGTCCCCGCAGCCCACATCGAGCACCGGCGCGGGAAGTTCGATATCCTGGTAGAAGCGCGCCTCCACAGAGCGCAGCAGGGCGCGAAAATAGGGCAGCTCGCGCAGGTGCAGCCACAGGAAATCTTTGTGCGCCTCACGCTGACGGGCTTCGCGTTCCGGGGTGTCCTTCACAGGGGTGCTGTCCACGACCATCCTTCAACCTGCCGGCTGCTTTTTCTTCGCCCGCAGCAGTTCCAGGAACATGCGCTCGTACTCAGCCGCGATCGTGTCCGGATCGAAGCGGTGGGCGATCTCCTGCGGGTCGGCCTGGAAGTCCTGCGGCCGGTCGACGATCTCCAGGATGGCTTGAGCCAGGGCCCGGGAGTCGCCGATCGGGGTTACCCGGCCCATACCGGTGGTCAGCACGGGCTGGCGCACGCCGGGCAGCGCCGAAGCCACGCAGGGCACGCCGTTCATCATGGCCTCGATCTGCACCAGCCCGAAGGCTTCCGTCGAGTTCAGGCTTGGGACGACGAGCACGTCCAGGTTGGGGTAGAAGGCGGCCATCTCCTGCGGGGAAAGCACCCCCAGGAAGCGCCAGTGCCCGTCCGCTTCGTAGCGGCGGATCTGTGGGGCCAGACGGTTGAAGTAGGCTTCCTCGCTGAGCACGTTCTGGTACTGCCCGGCGAACAGCACCTGGGCGCGCGGGTAGCGTTCCAGGATGGCCGGCAGCGCGTCGAGCAGCACCTCCACGCCTTTCTCGGCGGCGAAGCGGGCGGCCATGCCGATCACCGGGCGGCATTCTTCCGTACGGTTCTGGCGGGCAAAGGCCTCCACCGCTTCGGGAGAAGCCTTCGGCAGCTCCACTGGCGGGGGGATGATCTGCAGCTTGCTGCGGTAGCGCGAGAGGTAGGGGGAGTTGTCGGCGTAGTCTTGCGTATAGGTAACGATGCGGTCGGCCAGCTGGGCGGCGGTGTGGTTGGCCACGTCGACAACGCGGTTGACCAGGCGGTTGAAGAGCGTGGGCGGCAGCGACAGGTCGCAGTGGTAGGTGAGCACAGTGGGGCGCCCGGTCAGGCGGCCGCGCAGCGCCACGCCCGGGGCGTCGAACTGCGGCAGGTGGAGCTGGATAACGTCGCTTTCGCGCACCAGCTGCGTGGCCAGGAATCCCAGGGCCGGGGAGATCACCCCCTTGCTGACGCGCAGCAGCACCGGCGAGCGGCGGATGCGCACGGCCTCCTGGACCTCCTCCAGGGGCAGATGTTTCTCGTACTGCGAGGTCAGGATGGTCACCTGGTGGCCGCGGCGCACCAGAGCTTTGGCCAGGCGTTCGGCATAAATGGTGAGCCCGCTGGTGTGCGGGCGGTAGTAGGTGAGGACGGTCAGGATGCGCATTGCGGTTACCGGAAGTTGAAGTACTGCGGGCTGCCCCTGACCCAATCCACCAGGCGGCTGATCCCGGTTTCAACGTCCACCTTCGGCTGCCAGCCCAGCTCCTGGCGGGCCTTGGCAATGTTCGAGACGTAGATGCGCTGGTCGCCGGGGCGCCAGCCGGCCCACTGCACCGGGATTGAGCGCCCCATCAGGCGTTCGAGCAGCGGGCCGAACTCTTTCCACACCGAGAGGGTGTGCTGCGGCCCGCCGCCGATATTGTAAACCTGCCCGGCGCTCTGTTCGATCTTTTCCACCGCCAGGTCGTAGGCGTCCAGCAGGTCATCGACGTAGAGTACATCGCGCACCTGCTTGCCGTCGCCGTAAATGGTGATCGGTTTGCCGCTCAGCACGGCGATGATGAACCAGGCGATCCAGCCCTGGTCTTCCACGCCGAACTGGCGCGGACCGTAAATGCAGCTCTGGCGCAGCACCACGGTGGGCAGCCCGTAGATGCGGTGGTAATCGCGCACGTACTGGTCACCGGCGCCTTTGGAACAGCCGTAGGGCGAGTGGAAATCCAGCGGCTGGGTTTCGGAGACGCCCTGCGGCATGTCGACGTAGGCGTAGCGCGTCTCGAGCTCGCGCACGCCCACCGCTTCCATCCCGCCGTAGACCTTGTTGGTAGAGGCGTACAGGAAGATGGGTCTGCGGCCCGAGAGGCGCGCCGCTTCCAGGGCGTTGAAGGTGCCCAGAGCGTTGGTTTCGAAGTCTTCGCGCGGGTGCTGCACGGAGGTGGTCACTGCCACCTGCGAGGCCAGGTGCACGATCACATCCGCCTCGCGGGCAGCGGCAGTCAGCAGTGCCGCGTCGCGGATATCTCCATGCACCAGCTCGAAAGATTCGCTCCCGCAGCGCTCGCGCAGCCACTGCAGGTTGAGCGGCGCACCCGCCCGGGATAAATTGTCGTATATGGTGACCTTCTCACCCCGCTGCAGCAGGCGCTGCACGTAATTTGAGCCGATGAAACCGGCGCCGCCGGTTACCAGATAATGGCGTCCCATCACTTACTCCGCTAGATCCCGGAAGGCGTTCTTTCCGGGGAAATTTCTGCTAATTAAACCGCAGGTTGGCCAGGGCCGGCGCTTTCAGCCCGGCTCCGGATCCTGCACCCGGGTGCGCAGGCTGCGGATCTGGCGGTACAGCCCGGTCAGGGACTCGCCGTCCTGCGCCAGCCCCAGGCTGCCGAAGATGCCGCTGCTCAGGTAGCTGAAAAAGTGGATCGTCAGGGCAAAGGCCAGGGCGCGCGACTGGTCGATCTGGAAGACCGCCAGCGCGCCGACCAGCGAGAGCTCCATCACGCCGATGGCGCCCGGCGAAGAGGGCGCCGCAGCGCCCAGCGCAGCCACGCCCAGGGCAAAGGCCGCCCAGAGCACTGCGGCCTCCGGGAAGAAGGCCCGCAGCAGCACGAAGTACTGCAGCACAGCCACGGCCCAGTCCAGGAACATCCACCCGGTGGCCAGCAAAAAGCGCCGCCCGTCGGTGAGCACGGCCAGCCCGACCAGCAGAGACGCCAGGCGCTTCCCGGCCAGTCTCTCGATCCACGGCCAGCGCTGCCCCAGCCGGGTGACGACCGCCAGCGCCTGCTCGCGGCTGCGGGCCAGGATGTACAGCACGCCCAGCCCGGCGATCACCAGCGCGCCGGCGCCCAGGGCCGCTTCGCGCGCCCAGTCCGCGCCGACCACGAACGGCAGGGTGACCAGCAGCAGGCCAACCGCGCAGGCCAGGTCCAGCACGCGCTCGATCACGATGCTGGAAAACACCTGCCAGAACGCCAGGCGCTCTTTGCGGCTGAGCAGGAAAGAGCGCGCCACCTCGCCCAGCCGCAGGGGCAGCAGGTTATTGAGCAGGTAGCCTTCGGCAATGGTAAAGAACACGTTTTTAAAGGAAGCCTGCTCGCGCAGCAGCACACGCCAGACCACAGCCCGCAGCAGCAGCCACACCAGCGAGAGCGAAAACGCCAGCAGCACGATGCGGTAATCGGCCAGGCGCAGCGCGGCGATCACCTGCTGAGGGTCAGCCACCCACAGGACGCTGCCCAGCGAGACTGCGCTGACGATCAGGCCGGGGAGGATCTGCTTCCAGTCTTTACGGGGCGGGGCGGCGTCGTGAACGGTGATCTCAATCCTCCCCAACCCGCAGCACGGCCAGGAAAGCTTCCTGGGGGATTTCCACACTCCCCACCATCTTCATGCGCTTCTTGCCTTTTTTCTGCTTCTCGAGCAGTTTTTTCTTGCGGGTGATATCGCCGCCGTAGCATTTGGCCAGCACGTCTTTGCGCAGCGCCTTGACGTTGGCGCGCGAGATGACGCGCCCGGCAGCGTAGGCCTGAATGGGCACCACGAAGAGCTGGCGGGGGATGATGTCTTTGAGTTTTGAGATGATGGCCTGGCCTTTATGGTAGGCGTCGTCTTTGTGCACGATGGTCGCCAGCGCGTCCACGGGATCGTCGTTGACCAGGATCTCGAGCTTCACCAGCGCGTCGGGCCGGTATTCAAGGAACTGGTAATCCATGGAGGCGTAGCCGCGCGTGCGCGATTTAAGCTGGTCGAAAAAGTCAACGATAATCTCGGACAGCGGGATTTCAAAGTTGAGCTGCACCCGCCCGGGGGCCGGGTAGTCCTGGTCGATAAACACGCCGCGCCTTTTGGTGACCAGGTCCATCACGGTGCCGTAGAACTCGGTGGGCGTGAAGATCTGCAGCTTCATCCACGGCTCGCGGATCTCCTCGATCAGGGCTTCGTCGGGCAGGTCGGCCGGCGAGTCCACCAGCACGGTCTGCCCGCTGCGCAGCAGCACTTCGTATTCCACCGAGGGTGCGGTGACAATGATATCCAGATCGTATTCGCGCTCCAGGCGCTCCTGGATGATCTCCATGTGGAACATGCCCAGGAAGCCGCAGCGGAAGCCAAAGTTGATCGCCTGGGAGGTCTCCGGTTCGAAGACCAGCGAAGCGTCGTTCAGCTGCAGCTTCTCCAGGGCCTCTTTCAGGTCTTCGTAATCTTCGCCTTCCACGGGGTAGATACCGGCGAAGACCATGGGTTTGACCTTCTGGTAGCCAGGCAGCGGCGTGGGCGCCGGATTGGCGGCCAGGGTGAGGGTGTCGCCCACCCGGCACTCGCGCACGGTCTTCAACCCCGTGGCCACGTAGCCCACCTCTCCCGCTCTGAGCACCTGGGTTGGGATCAGGTTGGGTGAGAAAATGCCGATCTCGACCGGCTTGAAATCGACCCGGCTGGCCATGGCGCGCAGCGTGTCGGTGGTGCGGATCTCGCCGCCCATGACGCGCACATACGCCACCACGCCCTTGTAGGGGTCGTAATGCGAGTCAAAGATCAGGGCGCGCAGGGGCGCCCCGGGCTCCACGCGGGGCGGCGGCACCTGGCGCACGATCGCCTCGAGCACTTCTTCAACGTTCAGCCCTTCTTTGGCCGAGATGCGCACGACCTCTTCCGGCGGGGTGCCCAGCAGGCTGCTGATCTCCTCCGCCACCTCGTCCGGGCGGGCTGCGGGCAGGTCGATCTTGTTGATCACCGGGATGATCTCCAGGTCGGCCTCCAGAGCCAGGTACAGGTTCGCCAGCGTCTGCGCCTCGATCCCCTGGCTGGCGTCCACCACCAGCAGGGCGCCCTCGCAGGCATACAGCGCCCGGCTGACCTCGTAGCCGAAGTCGACGTGCCCCGGGGTGTCGATCAGGTTGAGCTCATAGGTCTGCCCGTCGCGGGCTGTGTACATCATGCGCACGGCGGAGGCCTTGATGGTGACGCCCTTTTCGCGCTCCAGCTCCATGCTGTCGAGCACCTGCGAGGTCATCTCGCGCTCGTTGATCGTGCCGGTGAGCTGCAGCATGCGGTCGGCCAGCGTCGATTTGCCGTGATCGATATGGGCGATAATGCAGAAGTTTCGAATATTCTCGGTCATACGCAACGGGTAAGTATAACCTATTTTGCGCAGGGTTAACGGAGGTTTGGAGGATCGAGAGGGGAGCCAGGCACTCTTCTATCCAGCCGCAGGGCAGACTGAGCGGAAGGCTTTGAATGCTCCGTCGAGGGGGGCTGCGAGCACCGGGGCGGTCTGAGGGTCGTCGAAGGCCGCCCTGGTGCGGGATTGGCTGCCCGCAGGCGCGTTGAGCGGAGGTACCGAAGGAACCGCAGTCGAAACCGCCTGTGGGCGGGTAGATTGGCTCAAATTTCGTCGAGCAGGGGCTGCAGGTCGCGTTTTTCGGTCTGCGGGCAGGCCAGCCAAGCCAGGAACTCGGTGTTCCCCTTTGGTCCCAGCAGCGGAGAGCGCATCAGGCCGCGCACTTCGTAACCGTTCTCCTGGGCGAACGTCAGGACCTCCTCCACCACCCGGCGGTGGACTGCGGGGTCACGGATCACGCCCTCGCCGCGCTTGACCTCCTGCTTACCGGCCTCAAACTGCGGCTTGATCAGCGCCACCACCTGCCCGCCTGCCGCGGGGAACCAGCCCTTCACCACCGGCAGCAGCACTTTGAGCGATATAAAGGAAGCGTCGATCGTCACCAGGCGCACGGGCTCGGGCAGGGAGGGCACGTAGCGGGCGTTGGTGCGCTCCATCACCACCACGCGCTCGTCCTGGCGCAGCCTCCAGTGCAGGATGCCGTAGCCCACATCGATGGCGTACACCCGGGCGGCACCGTTCTGCAGCAGGCAGTCGGTGAACCCGCCGGTGGAGGCGCCCACATCGGCGCACACCAGGTCCCCAACGTCGATCATAAAGGTGGCCAGGGCGGCCTCGAGTTTTTCGCCGCCGCGCGAGACGAAGGGCGGCCCCTGGTCGATCTCCACCTGGGCCTCGGGCTCCACCTGGGCGGCGGGTTTGAGCACCACCTGGCCGTCCACACGCACCTGGCCGGCCATCACCATGCGCTGGGCCTGCGAGCGGCTTTCCGCCAGGCCGCGCTCGAGCAGCAGCATATCCACACGCATCCTTGTCATGGCCTTCATTTTAACACTCAAACCCCTTACGAAATCGCACGTTGACGAAAGATCGGGAAGCTAATATCATTCATGCGATGCTCTCCGCCGCAATCAAAGCCATGCGTCCACGCCAGTGGACCAAAAATGTCGTCATCTTCGCCGCACTGGTGTTCGACCGCCAGTTTACGCCGCAGTACCTGCCGGAGATCCTGCGTACGCTGGCCGGCTTTGTGATCTTCTGCCTGCTTTCGGGGGTGGTCTACATCGTCAACGATATCGCCGATATCGAAGCCGACCGCCAGCACCCCGTGAAGCGCCTGCGCCCGATCGCTGCCGGAGAACTGCCCGTGCCTGCAGCGCGCCTTCTGGCCGTCCTGCTGGTGCTGGTGATCTTCCCCGCCGCCTACCTGCTCTCGCCCGCCTTTATGCTCATCGCAGCGGCCTACCTGCTGCTCAACCTGGCGTACTCGCGCTGGATCAAGCACATCCCCATCCTGGACGTGATCTCGATCGCCATGGGGTTTGTGCTGCGCGTGGCCGCCGGTGTGGCGCTGATCGTGGTGGCGCGCTTCTCCCCCTGGCTGTATGTGGTCACCACCCTGGGTTCGCTCTATATCGGCTTCGGCAAGCGCCGCGCCGAGCTGGCCCTGCTGGCCGACGGGGCCAACTCCCACCGCCGTGTGCTGGACGGCTATTCGATCTCGCTGCTCGACCAGTACATCACCATCGTCTCCAGCACCACCATCATCGCCTACAGCCTGTACACCTTCTCGGCCCCCAACCTGCCCGAAAACCACGCCATGATGCTGACCATCCCGTTCGTGATCTACGGCATATTTCGCTACCTGTACCTGATCCAGACCAGCGCGCGGGTGGGGGCGCCGGAGGACGTGCTGCTCAGCGACCGGCCGCTGCAGGCCACCATCCTGCTGTGGGGGATCTGTGTGCTGGTGGTGCTGTATTTGATCCCCGTGAATTGAGGCCCCCATGCCTGCAGTTACCGCTTCCGCACCCGGGAAAATCATCTTATTCGGCGAGCATGCTGTAGTCTACGGGCGCCCGGCGATCGCCGTGCCCGTCACCCAGGTGAAAGCGCGCGCCGTGGTCAGCGCCGCGCCCGGCAGTGCAGCCGGACAGGTGCTCATCGAGGCCCCCTCGATCCACCAGCAGGCCTACCTGGCCGACCTGGCCGCTGATGACCCGCTCAAAACGGCCCTCACCCTGGCGCTGGAGCACCTGCAGATCAGCCGCCCGCCGGCCTGTAAGGTGCGCATCGGCTCCACCATCCCGGTTGCTGCCGGGCTGGGCTCAGGCGCGGCCGTTTCGGTGGCCCTGCTGCGGGCGTTCTCGGCCTTCCTGGGGCACCCGCTGCCCGATGAGGTGGTCAACGCGCTGGCCTTTGAGGTGGAGAAGCTGCACCACGGCACCCCCTCGGGCATCGACAACACCGTGATCACCTACGCCCGGCCGGTTTTTTTCCAGCGCCGCGAGGGCGGGAACCTGATCGAGACCTTCCCGTCGCCGCAGCCGTTCACCGTGCTGGTGGCCGACACCGGTGTGCCCAGCCCGACGGCCGCAGCCGTGGGCGATGTGCGCAGGGCATGGCAGCAGGACCCGCCGCGCTACGAAGCGCTGTTCGACCGGGCGGGGGAGCTGACCCGGGCTGCCCGAAAGGCGATCGAAGCGGGCAAACCGCACGAGCTGGGCCCGCTGATGGACGCCAACCACGCGCTGCTGCAGGAGATGGGCGTCTCCTCGCCCGAGCTGGAGCGCCTGGTGCAGGCCGCGCGTGCAGCTGGGGCGCTGGGTGCCAAACTCTCCGGCGGCGGGCGCGGCGGCAACATGATCGCCCTGGTGGAAGCGGATCAGGTTGAGGCCGTCTCCCAGGCCCTGCTGGGGGCTGGCGCGGCGCGCGCCTTCATGACGCGTGTCGAGGCGCAGGGGTAAGCCGCAGGAACGGACGCCTCCTTTCCCGGCCCACCGGCCGGCAGAGTTTTTCCCCCTGCCTTTTTACAAGTTCAACTCCTCTCTGAATACCCGCTTCGACCGGTATAAAAATATATATCCATCCACCTTAAGGGAGGAACTGCTGTGTTTACGCTCGGCGCATTCGCAATCATCTTCGATGAGAACGGCAGCGTTCTGCTTTCGCACCGCTGCGATATGGATGTATGGAACCTGCCGGGAGGCATGGTGGAGAGCCGTGAGATGCCAGATGAGGCCGTCGTCCGTGAAGTGAGGGAGGAAACCGGGCTGGAGGTTGTCGTTGAGCGTCTGGTGGGCATCTACGGGAAGGGGGACAGGGATGAGATCAACTTTTCCTTTGTGTGCCGGGTTGTGGGCGGCCAGCTTACCCTTACGGATGAGGCCGACCAGCACCGCTTCTTTGCCGTCGACCAGCTCCCGGCCAATACCGTGCCGAAGCATGTAGAGCGCATTCGCGATGCACTGAACGGCGCCGCGCATCCCATCTTCCGCCGCCAGACCGCGCCGTCTGCGCAGACTGTGATTGGGAAAGCCTGACTGCTGCGCGTTTGAATCACTGTAGCGCTGAAAGGACGGAACCGCTGAGGCAGCATCCCTTTCAGCGCTTCATTTGATCCAGTCCGTCAGCGGTTCACCAGCGGCGGTCACAGAACAACCGCCCGGCAGCCAGATCTTTCGACGGCTCGCTGGCGTTCGCAGGCTGAGCATGCTTGCATGCCGCTCCGGATGCCTGGCGGTGGCGCTCCCGCAGGCGCGCTGAGCGGAGGAGTGATCTTCTCCGCAGTCGAAGCGGCCTGCGGGGAAAATAATCTCTACCGCCAGGCGCCTTTCGACTACGCCTGCTCGCTGGCGTTCGCAGGCTGAGCATGCCTGCATGCCGCTCCGGATGCCTGGCGGTGGCGCACCCGCAGGCGCGCTGAGCGGAGGAGTGATCTTCTCCGCAGTCGAAGCGGCCTGCGGGGAAAAAAATCTCTACCACCAGGCGCCTTTCGACTACGCCTGCTCGCTGGCGTTCGCAGGCTGAGCATGCTTGCATGCCGCTCCGGATGCCTGGCGGTGGCGCTCCCGCAGGCGCGCTGAGCGGAGGAGTGATCTTCTCCGCAGTCGAAG
>JAAYXE010000083.1 GCA_012516075.1 Chloroflexota bacterium | reverse complement strand
GGGCCGGCATCTACCCAGGAGGTGATCTGCCCCTGCAGGTCCGGGTATGAGATGATGGTCCCGTCATCCAGTTGGTGGATGACCGGACGCTGGTTCCCTGCTTCCTCGATGCAGTGGGCCAGAAAACGTCCGCCCGGGCTCCATACCGGGTGAATTCCCTGAATATGTTCCACCCGCCCGGGGCGTGCTCCGTGTATGTTGATCACCATGATCAGCTCCTGCCCGTTCAGAATGGTTTCATAAGCCAGCCGGCGGCCGTCGGGTGAAGCTGCAGCTGCTGTGCGTCCGGACAGATCCTGGGGGTCGACCATCGTTTGCGACTGACCCGATTTCAGATCGAAGGATTTGAGCGCCGGCCCCCAGCGCGGTTCCTGCTGATCCGGCTCTACAAAGTACAGGATCTGCCGGCCATCGGTGCTCCAGCCTGAAATCCGTTCCCCTGCAGCAGTGGAGATCAGCGGCTGCGGGTCTGCGCCGCTGGCGTCCATCACGAAAATATCCAGGCTGCCCAGGCGGTCACTCTGAAAAGCGATCCTGCGGCCGTCCGGCGACCATACCGGGTGATCATCATTCGCCGGGTGATTGGTGAGGTTGACCACTGCACCGGTATGCAGGTCGGCAACCACGATCTCGCGATTGGCGCCGAACTGCACCGCGTAGGCAACTTTCTCGCCATCCGGGGAAAGTGCCGGCCAGTAGGCGTCGAACCGCTCATCGGAGATCCGGCGCAGTCCGCTGCCATCGGCGTTCATGACATAGACCTGTGAGCGGCCGCCCTCCACTCGCAGCAGCGTCATGCGGCCGGTGATCTCGGGAGGGAATGCCGCCGGCCGTCCTGTGGAGGCTGCCGTGCTGCTCTGGAAGGAGGAGATGATGGAATCCGCATCGGCCTGTACCCCGGCAGGTATGTTGAGGTCCTGGCTGCCGGACGGAGCGTACAGCTGAAGGCTGAAATACAGGTCCCCGGCCTGGATTTCTTTCTGCAGGTTGTACAGCACAGCTTTGACCTGACCGCCTCTGGTCACCTCATGGCGGGAGATCTGCTTACCGAGGAAAGGGACCCTGCCCAGGGCGATCCTCTCTCCTGGCGGGCGTTCATCGACCACAATCCGCAGCGCTTCATCCTGCCTGCGGAAACCGATCGTTAACGTCAGCTCCGGCATTTCTGCCGGACTCAGGTTGAGGACATTGGAGCCTTCATTCAGCGACCAGGTAGGGGGGTAGCGAAAGGAGAAGCCGTATTCGGAGCTGCTGTATGTGATCCAGGAAGCAGCGGTAGGGGTATGCGCTCCCTTGCCCGAATCCGTCCCCGCTTGCGGCGTTACGGAAGGTCCTGGGTCCGGGGTAGACGAGGCCCCGGTTGTGGAGGTGACCAGGCTGAAGATCAGAATCAAAATCAGAGCAAAGGCACAGATCCAGACAAGAATAACGCTCAGCCGGGCTGCCCAGGCGGGAATCCCAGGCGCTCCTGCCTCGTTTTCCTGATTCTCCTGAGAAGTGCGCCCGGGCTGGAGAGGGGCGCCGGAATTTGAAGGACTGCTGTTCACCGGATTGTATCTTTCTGTTTAATGCCTGTATCACCGCGCAGCACCTTTGCCATGATTCAGGCAGGGCGGCTGTGGGGATGTTCTTCATCTTTGCTAAGAGTTTCTCCGTGCTTGCGGCTTAATATAACAGAGGATCATGAAATGCGTAGACCAAATCCGGCAGCAGCAGGTGGGGCGGTCAGTGCTGCAAAAATGATTTTGTTCTAATTTATGTCTATTGACAGAACAAATGTTCTATGTTATTCTTACTTCTGCAAAAGGATCTAAATTATAGATTTTTTCTGGCAGGAACTGCAGAGTAGTTGCACCGGGTAGATTGTTAACTGCCAGAACTAGAAACAGGATGCAAAAAATGAACGCGGTGATCTGTGAAATCACACGGAACGCCCGGATGGGCCGCAGGGGGAAAACGGCCGCGACTGCATCCCGGAAAGGGAGGTGCAGCCGTGGATCCCAATGACGTGATCGATACCATCGTAGATGCCATTGATTATGCCGAGATCGCCCACGACAACCAGGGGCTGATCAAAGCACGTCGTCTGCTGAACAATGACCTGCGCCAGGCCATTGATTTTTACGTTCAGCAGGAACTGTTGAAGGCGCAGGCAGGGCAGACGCTGTATACCGCAGCGGCTGAAGAATTTGACGAACAGGAGAGGGCTGAGCCATGCCGGTCATACAGGATCAGCTATGGAAACACCCGGGCAATCCCGGGATGATCGTGATTTCCAGTCACGCCTCGCTGGCCGAGGACGGCCGCCTGGTCCTGTCGGCCCGCGAAGAGCTCGAAGCCAAGCGGCGTATCCCGGATATCGACCTGCAGTGCGGACAGCTTGTCCAGGCCAACGCAGTGGACGGGGTGTATGGATTTTTGCCGGTGCGGCCTTCCCGGCCAAAGGAGCGGATCATCGGGTTCGGACTGTTTCAGACGCGCCTGAACCTGGATGATGCTCCCGATCCGGAGTTGATCCGCTTCTCTATGGAGAAGCTGCGCCAGTACGTTAAGAAGCATAAGAATATCAGGATCCGGATGAATTTCCCCGGCATCGAGGATGAGAACACACCTGCAGAAGCTGTGGCGCCGCTGCTGCTGCCCCTGCCCGATACGGTGACGGTCTGCCACCAGGGTCAGGTGCGCAGGCGGGTGCCGGAGAATTTTACCGGTTTCAAATCGCTGTACGTGCAGGTGGAAAGGATGCTGATGGAAGGCCGCTTCCAGCTGGCGGTGGAGCACCTGGTGAACAGCGGATATGATATCCAGAGCGCTATGGAGCAGGTGCGTGCGGTGGAGCGCCTGATGCGAGAGCGCCGGGAGAGGGAAGCCGAGCACACCGGCAACTGGCAGAACCTGGAGTTGTTCCGCTGAGCGGAACCGGTACATTTCGATGAAGGTGGTTCAGAAGGCTGCGCTTTCTGGACCACCTTCTTTTTTGGGATGGAAACACTTTCCCACAAAAACCTGTGCACATACTGATGCTCGAGTTTGGAATGGTCAGCGGGCACGGCTGACTTCTTTCATGGCGAACATTGCAAATATTTGATGCTAATGACCTGGCCGGTTTTCCTCTCCATTGCCGTGCCGTTACGGTTGTAGGGCGAGCAAAGGATCCAGCGCATCGCGGTTGACCGGGACGATGAGAACAGCGCTGCGGTGAGATCTCAGACCGGGGTCAGGTCTAAAAACCGAAGGCCGGAGGTATCTCCGGCCTTCGGTGATTCAAGCACCACTTCTGGACCTTAGAAGGGGATCTCTTCCTCGGTCTGGTAGACCCCTTCGTTGTAGTCGTCCGATTCCACCAGGATATTCTCTTCGCGCCAGGCTTTGAGCCATTCGCCGGCCTGGTCCTGCAGGTCAGACATCACAGCAGCGACCTCGTGGCCCACAAACAGGCTGGCCAGCAGCTCCTCCGTCATGCGCTCAGGGATGTAAGCGGTGATCGGTGTGATCGGGCTCTGCGCACCGGGCTTACCGACGTTGACCGACTGGCGTTCCTTGCCGAAGGTTCCCAGCGACAGGTAGAAGCACCAGGCGGGGACGCCGGGAGCGATCTTCCAGCGCAGGGGTGCAGTGGCTTTATCCCAGCGGGCGAAGGCATCCAGCAGGTTGCGCGCCTGGTAACCTTTGGCGGTCAGGACAACGGGTCCCCAGGGGATGAACTGGCGGTTGCCGTTATCGCCCTGAGATTCGGCCATATAGGCCAGCACCTGTAGATGGCGCCGCCCGCCATCCACATAGTCTGCGAAGCGCTTGCCGTCCAGCAGCCACGACTCGCGTCTGCCGATCGGGGCGACGATCACATGGCGTGTGGTGTACGCTTCGTACTCATCACCATCGCGGCTGGCGATGGTCACCTGCTTCCACCCGCTGGGGATGGGAAGGCCCTGCTGGTCGGCGATGGTCTGCAGGTCCTCAGCTTTGCAGGCCCAGCCGCCGTAGTACGAAGCGTTGCCCTGCTGTTTCATGCCGGGCTGTCCGTTGAGGGCCCAGACGTAAACAACGGGGAACGGAAGTTCAGCAGCGTCCCCGCTGCGCATTCCCTGCTCCAGCTTTTTAGCCAGATGGGTGTCAAGACTGATCGGTAACATGTCATACTCCTTCTTTACTTCAACTGTTGGTTCAGGTTATTCCAGGGTTATCTTGTGTGCAGTTCCAAAGTTGGCCAGGGTTGGTTAGAGGTTATTCTGTTGTTCGAGTACTGCCGATCTTCCTATCCAGCCTTTCTAATAGAGTTCTCAAACCGGATCAGGGTCATGGGACGTCATACTCACGCCCGGCCTGTGATCTAGAACAAATGTACTACTTTATAGGGGAAATGTCAAGGGTTTTAGAAAATTTGTTCAAAAAAAAGGCGCCCACGATCGTGGGCGCCTGAATGTTTTAGCGGTGTGATGACGGGTCAGGAGAGGACCAGCTCGCCGCGCAGCATACCCTCGTTTTTCGACGGGACGATCGTGAACCCCAGCTTTTTCAGGATCGATTCCATGCCGGTGTTATCCTGCGCCATCTCGGCTGCCAGCAGCTCCACCTTTTCCTGGCGGGCAACGTCTACCAGGCGGCGCACCAGCTCGCTGCCGATCCCCTGTCCCTGGCAGCAGTCGCTGACCAGCAGGCTGAAGTGGGCCTCGTTGGTGTGGTGCGATCTCGTCATGCGAACCACGCCGCGGATTTCGCTGCTGCCGTCCGGCAGGTGCTCCTCAGCGACCAGGGCCATCTGGCGGTCGTAATCGATGTGGCAGATGCGTGCCAGGCGTTCGTGGGCCACACGCTGGGTGAGCAGGAGCGGCTGCAGGTAGCGCATGTAGACGCTGCGGTCCGACAGGGATTCGTGGAAGCGCACCAGCCCCGGCTCGTCTTCCGCGCGGATTGGTCGTATGGTCATTCTGGCGCCGGTTTTCGAAGTCCACTCGCCGACATACTGGCTGGGATAGGGGCGGATCGCCAGGCGCGGCAGCTCTTTTTCTGTCACTTCCGGTCCATAAACGACCACGCGGGCATCCAGGGCCAGCAGGCGTTCGGGGGAGGCCAGCAGCGGGTTGATATCCAGTTCTTTAATCCAGCGCTGTTCGGCGATCAACTGGCTGAAGCGGACCATCAGGCGCTCCAGTGCAGCCAGATCCACCGACTTGCGCCCGCGTACGCCTTTGAGGGCGGTGTAGATC
>JAAYXE010000082.1 GCA_012516075.1 Chloroflexota bacterium | reverse complement strand
GCTCTACACGCTGATCGCCATGAGCGCGGTCGTTTTCCCCGCCTTCCTGGTCGCCAGTCTGCTGAATAACGGGCTGCAGGCCAGCCTGCAGGCACTGCAGCCGGCAGCCGGTGCGCTGGCCGGCCTGACCCTGGTCACCTTTTTTTCACGTCTGATGCTGTTTCTGGGGGTGAAACATCTGGGGGGACTGCAGACCGCCATGCTCGGGCTCACGGAGCTGCTCGTCACTCTGTCCTGCGCTCACCTGCTGCTGGGAGAACGGCTCACAGCGCCGCAGTGGGCCGGGGTGGCGCTGCTGGTCTGCAGCCTGATGCTGGCCGCCCTGGAAAAGGTTCCGGTTCACCAGAATAAAGATGAACACGTGCCGCTGCCGCTCGGCGCTGTGAAGAAGATCCAATAAAAAAACCGGCTCAGATGGATCCGAGCCGGTTTTTGCGCCTTTGTACTGATCAGGGTATATCTTTCGCACTGGCGTTGCGAATATCGAAGACATATCCCGTACCGCGCACGTTGGCGATCCAGCGCTCCCCGTTCGGGAACACCGAGAGCTTGCGCCGCAGACGGCTGACCAGCGGGCGCAGCACTTCAGGCGCCTCCCAGTCGGTGGTTTCATACCCCTGCACCTGGAAGACCAGCTCGCGGTGCGTCAGCACCCGCCCGCGGTTCTCCAGCAGCACCCGCAGCAGCTTACCCTCGGTCGGCGTCAGCGATACACGCTGGTTGCCGCGCCAGATTTCGCGCCGGTTAAGGTCCACGGTAACGCCCTCTTCCAGGTTGATCACCTGCGGCTGGGTCTGTGTTGTAGTGTAAACACCCTCCACATCCTTCAGCCGCTGGACCGATCGCTCTAACTGGTCGAGCAGCATGCGCTTCTGCTGCTGTTCGGTGCGCTCGGCAAGCCCGCGCGCCACGCTGGTGAGCAGCTCGCGCGAAGAAGCCGGCTTTAACAGATAATCCGTCGCTCCCTGCCGCAGAGCTTCGATCGCTGATTCCAGCGAACCGTGGCCGGTCAGCAGGATCACACGCGTATCCGGCGATACCGAGTTCATCGAGCGCAGTACTTCAAGCCCGTCGACGCCCGGCATTTTCAGGTCCAGCAGCGTTAAATCAAAGTTCTGTTCGGCTAATTTTGCGAGGGCCTCCCCGCCGTTCTCGGCTTCATCTACTTCGTAGCCCTCGAGTTTTAAAATTTCTGCCAACGATTGGCGGACGGCTGGTTCGTCATCTACAACCAGTATCCTGGCTTTCATAAAGGTTTTCCCTCCGGTAGTATTATCTGAAAGCACGCCCCCAATCCATTGCCTTCAATTAAATTTAATGTTCCTTGATGGGCTGTGACAATTCCATAACTCACCGCCAGACCGAACCGTGAGCCATCTTCAGAAAGGCTGGCGAATGGTTCATAGGTTATTTCTTTTGATCCAGCGGGCAGGCCCAGCCCGGTATCTTCGATTAAGATTTCGATGCCATCATCAGTTTCCCTGTCTCGATCTTTCTGTACTCTCCTCCGCGTAATAATCCAGATCTCTCCGCCCTGAGGCATGGCTTCGACGGCGTTGATGATCAGGTTGATCAGCGCCTGCTGGATCTGCGAATCGACAGCCAGTATCGGTGGCAGATTCTCCTCTAAATGGGTGTGCACCTGCACATCCGCCATTTCCAGGCGTGTCCTCAGCAGGTTAAGCACCTGAGGGATCAAATCATTCACATTCACCAGCCGGCGGTCACGCGCCTCAGGTCGAAACAGGTCGAGCATGGTGTGGAAGGTTTGCACCAGCAGGTCCAGTTCGCCCTGTGCTTTCTCAATGTAGATCTCCCGTTCCTGCCAGGAAAGGTCTTTTCGATTGGCCAGGTAGAGGCAGTTGCTGAGCGTTTGCAGCGGGTTGTTAATCTCATGGGCAATGGACGCCGTCATGCGCCCCAGGCTGGCCATTTTCTCCGCCCGGGTCATTGCGCTGCGGGTGCGCTCCAGTCTCTGAATGGTGGCCATGAGCTGATCGTGAAGGTGGGCATTCTCCAGCGCCAGGCTTGCCTGTCGTGCAAGGATCACCAGCATCTCAAAGTCGGCCTGCTGGAACCCGGGATCACCCATCCGGCGGGTCACCACCAGAAAACCGCTGTCGTCCAGGATAACCATCGGCACACACATCACCGCGCTCAGGTGCAGGTCATCCAGCAAATCCTGCAGCCGGCGGTCTCCCGGACCAACCTTATTCACCCACAGCGACCGCTTACTTATAAAATCTTCAAACAGCCCATGATGCTGGGCCATGCAGGCATTTACCGGCCGCGGATCGCCCTCAAAGGCAATGGCCTCGAAGGCATCCACGTCGGGCATGCGGCGGTACAGGCCGACGAAGGAACAGCGCAGCTGCGATGAAACAGAGTGGACGATCAACTCGGCCAGGTTGTTCAGGTTGGTCTCAGAAAACAGCGATTCGTTGACCAGAAACAGCGGCCTCAGCGCCCGCAGGCGCGTGGCCTCGCGCCGGGCCTTCACATTCTCCAGCGCCGCTTGAACGGTCTCGAGCAGGTCTGTGTTGTTAAAGGGTTTCAGCAGCAGCCCGTCTACCCCGTGACGCAGCGACTTGATGGCGGTTTCGATCGTGTCGAAGCCGGTCATCAGCACAATGGCGATCTCCGGCTGGGACTTACGCGCGCTGGTCAGCAGTTCTGTCTCGCCAAAGTGCAGCATGCAGATATCGACCAGCACTGCATCCAGGGCCACGCTTCCGAGGGTCTGCAGTGCCTGGGCGCTGTTGAGCTCCGGAATCACCCGGATATGTGCTTCGTCCAGGACGCGCTGACAGCGCTGCAGCACACTGGTATCATCATCGACCACAAGGACAACCGGATCTGCCATTTCTTATTCCTCCCCCAGGGCAACATCCGGAGGCTGAACAGCCTTACTCGATTCGTCCACCAGTAAATGCACCTTCATTTGCTTCATGATGATACCATTTAATCCGGCTTCCGGATCCGCACCCTTTCCTGAACAACTATAAGTATTGCGACACGATACCTGCCAACAACGTGACATAATAATCTTTAAATCATACCATGCCTGCGCGCAGCCTGCACCAGGCGGCGGCGTGCAGGCATGCCGGCACCCTGTTAATTGATCTCTTTTCAGCCGCTTACCGCGCGCAGGCTTCGCTCGCTCCAGTCGAGGCCACGCCGGCATAGAAAGCGGAGGGCTTTTTGCCTCCCAATTCAAAAGAGGGATCAATAAAACAGGCTGGAAACAGGTGTCATTAACACTCCGGGATTATAGCATTGTGAAATCATGCATTACGTTTCAATTGCAATACGATGTCAGTAAGGGGTGTTCAAGTTATACATCCCATAACGAACCTGAGAAGCAGTGTGATATACTCAGCGCATCAAGCTCATTCACGATAATTTCATAGTTTCCCAGGAGACGCAGCGTATGAAAGATTTCCTAGCAATTGCCGACTATTCTGCTGAACAGATTCAGGACCTTCTGGAGCTGGCGGCCCGGCTGAAGAAGGAGTGGCTCGCCGGTGGAAACCCGCCGCTGCTGAAGGGCAAAACGATGGCGATGATATTTCAAAAGCCCAGTTTGCGCACGCGCGTCTCCTTCGATATGGCGATGCGCCATCTGGGCGGTGACGCGCTCTACCTTTCGCCGCAGGAGATCGGCCTGGGCAAGCGTGAATCGATCGCAGACGTCGCACGCGTGCTGTCCGGGTATGTCGACATCCTTATGGCACGCGTTTTCGATCACGAACACATCCTGGAACTGGCGCGCTGGTCGAGCATCCCGGTCATTAACGGCCTGAGCGATTACAATCATCCCTGCCAGGCCCTGGCCGACGCCATGACCATTCAAGAGAATTTCGGCACGTTAAAAGGGATCACCGTTTCTTATGTGGGTGATGGCAACAATGTTGCCGTCTCTCTGCTGCACATCTGCAGCAAGCTGGGTGCCCACTTCCGCATTGCCAGCCCGCAGGGCTACACCCTCGATCCACAGGCCGTGGAACTCGGCCGTCGCTTCGCCCAGGAAAGCGGAAGTGAGATCTTCCTGACGAACGACCCGCATGAAGCGGTTAAAGGCGCACAGGTCATCTATACAGATACCTGGACCAGCATGGGCCAGGAAGAAGAAGCCAGACAGCGCGAAGCGGTCTTTCCACCTTACCAGGTGAACGCTGCTCTGGTGCGTGAAGCTGCCCCCGAGGCAATCGTGATGCATTGTCTGCCGGCGCACCGCGGCCAGGAGATTACCGACGAAGTAGCCGATGGGCCCCAATCACGCCTGTTCCCGCAGGCCCATAACCGGCTGCACGCCCAGAAAGCGATTGTCGCCCGGCTGCTGGGAGCTGCCTAGCAGACAGGCTGCAGAACCCTGTGAGACCCTGGAGATACCTGTTCAACCGGAGAATTTGGAGAGGAAATTGAAATGCAGACGAACACTCTGAGCACAGCAGACTATATTGCCATTGAAGACCAGTACGGAGCGCACAACTATCACCCGCTGGATGTGGTCATTCAGCGCGGTGAGGGGGTCTGGGTTTACGATGTGGAAGGCAACCGCTACCTGGACTGCCTGAGCGCTTACTCGGCGCTCAACCAGGGGCATGTGCACCCCAAAATCCTGGAGGCGCTGGTAACCCAGGCGCGCCAGCTGACCCTGACCTCCCGCGCGTTCCGCAATGAGCAGCTTCCTCTGCTGTATAAAGAGCTCTCGGAACTGACCGGCTACGAGATGTCGCTGCCGATGAACAGCGGTGTGGAAGCCGTAGAGACCGCCCTGAAGCTGGCTCGCAAATGGGCATATCAGGTGAAAGGCGTCCCGCGCCACAAGGCTGAGATCATCACTGTTGAAGGCAATTTCCACGGCCGCACGATCAGCGTCATCTCCTTCTCAACGGAACCGCTGTATAAAGACGATTTTGGCCCCTTCACGCCCGGTTTCATCACCGTCCCCTACGGGGATGCCCAGGCCATCCGCCAGGCGATCACCCCCAACACGGCTGCCGTGATGATCGAACCCATCCAGGGCGAAGCAGGGGTCATCATGCCCCCCGAGGGTTACCTGCGCCAGGTGCGCGAGATCTGCAGTGAGAACAATGTCTTGATGATTGCCGACGAGATCCAGACCGGTTTAGGACGCACCGGGAAACTGTTCGCCTGCCAGCACGAAGACGTACGCCCCGATATCACCGTGATCGGGAAGGCGCTCTCGGGAGGCTTTTACCCGGTTTCGGCGGTGCTGGCCGACCGGGACGTGCTGGGACTGTTCCGCCCCGGAGAACACGGCTCCACCTTCGGCGGCAGCCCGCTGGGTGCTGCGGTTGCCCGGGCAGCGCTGCGCGTGATCGTCGAGGAAAACCTGATCGAGAACGCGGTCAAAATGGGCGAGTACCTGATGGACCAGCTGGCGGAAATCCCCAGCCCCCACATCAAAGAGGTGCGCGGCAAGGGCCTGCTGATCGGCGTCGAGTTGAAACCCGAGGCCGGAGGAGCACGCCGCTTCTGTGAGGCGCTGCAGAAGAAAGGCATCCTGGCCAAAGAGACGCACGAGAACGTGATCCGCTTTGCGCCACCGCTGATTATCGACCGGGAAACACTGGACTGGGCTGTTCCACGCATCAGGGAAGTCCTGCTTGAGGCCTAGCCAGCGATCAGGGCGGAATACCCGCAGCCGCGGATATTCCGCCCTATTGATTTGATCCAAATTTACTCTTATCACAGGGTTTTCGCACGAGGGAAATATGAATATCGGCATCCCCAGAGAACGACGGATCTTCGAATACAGGGTAGGATTGACTCCCTCCGGCGTGCAGATGCTCAGCCAGCAGGGCCACACCATATACGTCGAACACAATGCCGGCATGGGCGCCGGGTTTAGCGACACCGATTACGAACAGGCCGGGGCGCGCATCGTCTACTCCCCGCATGAAGTGTTCGGCCGGGCCGACCTGGTGTTGAAGGTCGCCCGCCCCATGATGGAGGAAATCGAATGGCTGCGCCCGGGGACCACGATCGCCGGGCTGCTGCACCTGGCCTCGGCGCGCCACGATAAACTGGAGCTGCTGTACGAGAAAGACATCACCGCCATCCCTTACGAGCAGATCCGGCTGGATGACGGCAGCTTTCCCATTCGCCATGTACTGAGCCAGATCGGAGGCCGGCTGGCCGCCCAGATCGGCGCCCGCCTGCTGCAGAACAACGCCGGAGGCAAAGGGGTGATGCTGGGGGGCATCGCCGGGGTGCCGCCGGCTGAGGTGGCGATCATCGGGGCCGGTGTGGTGGGCACCTGTGCAGCACAGATCTTCGTCGGTATGGGCGCCCAGGTCACCGTGCTCGATACCGATCTGCAGGCCCTGGAGCGCATTGTCAACCAGTTCCCGCACGTCGTGACCATGATCTCCAACCCGATCAACATCAGCCGCGTCTGTGCTTATGCAGATGTGCTGGTGGGAGCCATCCTGGTGCACGGCGAACGTCCCCCCATTGTGGTGACCCGGGATATGGTGCGCTCGATGAAGCCCCGCTCGGTGATTATGGACATCAGCATTGATGAAGGCGGCTGCGTGGAGACCTCGCGCCCGACGAATCACGAGCACCCCACCTATATCGAGGAAGGAGTGATCCACTACTGCGTTCCCAATATCCCCAGCGTCGTCGCTCGCTCGGCCACTTACGCCTTCCAGAACACAGCATTCCCCTTCATCTTCGAGATCGCCAACAAAGGTACCGAGAAAGCCATCCAGGAAAACCCGGCCATTCAACGCGCGGTCCAGACCTACCGGGGTGACCTGCGGCTGCATCTTTCGACTCTGAATAACGGAAAATAAAACATGGACTGGCAAAAACTTTACCAATCCAAGATCGTCAGCGCCGAAGAAGCGGTCCGGCACATTAAATCGGGCGACCGTGTCTTCCTTACCGGTAACTGCTCCGTCCCGCACGTCCTGCTGCAGGCTCTCGTGGAATACGCTCCGCAGTTGAGGGATGTGGAGATCTGCCAGGCACTGACCGTCGGCCCTGCCGACTATGTCAGCCCCGGGCTGGAGGGACACCTGCGGGTCAATACCATGTTCATCAGTGCCAATGTGCGCAAAGCCGTCCAGGAAGGACGTGCCGATTTCACACCGGTGCTGCTTTCGGAATTCCCGCTGCTCTTCAAACGTAAGGTGCTGCCCCTGGATGTCGCTCTGGTGCATCTCTCCCCGCCCGACGAACACGGGTTCTGCAGCTTTGGGGTCGAGGTGGGCCTGACCAAGAGCGCGACCGAATCGGCCCGCCTGATCATCGCTGAAGTCAACCAGCAGATGCCGCGCACACTGGGTGATTCCTTCATTCACGTCAGCCGGTTAAATTACGTTATCCCGGTGGATTACCCGCTTCCTGAGCTGCCGCTTACTGACGAAGGCTCTTCGGAGATCGTGGAGAACATCGCCCGTCACATTGCGGAACTGATCCCCGACGGGGCCACGATCCAGATGGGCATCGGCGCCATCCCGAACGCCATCCTGAAGTATCTGATGGAGAAAAAAGACCTGGGCGTTCACACCGAGCTGATATCCGATGGTATCATTGACCTGGTGGAAGCCGGTGTGCTGACCAATGCGCGCAAGACCCTGCACCCGGGCAAGGTGATTGCCGGTTTCGCACTGGGGACACGACGTCTGTTCGATTGGATCGACGATAACCCCATCATCGAGCTGCACCCAACAGAATACGTCAATGATCCCTTTGTGATCGCCCAGAATGACCGTATGGTGGCGATTAATTCGGCCATCGAAGTAGACCTCACAGGTCAGGTATGCGCCGACAGCATCGGACCCAAACTCTACAGCGGCGTCGGCGGGCAGCTCGATTTCATCTACGGCGCGGCGCGCGCCCGCGATGGTATACCGATCATCGCCCTTCCCAGCACCGCCCGCCAGTTCAGCCGCATTGTGAGCACGCTGAAGCCAGGCGCCGGAGTGGTCACCACCCGCAACCATGTGCACTACGTCATCACCGAGTACGGCATCGCCGATCTGTATGGAAAGACCATCCGCCAGCGCGCTCAGGCATTGATCAATATCGCCCACCCGCAGTTTCGCGAGCAGCTCACCTGTGAGGCGAAAGAGCTGAACTATTTATAATATCCGTCAGGCGGTTACAATAAGGCTGCCTTTACCCCAGGCCGGTTCCGTCTGTCACCGGCCTGTTTTCTCACAATTTTAGAGAGAAAAGCAGGGTTTAAGACGAAGGTTTTACAAGCAAAAAATACTATTTGGTCGGAGGTCGGGATGGATCGCAGAACGAAAATCGTCATTACCGTGGGTCCCGCCTGCAGTGCAGATGACACTGTGGAACAGTTGATCAAGGCGGGTGTGAATGTCATGCGCATGAATTTCTCCCACGGCACCTACGAGGAACATGCTGCCCGCTTCCGCCTCATCCGCGAGCTGTCTGCCGATTTAAACCACCCTGTCACGATACTGCAGGACCTGCAAGGGCCCAAAATACGGACCGGCACGATCCGCGGCGGGTCGATCGTGTTGAAACAGGGCGATCGACTGATTCTGACGACCGAGCAGGTGGAGGGGACCGAAGGACGCGTCTCGGTAGACTTCGAAGACCTGCCCGCAAACGTGCAGACCGGAGGGCGGATCCTGCTCGATGACGGCAACCTGGAGCTGGTCGTGGTCGCCATCGACGGGAAGGATGTGCACACCAGCGTGGTCCTTGGCGGGGTGCTCAAGCCGCACAAAGGCGTCAACCTGCCGGGGGTGAAGCTCAACGTCCCGGCGCTGACCGAAAAGGACCGCCAGGACCTGGCCTTTGGCCTTGAACTTGGCGTGGATGCCGTTGCCATGTCCTTCGTGCGCAGCCCGGAAGATATCCACAGCATCCGCCGTCTCATCGGGGAGCTGCGGCCCGACCGCCAGAACAATACACCCGTGATCGCCAAAATGGAGCGGCCTGAAGCGCTGGAGAACCTGCAGCAGATCGTCAAAGCAGCCGACGGGGTGATGGTGGCGCGCGGTGACCTGGGTGTAGAGATGGCTCCTGAGACAGTGCCCATTGCACAGAAGCGCATTATCGAAGCAGCGAACCGCAACGCAAAGACGGTGATCACCGCCACCCAGATGCTGGATTCCATGATCCACAACCCGCGACCGACGCGTGCAGAGGCCACCGATGTGGCCAACGCCATTTTCGACGGGACCGATGCGGTGATGCTGTCGGGCGAGACGGCAGTGGGGAGATATCCGGTCCAGGCGGTGGAGACCATGGCTGCCATTATTCGCGCCGCCGAAGAGCAGCTCGACCGCTGGGGTCACTGGCGCGGCGACGTGGCGGAATGCCTGCTGGAGGAGAATGACACCGAAGGCGATATCCCCGACGATGCCATTTCGATCACCCGGGCTGCTGCTGAGCTGGCGCATGACCGCAATGTCGCCGCCATCGCCGTGTTCACCCAGACCGGGCGCACTGCACGGCTGATGGCCAAAACCCGTCCCAACGTACCCATTCTGGCGTTTACGCCGGAGGAGCAGACCTACCGCCAGCTCCCCATGCTGTGGGGCGTGATCCCCTATCTGGTCCCCTATGCCGACACGATGGAAGTTATGCTGGAAGATGTGGAACAGGCCATGATGTCCGCTACCCCGCTCCAGCCGGGCCAGCAGGTAGTCTTTATTTCCGGCTTCCCGGTGGGGGCCATGCGCCCGCCGAACATGGCCCTGCTGTACACCCTGGGCGAAAGGAAGAAATAAACACCGGCAGGCAAAAAAGAGGTTTCTCTTGCAGAGCGCTCCAAGGTATACCGGAGCGCTCTGATAGTTAAAGAGAACCTTGACATGAAACGTCTTTTTATATATACTGTGTTTAGTATTAACTAAACGTTCTAAAGGACTGATATGACAGACAACCTCCGCCAGGCCCGTGAACATTTCATTCAAGGCATGAGCCGCATCAGTGCCTTCTGGGGGTTCCCCAAGGCCATGGGAGCCATCTTCGGTGCCATTTACCTCTCCCCCGAGCCCCTCTCGCTGGACGATCTGGTTGAACAGGTGAACGTCTCGAAAGGCGCCGTGAGCACCAATGTGCGCGCCCTCGAACGCCTGGGGCTGGTGCACAAACAGGTGCGCATTGGGGAGCGCAAAGACTATTACACCGCCGAGACCGATTTCTGGAAGATCGTCAAAGGCCTGCTGCGCGAACGGGAGAAGAGCGAGTTCGATCGCGCCCTGCAGAGCGTGGGAGAAAGCCTGGAGATGGTGCAGAACGCCAGCGGCGAAGACGCTATGCTTTCTGCTTTTTACATGCAGCGCCTGCAGGGCATGCAGAGCTTCTTCCGCACGCTGGACAACCTGGTTGCAGCCGTCCTGGCGCTGGACGAGCTGCGTTTCAACATGCTGCAGCGCTTCATCGGCTCGATGAGAGACGAAAACAGAGGTGAATAGATGAGGACTGTGCTGGAATGGCTGTTCGCGCTGCTCGGTGCAGCTGCAGTGGTCGTCTTTTTTGTGCTGATCCGCGTGGACTTGCTGCAGTCCCCCGGCGAATTATGGCCCTTTCCGGGGCTGTACCTGGTGGAGATCGCCCTCCTGGCGCTGCTGGCGCTTGCAGGAGCGGCCCTCCGCCAGCGAGGATCCGCTGCGGCGGGCAGCACGATGATATGGTTGAGCGCCGGCGCGCTGGCTGGCCTGGCGCTGATGGGGCTTTTTTCCATCGGTAAGCCGCTGCTGCCAGCCGTCCTGGCATTTATCGCCGCCGGCCTGGCCGGCACGCGCAGCCTGCGCAGGGAGTTGATCCTTTCACTGGGATTCTTCCTGCTTGCCCTGCTGGGCCAGGCGGCGCTGATGTTCGGGTTGATGACCGGCGGCATTTCCTGACCTGGGAAAGTGTGAAATGAAAGTACGAACCCCGGGTTGTCTGGCTGCTGCGGGACGCAGTATCCTGGCCGGCCTTGCGGCGCTGGCGCTTTTCGGCCTGCTGCTGGGCCTGTTCTGGCAGTTCCCCTGGCAGGCAGACACGGGGTTCCGGCTGGCGACTACCCTGCTGGCCGCCGCGCTGGCGCTTACAGGCGGCAGCTTCCTGATGGGGCTGCTGTACAGCGGACGTGAAGCCCGCGCCCGTTTACTCTTCGGCCTGGTCCTCGCCGGCATCAGCTCCGGTTATGCCGCACCGGCTGCATGGTTTTTCTTCGCTTTTACGGCTGCCGGCGCCCTGCTGGGAGCACTCGCCGGACAGCTCGCCGCCAGGGTCCACTCCCGAAGCGTGAAGCAAAGTTAGATCTCTTACTGATTACCGGTCGTTTCAAAAAGGAGTTTTCCATGCCCCCTTCCGAAGCAGGTCCCCTGCATATCGTCACCGGCGCTTACAGTTATACGGGCAGGTACATCACCCGCTGCCTGCTGGAGAGAGGCGTGCGGGTGTCCACGCTGACCGGCCATCCGGACCGGCCGCATGAATTTGGCGCACGCGTGCCGGCCTTTCCCCTGGATTTCAGCAGCATAGAAACCCTGGTCCATCACCTGCAGGGCGCCGACACACTCTACAACACCTACTGGGTGCGCTTTAATCACGGTGAAAAGACCTACACACGGGCGGTCGAAAACACGCGCCGGCTGCTGGAAGCTGCCCGCCTCGCAGGGGTGCGGCGCATCGTGCACATCAGCATCACCAACCCGGCGCTCGATTCGCCTCTGCCCTACTTCAGGGGCAAAGCCCTGCTCGAGCGCGACATCCAGGAATCCGGGCTGTCGTATGCCATCCTGCGCCCCACGGTGGTGTTCAGTAAGGAAGGTATTCTGCTCAACAACATCGCCTACCTGCTGCGCCGTTTTCCGGTCTTCGCCATTCCCGGGGATGGCAGATACCGGCTGCAGCCCGTGCATGTCGAGGACCTGGCGCGCCTGGCGGTGGAGGCCGGCCTTTCCCAGGAAAACCTGATCGTGGATGCTGTCGGGCCCGAGACATACACCTTCACCGGTCTGGTGCAGCTGATCGCCCGCGCCACCGGCAGCCGCTCGCTGCTGATCCACCTGCCCCCTGGAATGGTGTTCGCTCTGGCACGCCTGCTGGGTGGTATGCTCGGCGATGTGCTGCTGACGCGCGACGAGATCGACGGGTTGATGCAGGGGCTGCTGGTATCGAACGAGCCCCCACTGGGGAGAACTCGCCTGAGCACCTGGCTTGGGCAGCACGGGATGGAGCTGGGGCGGCGGTACGCCTCAGAGCTGGAACGCCATTACCTTCAGACGGCTCCTGTTAACAGCCGTTAACCTTCCATCGTTTCCCTGATATAATGAGCCATCCCGCTCCGGGAAGCACCTCCGGGAGCGGGATGGCTCATTTGTACCGAAGGAGGAAACGGAACATAAACGGTGATCATGCTTTATATTGTCATTGCCCTGGCTCTGGTTTTTAATTTTTTAAATGGGTTTAAAGATTCATCGGGAATTGTCGCAACGGTGATCTCCTCACGTGCGCTGCGCCCGCGCACCGCCCTGATGATTACCGCCGCTGCCGAATTCATCGCCCCGTTCATCTTCGGTGTTGCAGTGGCACAGGCCATCGGCGCCGGGTTGATTCGACCAGGGGCACTCTCCCAGCAGGTCATCGTCGCCGGTGTATCTGCGGCCATCGCATGGAACCTCATCACCTGGTACTTCGCCATCCCTACGTCTTCATCGCATACGCTGGTCGGCGGCCTGCTGGGAGCAGCGATCCTGAGCGGCGGGATCGGGGCGATTCAACTTTCCGGCCTTATCCTGATCCTGACCGCCCTGTTCCTCTCCCCTGCGCTCGGCTTTGCGATCGGCTTCCTGCTCATGCATCTGGTGCTGTTCGTTTTCAGAGATGCCGGGCCGGCAATCACACTGGTCTTTAAGCGCCTGCAAATTGTGACGGCGATCAGTCTGGCTCTTTCGCACGGGACTAACGACTCGCAGAAGAGTATGGGCATCATCACCATGGGCCTGGTGTCGGCCGGATTACTGGAAAAGTTTCAGGTCCCTTTCTGGGTGATCGCAGCCTGTGCGAGCACCATCGCCCTGGGGACGGTTTTCGGCGGCTGGCGGCTCATCTACACCCTGGGCGGGCGCATCTATAAAATTCGCCCGGCCGATGCCTTCACCTCACAGGCCGCGTCGGCGCTGGTGGTGCTGGGTGCGGCGCTGGTCGGCGGCCCGGTGAGCGCCACCCAGGTAATCAGCGCTGCGATCATGGGGGTGGGCGCGGCTGAACGCGTGAAAAAGGTGCGCTGGCAGGTGGGGCAGTCGATGCTGATCGCCTGGCTCCTGACCATCCCCGTAACAGGCGCGGCCGCTGCCCTGGTGTACGTTCTGCTGACACGGCTTGCCTGACACGCTTCGCGTGATGCGCCCTGCACAAGGCACTGGCGGCCAGCTGGTGACCAACCAGGCCGCAGACTGCTTCAACTGCAAATCCCTGGGGGCCGAGCAAAACCGGGAAGGCAGTTTTCCCAGCACGTAAACGAGCAAAAAGCATTATACTTTTCAGCAGGAGCGGATATGGGTATGGCCACAGGCAGCGCGTACATCAGCGGCCGGCCGGTGGAAAAATCCCAGCCCCTGGGGCGCTTCCTGCCCCTCCTGCCGGAAGGGATTGCCGCACAGTGGCTGGCCGCGCACCTGAAAAACGAGGGAGAAGCCCCCTGGGTGATCGACCCGTATGGCGCGTCGCCGCAGCTTGCCGTGGAAATCGCCCGCCAGGGCTGCCGCGTGCTGGTCGCTGCCAACAACCCGGTCATGCGCTTCCTGCTGGAGATGGCCGCTCACCCGCCGGCAGCCGACGAACTGCGTGCTGCGCTGGCCGAGCTGGCCGGTACCTACCGGGGCGACCAGCGTATGGAGCCCTATCTGCGCAACCTGTACCTGACGCCCTGCAGTAACTGCGGGCGGGATGTGATGGCCACGGCCTTCCTGTGGGAGCGCGATGCACAGGCCCCCTATGCCCGCATCTACACCTGCCCGTACTGCGGCGATACCGGCGAGCGTCCGGCCGTTGAAGAGGACGCCCAGCGAGCGCGCCTGGACCGCAGCGGCATGCACCGCTCGCGCGCACTGGAGCGCGTCGCCCCACTGAATGACCCCGACCGCACCTATGCTGAAGAAGCGCTCAACGCTTATCTGCCGCGCGCCGTATTCGTCCTGCTGACGCTGATCAACAAGCTGGAGAACATCTCCCCTGCCCGGCGAAACGGGGTCCTGGCGCTGCTCCTGGCGGCCTGCGACCGGGGGAACAACCTGTGGCCGGTGGGCAGCGGACGGCCGCGCCCCCGCCAGCTTGTAACGCCCCCGCGCTTTATTGAACACAACCTGTGGCTGGCGCTCGAAGAAGCGGTGGAAAGCTGGTCCGGCCCTGCGGATGAACCGGCCGCTGGTGTACCGCTGACCATCTGGCCGGAACTGCCTCCGGACGGAGGCGGCATCTGCATCTTCGAAGGCCGCATCCGCGGATTGGGAGAAGCCGGCACCGATTCCTGGGCGCCGGATGCAGTCGTTTCGGCACTGCCGCGCCCCAACCAGGCCTTCTGGACCCTATCGGCGCTGTGGGCGGGCTGGCTGTGGGGAGCGCAGGAGACGGCTCCCTTTAAAAGTGTGCTGCGCCGCCGGCGCTACGACTGGTCCTGGCACAGCACGGCCCTCAGTGCAGCCCTGAGGCATCTGGCGCCGCTGCTGAAGCCCGGCACACCCTTCTTCGCGTTGCTTGGAGAATACGAACCCGGTTTTCTGGCAGCGGCGCTGGTCGCTGCCGGTAAAGCGGGCTTCGATCTGACCGGAATCGCCCTGCGCCCCAGCGACGGGCTGGCACAGCTCACCCTGCGCTGTGGAGAACAGGTGCCCCCTGCCGTCCCAGAGGAGGATGACGAGCAGGAGCCCGGTGCAGCGGACGAAAAAAAAGACAGCCTCACCTTTACAGAAATGCGCCGCCTGGCAGAACAGGCCGGCGAAGCCCACCTGCAGGAGCGCGCCGAACCTGCCGCCTATGCGCACATGCACGCTGCGGCTCTGGCGGCCCTGGCCGAATCCCGGGAACTGGCAGAAGACGAGCAGTCACCATCCCGCGCCCTCACCCTGGTGCAGAACGCCGTGCACAGTGCTTTCACCCAGAGCGAACGCTTCGTGCGCTACCAGCCTGCCGGGCGCGCCGTAGAGAACAGCTTTTACTGGCTGGTCAGGCCCGGCGGCAAGAGCCTGCCGCTCTCCGACCGTGTGGAGATGTGGCTGGTGCGCTTTTTGCAGAAAGAGCCCGGCTGTGATACATATGAAATCGACCAGGCACTGTGTGCCCATTTCAGGGGCCTTTTCACCCCCTCCCGGGAGCTGCTGCAGGTTTGTCTGCAGTCTTACGCCCAGGAAAGCGCCAGCGGCGGCTGGGAGCTGAACGCCGCGGACACGCCCGCCATCCGCCGGGCGGAAATTGAAGAACTGCGCAGTCTGCTGCTGCAGATCGGAGCGCAGCTGCAGCTCACAGCGGAGGCTCCCGGAGAACGGTCCGTGGTCTGGAAGACGGCGCAGGGCGATGCGGCTTATACCTTTCACCTGCAGGCCTCCGCTGTTCTGGGTGATCTGCCTGCCGGGGTGATCATCGTCCACCCCGAAGAGCGCCTCGAACTGCTGGTTTACAAACTGGAGCACAGTCCACACCGCCCGGCCGAAACGCAGCACTGGCGCTTTCTGTCCTTCGGCCGTTTGCGTCATCTGGCAGCGGTTCCGGAACTGACGCTGCAGGCTTTCGAAGAACAGCTGCGCCTCGACCCGCTCACCGGCAGCAGCGAACAGATGCAGTTGTTCTGATGAGACGGGACGGACGGTAACCACCCAACTGAACAGATCAAAAACCACCCTTTTGCGCGAAAAAACTGGCTCCCATTATTCGTATGGGAGCCAGAAATTTTTTATCCAAACAGGATGTGGGATTGTTTTCCAGCGTGATTACCTGGAAAACAGGCTGCGCAGCCAGTCGAGAAATCCGCCGGGGCTGGGCGCCGGGTTGCGGCCGGCGGGTGCAGGCGTCACCGTGGGGGTGGCCGTCTCTGTCCCCGGGAATGGATATGGTAAAGGGGTGGACAGTGGATCGCCAGATCCGATGGGAGCCTCAATCACCGGGCCTTCCGGTGTGGGCGTGCTGATGTCCAGCAGCCTGCCCAACCAGCCGAGCAGGCCGCCAACTTCCTCTGGCGCCGGGGGCAGGGTCGGGATGGACGGCAGCTCGATCTCAGGAAGCTCTACCGGCGGCAGTTCCACAGGGGGAGCTTCGCTCGGGAGGACCTCCCCGGCGGTGGGCTCCGGAGCAGACGGCTCCGCTGCAGGCGGAATCGTCTCGGTCGCAGGGGGCGGCGCCGTATCCGTCGGCAGGATCTCAGGAGTTGGGGTTTCTGCCGGCGGCACGGTCTCTGTGGGCGGCGCTGGGGTCGGCGTCGACCGTCCGAACAGGTCACCCAGCCAGTCAAAGAAATCAAAACCGCCGTCGTCATCTTCTTCGGGCCCACCAGGTACACTAACCGTAGCCTGCGAATCGGGGGTTGAAACGATATCCACCGGCTCGGTCACCACGGCGGTGGGCGGGGGAATGGTATCGGAAGGCGGCGCCTGAGTCACGGTGGGCGGCTCCTGGGTGTTCGTAGGTGTGCTGGTCGGCGTCGCTGTGATGGTGGCCGTCGGGGTTTCCGTCGCCGTGGCCGTGGGCGTCGGAGTCGGTGTGGGGACGTCGATGATCAGGCGGATCCGCTTTTCAGCATGGGTGTCGCGCGTGCTGTGCACCGACAGGCGCAGGGTGATCACGCCGCTCAGTCCATCCTTCGCAACGGCTTCCTCCAGGTCCCATTCATACAGGTCTGCATTCCCCGGCACTGCCCGGGTGCTTTCTTCCAGCGTCTCCCAGTCGTCGGGATCGTCGCCGCGCCCGTACTCCAGCCGCCAGTACTCGAACCAGTTGGTCGCATCGGCGACGCCGCGAATCTCCAGCTCACCTTCGCGGATTCGCGCTCCATCGCGCGGCGAGGTGATCTCCAGGATCGGGCGCGGATCGTCGGCACGGCACTCACGCTCCGGTGCGAAGGTAATCTCGTCGTCAAAACCGTGCTGCTCGGCCCAGGCCTGTCCCGCCGCTTCTTCAAGGAGCCACTCGCGAGCGAAGGGGTCGCTGACGTTGAGCACGAAGCGTTCATCCGTAAAGTCGGAGCATTCACGGGAGGCTTTCAGAGCCGTCCAGGTGTCCATCTCAACTTCCTGCCACAGATCCTCTTCTTTGGGCAGCGGTGGCTGGTCGGCAGCGAAGATTTCGGTGCGCTGGCTGGGACACCACTCCGAAGGCAGGGTTCCGGAGATGGCGCAGACGGCGTATTCGACGATGCCGGCGGGCCGTGTGAAGGGGCTCGGCGTCCCTCCGGCGACCGCCGGAGCGGCCTGCTGCATAAACTGCGACCAGATCGGCGCGGCGCCCGTCAGGCCGCTGGTGTTCTGCATGGGGGTATAGTCGGCGTTGCCCACCCACACGCCAACCGCCAGATCGGGGGTGTAGCCCACGGTCAGGTTGTCGCGGAAATCGTTGGTCGTGCCGGTTTTCACCGCAGCCGCGAAGGGCAGGTTGAGCACCGAATCGGATCCAAAAGCAGGCGTGCGCGCCTGGTTATCCGACAGGATGGATGTGATCAGGTAGGCGTGCTCGGCGCGCACCACCTGTTCGCCGGCCGGCTGCTGGTAATCGTAGACCACATTGCCGTTGTGATCCAGGATGCGCGTAATCGCCACCGGCGGCACGCGCCGCCCGTAATTGGCGAGCGTGGCGTAAGCGCCGGTCAGCTCCAGCAGCGATACGTCCCCGCCGCCCAGGGTGAGCGACAGGCCGTAATCGTCGCGGTTCAGGGTGGTGATGCCCATCCGGCGCGCCAGTTCCAGGAAACCGTCTTCCTGAGGGGTGGACGGGTCGTCATACAGGCCGACAAAGGCCAGCGTCTTGACAGCCGGAATGTTATAGGAGTTCGCCAGCGCGGAGCGCACGGTCACCGGGCCGTGGAAGCGCCCGTCGTAATTGACCGGCTCATAAGGCGGGCGGGTGTCATCCGCACGCCCGGAAGGCGGGAACTCCGAGGGCACGTCCCAGATCAGGGTCGCCGGGGTCCAGCCCTTCTCGAAAGCCGCCAGATAGGTGAGCGGCTTGATCGCCGAGCCCGGCTGGCGCGGGCTGATGGCCATGTTGACCTGACCAGAGATCGCCTCGTTGTAGAAGTCCGCCGAACCCACCATAGCCAGGATCTCGCCGGTGTTGGGCTTGATGGCAACCAGCGCCCCATCCGTGGCGTTGCGATCCGCCAGGGCAGCCACCTGCTCGGCGACGATCTGTTCGGCAAGGTCCTGCAGCGCAGGGTCGAGGGTGGTGTAAACGGTAAACCCAGAACGATAGATGGTCTCGGCGTCGAACTGGCTTTCCAGCAGGGCGCGCACATAGGTGACCCAGTGGGGGTAGTTCATCTCCACCACGGGCGGCTTGAACTCGTAGTTGCGGATCTCCTGAGCCGCCTGGGTCACCGCAACCGGGTCGAGACAGACCGGCTGCGGGCTGTTGCTAACGTAGATGCAGCCCTGTTCCTGACTGGCTTCAAACATCAGCACCAGCACGTCTTCCATACGGCGCAGCGTGAGCTCGCGGTTGGTGTAAATATCGTACACCGAGGGCGCCTGCTGCAGGCCGGCCAGGAAGGCCGCCTGCCCCAGGGTGAGCTTATCGGCGGTGGTGCCGAAATAGGTTTCGGCGGCCGCTTCCACGCCGTAGGCCAGGTTGCCGTAGTAGTTCTCGTTCAGGTACAGCTCGAGGATCTCGTCTTTTGAGTAGCGGCGGGTGATTTCCGTGGCCAGGATGGCCTCACGCACCTTGCGCTCGTAAGTCTGTTCATAGCGCTCTTCGGGAGAGAAGAGCAGGTTGCGGGCGAGCTGCTGGGTGATGGTCGAGGCGCCGGAAACCGTCTCGCCGGCGCTGTAGTTCTGCCATGCGGCGCGCAGAATGGCAATCAGGTCGACGCCCGGGTGGTTATAGAATTCCTTATCCTCGGTGGCGATAGTGGCAGCCACCAGGTAAGGAGATATGTTCTCCAGGGGTACGTAGGTGCGCCGCCCGGCGTTGGGATCGAAGATCTCGTAAAGCAGGTCGCCGTTGCGATCAAGGATGCGCGTGGTCTCAAACTGAGAGGCGCGGTTGCGCAGGTCGTCGATGTCGGGCAGGGTGCGGGCAATGCTGTAATACTGGTACAGCAGGATGGAAACGCCGCACAGCGCCACCAGCACCAGACCGAAGATCGAGAGCAGGGCAAAGCGCAGCAGGCAGCCCAGGCTGCGGCTGAAATCGCGCGGTTGGGCAGCCCGGCGTGCGGGCGGCGGCGGATAGCGCGGCGGGGCGCCGGCCGCCTGTCCGGCCTGAGCGCGCGCTGCAGATGGACCGGGGATCGTGGGTGGTGGACGGCGGATGGGGGGCAGCGAAGCCGGCCGGGTGCCGGAAGAATAAGCTGCCGGGGTGCCGCGTGTGG
>JAAYXE010000081.1 GCA_012516075.1 Chloroflexota bacterium | reverse complement strand
TCTAAATTTTATTTTAGACTTTAATAAGGAAGCGGTCAAGTATGAAATCGGACAAATCTGGTGAAAGATACGGTGGAAGCAGTGCTGGATGCCCCTCAGCCCAGGATGTGAATCCGCTGCTTCCTCAGAAAGATTTGATTAATAATAGAACGCCCGGAACAAAGGTTTCCGGGCGTTTTATTTCCATTCGTTTTTGTCGCTCTCTATTTTACTTTCTGGCGGGTCGCAACGTCAAAAATCACGGCAGCGGCCAGAACCAGCGCACGAACGATATACTGGTAAGAGATATCGATGCCCATCAGGTTCATTCCGCTGGTCAGCGAGGTCATCACCAGGGCGCCAACCAGTGAACCTAAAACCCGGCCCACGCCGCCAGCAGCCGAGACGCCGCCAACGTAGGCCGCGGCGATGGCGTCCAGTTCGAACAGGGTTCCCGCAGTGGTCGTGGCGGAGCGCAGGCGAGAAGCGTAGAGGATTCCCGAGAGGGCTGACAGCATGCCCATGGATGCAAAAACAACGTGGGTGATCTTCTTGACGCTGATACCACTCAATTCTGCAGCCTCAGGGTTTCCGCCGACGGCATAAATGTGCCTGCCGAGAACCGTTCTGGTCGTAATGAAATGATAAAACCCCACAACGACCAGCACGATGACCGCGGTCCAGGACAGCCCCCGGTATCCGGACAGGATCCATGTTGTACCGCCAATCAGTGCGGTAATCAGGACCAGCTTTAAGATAAAAACTGTAAGCGACGATTGTGGAATGCCGTTGTTCGACGACCGCAAGCGTGACCGGATTTCGCTGGCAAGATAGATGGCAATAGCCAGCAGTCCCAGGATGAGTGTTGCTCTGTGCATTCCGGAGAGGATACCGATATCAGGGATATCCGGGATGAAGCCGTTGCCGATGTCATTGAAGATCTCATCACGGATAATGATCGTGCCTGTCGCCCGGGTCAGCAGTTGTAAAGCGCCTCTGTAACCCAGCCATCCAGCGAGCGTGGCCACAAAGGCAGGGATGCCCAGATTCGCTACCAGGAAAGAATTGATCAGGCCTGCTACAATGCCCATTCCAAGAACCATCGGAATCACGGCGTAAACGGGTAAGTTCCAGGCTGTCATTGCCGTCGCCGCGACCGCGCCCAGGAAGCCGGCCAGAAAACCGACTGACAGGTCGATATGCCGGATGACGATCACCAGGGTCATTCCGATCGCCAGGACGGCGATATAACCGGTTTGATTCAGCAGGTTTACCAGATTGCGCGAGGAGATAAAGAGGCCATTCGTAGCGATGGCAAAGATACCCATAATAACAAACAGGGCAATGAACATCGCGTATTCGCGGATGTTCTCGCGCAAGTAATAATACAGTTCAGTAACCAGGGGTACGGAGAACTGCTCCTGTCTGTCAAGCGGTTGCTTTTGCGGCAAAATCATCTCGAGCTCCAATCATGTAGGCAACTACCTGTTCGCGGAAATTGTGCAGGTCGCCGCTCACCGGGGTGTCGCATACTTTACGCCCCTGGCGGAGGACGATCATCCGGTCGCCAACCTGGAAAATATCTTCCAGGCGGTGACTGATGATGATGATCGAAGCACCCTGATCTTTCAGTTCCTGTATCAGGTCAAGAACCTGCTGGGTGGAAGCAACGCTCAGAGCGGCGGTCGGCTCATCCATGATAATCACCTTGGCGTTGAAGGCCGTTGCGCGGGCAATCGCCACCGCCTGCCGCTGGCCTCCAGACAGCCGCTCCACCTTTTGCTTCACCGAAGGGAGGCGAATGTTCAGGCGGGTGAGCAGCTCCCGGGTTTCTTCCTCCATCTGGTGATAGTCCATCACCTGGAAGGGGCCCACTCTGTACTTAACCACCTCACGTCCGAGGAATACGTTGGCAGACACATCGAGGTTATTGGCGAGCGCATAATCCTGGTACACCATCTCAATCCCCATGCGGCGTGCATCCATGGGGTTGGAAAAGTGTACCGGCTGGCCTTCGATCAGGATTTCGCCTTCATCAGGGATATAGGCGCCGCTGAGCACTTTCATCAAGGTGGATTTGCCGGCGGCGTTGTCGCCTACCAGGCCCAGGACCTCATTCTTGTTCAACACGAGGTCCACGCCGCGTAGAGCCTGGACTGCGCCAAAGCTCTTCTTGATATTGCGCATTTCGACAACCGGTACGGAATCTACAGGTTGGGGCATGAGGGTTTCCTTCTATCCGATAATTTTCTGCCTTCTAAACCCTGCTCGCGGAGAGTTCCCGGGCAGGAAGAGAGGAATAGTGACGGGATGCCCATCACTATTCCTCTCATTATTACATCAAATGGTTACTGATCCAACCCGGTGAACTCGTCAGCAGGCCAGTAGCCGGAGTCGATGATGGCCTCGACGACGTTCTCCCGGTCGACAGCGATCACTGCGGAGGGCTTGGCCGGGACGTCTTTCACGCCGTTGTTGTAGGTGTGGGTGGCTTCCGGCTCACGGCCTTCCAGGAAGGCGATGGCCGCCTCGATGGCGTCATTGACCAGCGTGCGCACGTCCTTGAGCACGGTCATCGACTGCTTGCCGTCGATGATGTACTGCACGGAGGCGATCTCCGCATCCTGGCCGGTGACCACGTAGCTGGTGATGTCCGCATCGGCGGCGAAGGCGTCGGCGATAGCCCGTGCGGTGCCGTCGTTGGGGGCCAGGATGAACACGTCACCCTTGTCGTCGGCGCTGGCAGCGGTCAGGTTGGCCTCGGCCAGGTTCTTGGCGACGTTGAAGTCCCACTCGGTGGTGATCTGGCCGATGATGCGGCCCATCTCCTCGCGGGTCAGCTCCGCCTTGTCCTGCAGGGCGACAGCTTCGCTGGAGTTGACGATGTAGAAGGTGCCGTCGGCGATCTTGGGCTGCAGCACGTTCCAGGCGCCTTCAAAGAAGAGGAAGGCGTTGTTGTCGGAGGCCGCTCCGGCGTACAGGTAGAGCGGGTTGCCCGTGCCGCTG
>JAAYXE010000080.1 GCA_012516075.1 Chloroflexota bacterium | reverse complement strand
AGTTAAGGATTCTTTATTTAAAGAAGAAGTTAAAGACTCTCTCTTTAAAGAAGAATCTTCTGACTTAACTTCTTCAGACTCCTCTTTAGGTCCTCCGGAAAGCAAAGAAGAAAGAGAAGAAGATTTTTCTCTTTTTTCAGATCCAGAGAGTCAGGACTCCCCAGAATCCCTGCCAGAACCCGAAAACGGCGCACCTCCGGAAGCTCAAAGCGCCGGTCTGACCGCTCCTCCGGCAGACCCGGTCCCGGAACCGCCGGTGGAGACGGCGGACGCGGGCACTTCAGCGCTCGCCGCATCACCGGAGCAGCAGGCGCGCGGCTCTCCGGCACAAATTTCCCCGGACGATCCTCCGGGCAGCACCGCCCCGGCCCCGGAGGCCTCTCCCGGCGAGCAGCCCGCGTCCGCGGCCCTTCCGGATCCATCGCTCCCCGGCCTGGACGACAGCCCGGCGGCCGTGGAGCGCATCCTGCAGGCGGCCGGCGAGCTCTTCGGCGAGTCGATCTTCGGCCCGGCCGAGCGCTACCGCGACGTGCACCGCCTGCTGGGCTGCCTGGCCGAGGCTTACCGCAACCGGCGCAGCCTGCACCACCCGGCGCGCGTGATCTACACCAACTGGGTCAGGGGTTACCTGCCGCGCGAGCCCTACGCCTCTGCCCCCTGGAAGTACCTGCCGCGGGATTTCCTGCTGCGCGCCGGCCTGGGCGCCCTGCTCGAGGATGGCGGCGGCGAGGAACCCCCCGCCGTGGACGAGCCCGGCGAGCCGCCAGAAGATCCTCTCCCCGAACCGCCGCGCGATCCCTCGCTCGACCTGCCCGTACGACCCGGCGCACAGCAGACCGCCGCCCAGGCCTGGGATGAGCTCCGCGCCGAGCTGATGTCTGAGCTGTGCAGCCGCCGGCCGCGCGAGTGGCTGGGCTGCCTGGAACTGAGGCGCTTCGACCCCGGGGCCTGCACGTTCACCTTCAGCGCGCCCACCCCGCAACTGCGCGATGCTGCGGAGGACCGCTTCGGCAGCCTGATCGCCGGCCGTCTGGTGGGGTTCACCGCCCGCCGGGCACGGGTGCGCATCGTGCTCGCTGCAGACGCAGAGCTGGAGCCTTTTGAGCCGGGCATCGCGGTGACGGAGCGGCTGCCGGTGGAGAGGCCGGCTTGATGTGTGCAGGGTAGAGGCCGCAGATGGACCCTTCTCCCGAGCACGAGCAGCCCGAAACCGGGCCGGCCCGGGTGAACTTCGTGCTGCTGCACGATCCGGGTCCTTATCCTCTGGCGCCCGGGGCGGAGCTCAACCTGAGCGAGGTGCACTACGGGCTGCGCATGGGGAGCTTCTACCCGGGCACGGAACTGCTCGACCAGTCCACGGGGCAGGTGCACCGTGTGGTGCTGCGCCGCCGGAGGCAGGTGTTGAACCCGCCCTGCGAGCGCCTGCGGCGCTTCCGCAGGCGGATGTACAGGGAGCCGGATGGCGATCCCTGAATGCCCTGCGCATAGCCAATAATCCGGAGAACTGCTGTGCTGACACGGAGGAGTAAGATGGATCCCCCTGACCGGGCCGGCCTGGAGCGCCTGCTGGCGGTGCGCCGGGCCGCGCTGGAAGTGGTGCGTGCCTGCAGGGTGGACGAAGCCGAGCTCTACCAGGCGCTGCTGGACTTCCTGCGAGCCTACTGCCAGGAACAGGGGAAGGGCCGGCGCGTCTGGCTGCGCCTGTCGCCGCGGCAGCGCGAGATCGCCCGGCTCGCCGCAGTGGGAGCGAACGATGCCCGCATCGCCGCGCAGCTCAACCTGAGCACCACGGCAGTCCGCTATCACCTCAACCGCATGCAGCGCCTGTTTGGCGTGCGCAGCAGGGATGAGCTGGTGAGCTGCCTGCACGAACTGCACGTGCTGTGATCCTTCCCTGCGCATAGTCAATAATAGCCCTCCCCTGTGAGCGGCATAAACGAATAGCCGCCAAAAGGGGGGAACGTAAGGATCTCAAAGAGATAGGTTGTAAATTTTTGTCTCCTGGCAGTCAATTCTTGTATTATGGTATGCCATTGACATGGCGATACAGACTTCCGCCCGCAGGCGCGCGGAGCGGCATGCTGCGCAAGCCCGGTCGAAGCGGCCTGCGGGCGAATTAGCCGCCACCCGGGCACCCGGAGCATCGGTCGGAGCGGCCTGTTGATCCAGGCTGACCGGTCCATCTGCGGTGGCCGCGGAGCGGCCAAACAAACCCACCCGCGAGCGGGCGGGTTTGTCTTCCATTCCCACGCGGAGCGTGGGAATGAGTTACCTGAATGGCCCTCCCCTGTGAGCGGCAAACGGGTAATAAATGCCGCACCCAGACGCCCTTCGACTGCGCCCTGGCATGGTTCCCATGCCGGGCTCCGCTCAGGATGCCTGGATGCGGCATTCAGATGCCTGGCAGCCATGATGAAATTAAAAACCTGCGCTTGAAAGAGGGTAAGGGTAGAGGTCTGACAGCGGATGACTAAATTCGGTTGCTCAATAACGGATTTCACGGATGATGTCCCCCCTTTCCTATGAGGCGACCGCTGTTCAGGTCAGGGGCGGCTCATACAGGCGTGTCTCAGACCCGCCCGTATGGACGATAAAATTTCTGGCTCCCGAGCAAGGGAACCATGCCGCTCTGCGTGGGAGCCGGCGAATGCCCCGCTCCGCGGGGCGGCCAGTTGACCCGGGCTGATCGGTCCACCTGTGGCGGCCGCGGTGCGGCCAGGAGAAGTAACTATAGTTCTCTGGCAGCTAAAGCTGCACCTTTGAAGAGCACGAAGCCCTGCACAGGCAGGGCTTCTTTTGTAAAAGATGCACTACTGGTGCCCACGCGTAGCTTGGGGAACGAGTTAAGCTGCGCGGGTTATGCTGCGCATCTTAAAAAATATCCGCGTTTTCCGCTGCATCCGCGTCCCCTGTCCCAAATAGCGCACAAATCACCTTTATTCATAAATCCTGTACCTCTTCTCTTGACAATCTTTCTTTTCCGGATTATATATTAGTTATGCGAACGTTCGCATAGCGACGATCTGTCTTCTTTCTTCACGGGTGTGCATCACATGGCCAGGAAAGTAACGCTCAAGGAAGTCGCAGCTCATGCGGGGGTCAGTTATCAGACGGTTTCCAAGGTGATCAACCGTAAGGTCCGTATTTCCAAAGAGAAAGAAGAGCGCATCTGGCAGTCGGTGCGCGAACTCGGATACCGCCCCAACCTGATTGCCCGCAGCCTGCGCTCCCAGCGCAGCTACATGATCGGCTTCTCCTGGGAGCCCGCACCCCGCGGGCTGTCCAACAGCATCCTCGACCAGTTCATCCAGAGCATGGCCACCGCCGCCGAAAGCGCCGGCTACCACATGCTCGCCTTCCCTCACCACCCCGGCGGCGCCTGGATCTCCGGCTACCGCGAGCTGATCGACACCAACCGCGTCGACGGGTTCGTACTTTACTCGGTCGAGTACAACGATCCGCGTGTGGAATTCCTCAAGGAGCGCAACTTCCCCTTCGTCGCTTTCGGACGCTCTCGCCCCGGCTTCGAGTTCCCCTATGTGGACGTGGACGGCTGCGCCGGGATGCGCAAGGTGATCGACCACCTGGTCGAGCAGGGCCACCGCCGCATCGGCGTGCTCGCCTGGCCGCAGGATTCGCGCGTGGGCCAGAACCGCATGGAAGGCATCTGCAGCCGCCTGAGCGAGCTGGGCATCCCCCTGTACGACGAGTGGGTGGCCCACGGCGAAGGCATCGTCCAGTTCGGCTACCAGGTCACCTCGGCGTGGCTGGACTGCCCTCCTGGTGAGCATCCCACCGCCCTCGTGTGTTTCAACGACCTGATGGCCATCGGCGCCCTGCATGCCGCCCGCGAAAAAGGGGTGCGCGTCGGGCCGGAGCTGGCGGTGACCGGCTTCGACGATATGCCCCTCACCCAGTACTTCTATCCCTCCCTCACCACTGTCCGCCAGCCGATCTGGGATGTTGGCCAGCGCGTCATGTCCCTGTTGCTCGATCTTCTGGAGGAAAAAACCAGCCCGCAGACCTCGCTCCTCCTGGAGCCCACCCTGGTGGTGCGCCAGTCCAGCCAGGGTTTCTGCGGGCAGTCTAACAATCCAAACTAAAACCCTGAACCCGTGATCCCGAACCATCCAATGGGGAAACAGGTTCATGGAGCATGGAGAATGATTTCGATCGAAAACCAGACCAACCCCTGGCAGATTGTTGAAACAGAGTTCGACCCCGCCGGCCAGCGCGCCCGTGAGACGGTATTCTCGATTGGTAACGGCTACCTGGGCACGCGCGGCACCTTCGAAGAAGGTTACCCCAACGACCAGGCCGTTACGCTGATCAACGGCATCTTCGACGACGCGCCGGTCGTATACACCGAGCTCGCCAACACCCCCGACTGGACCTCGCTGGATGTGCTGCTCGACGGCGAGCGCTTCAACCTGGACAGCGGCAAACTGCTGGAATTCCGCCGCACGCTCGACATGCGCAGCGCCACCCTGCTGCGCACCATCGTCTGGGAAAGCCCCGCCGGAAAGCAGTCCCGGCTGGAGTTCGAGCGCTTCGCCAGCCTGGCCGACCAGCACGTGCTGGGGGTGCGGCTGCGAGTGACCCCGCTCAACTGGTCTGGCGAGATCGAAATCCGCGCCGGCCTCTCGGCCTTCATCCACAACGAAGGCATGCTGCACTGGAAGCCCGTCTCGCAGGGGCGCATCGACCCGCAGAGCGCCTACCTCACGCTGCGCACGCTGAAAAGCGAGATCGAGCTGTGCGAAGCCTTCCACCTCAACGCCGGGAGCGAGGTGGGCTACACCTACTGGGACACACGCGGCCTGCCCACCCTGGTGGCCCGCCTGCACGGTCTCCCCGACCAGCCCCAGCAGATTGAGAAGCTGGTCTGTGCCTACTCCAGCCGCGAGAGCGACAACCCGCGCGAGAGCGCCGGGCAGGGCCTGGCGCAGGCCGTCCAGGCTGGCTACGACTCCCTCTTCGCCGCCCACCGCCAGGCCTGGGACCAGGAGTGGGAGCGCTGCAACATCACCATCGAGGGCGATTTTGAGGCCGATATCTCGCTGCGCTACAGCCTGTTCCAGCTGCTCATCGCCGTCCCCCGCCGCGACGACCGCGTCAGCATCCCGGCCAAGTCGCTCACCGGCTTTGGCTACCGCGGCCACGTCTTCTGGGATACCGAGATCTTCGTCCTGCCTTTCTTTACCTACACCAGCCCGCACCTGGCCCGCAACCTGCTGCTCTACCGCTACCACACCCTGCCCGGGGCGCGCCGCAAAGCGCGCGAGAACGGCTACCAGGGCGCCATGTACGCCTGGGAGAGTGCCACCACCGGCGATGAGACCACGCCTCGCTGGGTGATCGGCCCCAACGGGCAGGACCTGGTGCGCATCTGGCCGGGCGATATCGAGATCCACATCTCGGCCGACGTGGCCTACGCCGTCATGCAGTACTGGAAAGTCAGCGGCGACCATGAATTCATGCGCCTCTACGGCGCCGAAATCGTGCTCGATACCGCCCGCTTCTGGGGTTCGCGCGCCGAGTGGAACCAGGAGCGCGGGCGCTACGAAATCAGCAACGTGATCGGGCCCGATGAATACCATGATCACGTGTCCAACAACGCCTTTACCAACATCATGGCGCGCTGGAACCTGCGCGCCGCCCAGGAAGTGCTCGCCTGGCTGCAGGAGCAGCATCCCGATGCCGCGCAGCACCTGAAGCAGGCCCTCGAGATCACGCCGGAGGTGCTCGAGCACTGGCAGGACGTGATCGACCGCATGTACCTGGGCTTCGACCCCCAGCGCGGCATTTTCGAGCAGTTTGAGGGTTATTTCAAGCTCAAGCACATCAACCAGCAGGATTACGAACCGCGCAGCCGTTCCTTCCAGGCCCTGCTGGGCATCGAGGGTGTGCAGGAGACGCAGATCATCAAGCAGCCCGATGTGCTCATGTTCTTCCACCTGCTGGCTGATGAGTTCTCGCTTGAAGAACTCAGGGCCAACTGGGATTACTACACCCCCCTCACCGATCTCTCCCTGGGCTCTTCGCTCGGGCCGGCCATCCAGGCTCTGCTGGCGGCCCGCCTGGGCGATCTGCAGGCTGCCTACCAGCATTTCATCCACGCTGCCCGCACCGACCTGCAGGATGCGCGCGGCAACACCCGCGACGGCATCCATATTGCCACCCACGGCGGGCTGTGGCAGGCGGCCGTGCTCGGCTTCGGCGGGCTGACCCTCGGTCCGCAGGGCCCGCAGGTGAACCCTGCGCTGCCCGCAGGCTGGAGCCGCCTGGTGTTCCGCATCCAGTATCAGGGCCGCAGCTACGACTTCGACCTGCGCCCGCAAACGGAGCAGAAATCCGGAGAGCAGGTGGCCCATGCCCGGATGCTCCGCCCGGCCCTCCCCATTCAGGGCGTCATTTTCGACCTGGACGGGGTGCTCACCGACACCTCCGAGCTCCACTACCAGGCCTGGAAGCGCCTGGCGGATGAAGAAGGCCTGCCGTTCACCCGCCAGGATAACGAACGGCTGCGCGGGGTCGACCGGCGCGAATCCCTCATGCGCCTGCTCAACGGGCGTGTCTACCCCGAAGACAGGCTGCAGCAGATGATGGATCGCAAGAACCGCTACTACGTGGAATCGATCGCCTCCGTCAACCCCGACAGCCTGCTCGCAGGGGTGCTGGCGTTCCTCGAGCAGGTCCGCGCTGCCGGTGTGCGCATCGCCATCGGCTCGGCCAGCAAAAACGCCCGGGCTGTGATCGACGGCCTGGGGATCGCCCATCTGATTGACCAGGTCGCCGACGGGTACAGCGTGGAGCGCAGCAAGCCTGCTCCCGACCTGTTCCTGCACGCCGCCTCGCTCCTCAACGCCTCCCCCGAGCACTGCGTGGTCTTCGAAGACGCGCGTGCCGGCATTGAGGCGGCCCTGGCGGCTGGTATGTGGGCGGTCGGCCTCGGCCCGCGCGAGCGGGTCGGCATCGCCCACCTTACCTACGACAGTCTGGAAGGTCTGCAGTGGAAGTCGGTCGAACAGGCCCTCCGGCAGATCTTCGAGGCTCAGACTGCGGTCAAACATTAAGACTGCCCTGAAACGAGCATCCCCCGTTCCAGCGGCAAAAGGAGGTTCTATTGGCAGAAGCTTCTCAGCAGAAACACACATCACCATCCAACCTTTTTCGAATTTCGATTCTTGACAAGGAGTGAGAAAGATGAAAAGCAGATGGACCCTTTTGATCTCTGTTTTGATGGTTCTTTCGATGGTGCTGGCGGCCTGTGCCCAGGCGCCGGCGACCGAAGCCGTTGAACCGCCTGCTGCCCCGGAAACCGAGGCCGTGGAAGAGCCCACCGAGGTGATGGAAGAGCCCACGGAGGCTGCTCCTGAGACCGAGGCTCCGGCTGAGACCGAAGAGGCCGAAGAGCCGGCTGAGACCGAAGAAACTGCTGCTTCCGGCTGCCCGATCGAAGTTGAAGAAGGCGCCACCATCACCTTCTCCGGCTGGGGCGATACCACCGAGCAGCAGATCTACCGCGACTCCATCGCACGCTTCAACGAAGTCTGCCCTGAGGTCACGGTGGACTATGTCCCTGTCCCCGATCAGTTCCAGGACAAGATGAAAGCCCAGATGGCGGCCGGCACCGCTCCGGACGTGTTCTACGTGGACGACCAGCTCATGACCGCCTTCGCTCCCTCGGGCCAGCTCCTTGACCTGACCCCCTACATGGAGGAAGCCGGTGTGAGCCGCGACGACTTCATCCCGCAGCTCTTCACCATCTTCGCTACCGATGATGCCGTCTATGCCCTGCCGAAAGACTGGGGTACCCTGGGCCTGATCTACCTGCCGCAGGCCTTTGAGGATGCCGGCGTGGAACCGCCCACCGAAGACTGGACCTGGGAAGACATGCGCGCCGCTGCTAACCAGATTGCTCAGGCCGGAAACTACGCCGGCTTCTGCATGGGCGCCGACTGGGCTCGCTTCGCCCCCTTTGTCTTCTCCAACGGCGGCTCCTTCGTCTCTGACGACCTGACCACCGCCACCCTCAACACCCCCGAGGTGACCGAGATGGCCACCTTCGTCGCCGAGATGTACGAAGAGGGCAGCCTGGTCACCCCCGCCGACGTCGGTGCCTCCTGGTGTGGTGAGGCTATCGGCCGCGAGCTGGTCGCCATGACCACCGAAGGCGGCTGGATGGTCAACACCATGAACCTGGACTACCCCGATGTTGAGTGGGACAGCGTGCTGATCCCCGCCGGCCCGGTCACCCGCGCCGATGTGATCTTCACCAACGGTATCGGTGTCAGCGCTGCCACGCAGTACCCGCGCGCCGCGGCCGCCTTCACCCTCTTCGTCACCGGTGAGGAGAACCAGGCCGCCATCGTCGAGACCGGGTTCGCCTACAGCACGCACCCCAGCCAGGCCGACCTGATCATCAACGATAAGGACGCTCGCATTGCTGCCGGCGGCAGCCTGCCCGACTCGCGCGTCGCTTACTGGGGCCCGAACACCGGCCGCATCAACGACATCGTCTCGCAGGCTCTCAGCCGGGTCTTCCTCGGCGACCAGACGGTTGAAGAATCCTTCAACCAGGCTAACCAGGAAGCCCAGGCCCTGCTGGACAGCGGCGGATAATTCTTCTTCTCCACTGCGCCTCCCCCGCACGGGCAGCCTCCGGCGGGGGAGGCACTCCCTCTGGCCGGGCGGTCCGGCCTTCCTCCGGTTCGTACGTTTTCAAGCGTAGAAAGGAGACGAACGCATGGCCAAACAGTTTTCACCCGCCGCACCGCGGGAGAGCAGTCGTTCGGGCCTGGTTCCAGCGCTGCTGGCGTTTCTGGTCACCTTTCTGGTGCTGATGGTCATCGCCCTGTTCAACGCTCCCACGCGCGGCGGCCCGCAGGTGATGCGCACCATTGAGACCTATCTCCAAGAGGTCCGGACAACCGCGATCCCCTTCCTGATCGCCGCCGCAGTGTTCTCGGCGGTTTTAGCCTTTTTCTTTGCCCGTGCCATCCGCAGTGTGTGGTCGCACCGGGCGCGCCGTCTGAACATGCTCACCGGCTACGCCTTTCTGGCGCCGTACCTGCTGGTCACCCTGACGTTCACCATCGGGGTGATGGCTTTTGCTTTTTACATCTCCTTCACCCGCTACGACATTTTTACCCCTCCCGAATGGATCGGCTTCGATAACTACGCCCGTGCGTTCAACGGCCTGGTCGATCCCACAGCCCGCGATTTCATCCAGTCGCTCTACAACGTGTTCTGGTACGCCGTCATCGTGGTCACCTTCCAGACGGCGATCGCCATCGCTCTGGCGGTGCTGCTCAACACCCCCATGCGGTTCAAGCAGTTCTTCCGCACCATCTTCTACGCACCCAGCGTGACTTCTTCGGTTGTTATCACTCTGATCTTCATCTGGTTGTACCTGCGCACCGGCTACCTCAACTACTTCCTCGACCTGGTGCTGGGGATCTTCGGCATCGAATGGGAGGGCATCAACTGGCTGGGCGACCCGCGCGGCCTGATCCAGCTCATCGTGCAGGCCTTCGGCGGCGATATCCCCTCCAGCCAGTGGTACCTGCGCGGCCCAAGCATCGCCTGGATGGCCATCATGGTGCAGAACATCTTCACCACAGCGCCGACCTTCATGATCATGTTCCTGGCCGCCCTGCAGGATATCAACCCCACCCTGTACGAGGCCGCAGCGATCGACGGCGCCAACGGCTGGCAGCAGTTCTGGAAGATCACCCTGCCCCTCCTGCGCCCCATTATCCTGCTGGTGGTCGTGCTGGGCACGATCGGCGCGCTGCAGGTCTTCGACCAGGTGTACCTGGCCACCCGCGGCGGCCCGCTGGGCACATCCCTGACCCCGGTGTACCTCATCTTCCGTGAGGCGCTCGGCCAGCAGGGGCCCATCCAGATGGGTTATGCCTCGGCGATGGCTTTCATCCTGGGGGTGATCATTTTCCTGTTCACCTTCGTCCAGCGCCGGTTTCTGGAACGCGGCACCGAGATCTACTAACCGGCCTGGCCCTGCCCGGCAGCCCCTGTGCCGTGATCCACGCGTGCAGGCAGGCTCCACCGGGTAGGGACCGTTAGGAGGTAAACCATGGCAACAACCGCTCAACAGGTTCAAATGAGGGCAGACCAGGCTGCCCACCGGCGGCCAACCAGCTACTACGTCAAGCACACCCTCCGCTACCTGGTGCTCATCCTCATCGGCCTGGTGCTGTTCACGCCGTTCATCCTGGCCTTTATCGGCACCTTCAAAACCGACGCCGAGATCGTCGCCTATCCGCCCCAGTTCTTCCCCCGCGTATGGCGCTGGGAAAACTGGGTTGAGCTGTGGAACACGGATGTAGGCCAGGGAGGGACGTTCCCGCAGTGGCTGTTCAACACTGCCTTCCTGTCTGTTACTGTGGCCATCCTGCAGGTGATCTTCGGCTCCATGGCCGCCTACGCCTTCGCGCGCCTGAACTTCCCCGGCCGAAACCTGCTCTTCACCTTCATGCTCGCCTCGATGATGATCCCCGGCGCGGTGACGCTCATCCCGGCCTTTGTGCTCATGGGCAAACTGCGCCTGCTAAACACATTCTGGTCGCTGATACTGCCCGGGGCGGTGGGCGCTAACGCTATCTTCATCCTTACCCAGTTCTTCCGCTCCATCCCGCGCGACCTGGAAGAGGCCGCATTGATCGATGGGGCCAGCAGCCTGCAGATCTATAAAGACATCATCCTGCCGCTCACCCGGCCGGCGCTGCTCACCGTCTTTATCCTGCAGTTCCAGGGCATGTGGAACAACTTCCTCACGCCCCTGCTGTACCTCAACTCGCCCAACAAATGGGTGCTCAACGTGGCCCTGAGCATCTTCCAGCAGCAGTTTAAAGCGCAGTGGAACCTCATCCTGGTGGGCGCCATGTTCAACGCCATCCCCGTGCTGATCCTCTTCTTCCTCTTCAGCAAGTACTACATCGAAGGGGTGGCGTACACCGGAGTGAAAGGATAACAGCCCGGCCAGCGGGCAGGTCAGCTCGACGCGCACAGGATTCCTGCGGCCCTGGACTGACCTGCCTGCCCGCAGGGCAGGCCCAAGCAGCTCATGCTGGATCTCATCTCGATCTTTAAACACGCCCTGAGCGACCTGTGGGAAGACGTGTGGACGACGGCTGTGGTATCATTCGCCTGGCTGATCTGCATGCTGCTGGTGCTGCCTGCTCCCTTCGCCACCTTCGGTCTGTTCTATTACACCAACCGCCGGGCGCACGACGAGCTGGCCGACCATAAGGATTTCTGGTTCGGTGTGCGCGCATACTGGCCGGTCGCCCTGCGCTGGGGACTGGTCAACCTGTTCGTGCTGCTGGTGCTGGTGATGGACTACCGCCTCACCGGGCTGGGGGGCAGCTCCCCTGCCGTGCGCTTTGCCCAGGGCCTGTATGTTACGCTGACCGTCTTCTGGATCCTGCTGCAGCTCTACGCGCTGCCTTTCCTCTTCGAGCAGGAAACCCCGTCGCTGCGCAGCGCCTGGCGCAACGCGGCGGTGATGATCGGTAAACACCCGCTCTACACGCTGGCCTTTGGCCTGCTGCTGGCGGTGCTGCTGCTGCTCGGCACGGTGTTATTTTTGGTCAGCGTTCCCACCGGCGGCTGCCTGATTGGGAACGCAGCCAACCGGGCGGTGCTCAACCGCCTGCAAATCTCATCTCAAATTGGTGCATAAAGGAATGTTTTTTCAAGACTGCGTCCCAATCTTTCAACGTCACCCGGCAAACCCCATCCTGCTGCCCGATCCCACATCGGACTGGGAAACGTACAACGTCTTCAACCCGGCGGTGATCTACCGCGACGGCCTGTTTCACATGTGGTACCGTGCTCAGGGTCTGGACTGGGTGAGCAGAATCGGTTATGCTTATAGCCCCGACGGGCTCAACTGGAACCGTTTCCGCCAGCCGGTGCTCGCCCCCCAGGACGAGTTCGAGAACCGCGGCGTGGAGGATCCGCGCGTGGTGGAGATCGAGGGCGTGTTCTATATGACCTACACGGCCTACTCGTCTCACCCGCACGATCCCGATAGCGCCACGCACTACGGCGGCGGAATCCTTCCGATGGTGGCCCGCAGCACCAACCTGTTCACCTGGGAGCGCCTGGGCCCGCTGGTGCGCGGCGAGGACAACAAGGATCACCTGCTCTTCCCGCGCCGCCTGAACGGCAAATTTGCCGCCCTGCACCGCCGCTGGCCGAACGTCTGGATTGCCTATTCCGACGACCTGATCCACTGGCCCGAGGAGCTCATGGCGCCCATCTACGGGCCGCGCGCGGAGAACCACTGGGAGAGCCAGAGCGTTGGCAACAACGGCATCCCCATCGAAACCCCGCACGGCTGGCTGGTGCTCAACCATGCCTACGGACCTGACCATGTATATAATATAGGTGTGATCCTGCTTGACCTGGAGGATCCCACCCGGGTGATCAACCGCCCGGCTCGACCGGTCTTCGGGCCGCGGGAGCTCTGGGAGCTGCGCGGGGATATTCCCAATGTGGTCTTCTCCTGCGCCAACCCGGTGGTGGACGACACCGTTTACCTGTTTTACGGCGGGGGCGATCACGTCATCGGTCTGGCCACGTGCAAGCTGAACGACCTGATCGACTACGCCCGGTTTGGCTAATCCGCTCCTCAACGGATAGCGCTGCGAAAAGGCGGCCGCAGAGATTTCTCTGCGGCCGCCTGACGTTGGTCAACGGATGGCGACCTGCGGTCGCTCGGGAACGGATTGAACGGATATTAGTTCCCTCCCCTGCAGGCACGCCTGCCGCCCGCAGGCACGCGGAGCGGCTTGCTGCGCAAGCCCGGTCGAAGCGGCCTGCGGGCGGAAATTTGTATCGCCGTGTCTCTGGCATACCAAAAAATCAGAATTGATTACTATGATACACAAATTTAAAGCCTTCTCTGTGAGAGGGTCAGGCTGGTGGTGACAGCGGATTTGACAACGGATGATAGAACGGAAGGAACGGATTTTAATTCCCTCCCCTGCAAGCAGCCTGCCGCAGGCAGGTCTGCGCAGCGGGGGAGGGTCAGGGTGAGGGTGACAGCGGATTTTTATAACGGATTGAACGGATTATTACCTCGATCATAAATCTCCCGAACTTATCCCATCCGACCGGTAGGAGCACGGCTGTTTAGTTCAGGACCACTTCTGCTTAATCACCTGCCTATCCGCTGCGCGTAGGGCCCCTCGACTCGCGCGGTGCCTACCGGGCTGTCTGCGCTCCCGGCGTCCTCCGATTCTCACTACATAGATTCGGCAGCTGAAGCTGCACCTGTAAAGAGCGCAAAGCCCCACCTTCGTGGGACTGGTTTGATGATAATTTGATGATAATTTGATGATAAATGGGAAAAAAATAATCCTGGCGTTCTTTTTCGCATAGAAGCAATATTCCCTTTGGGGAATTCTAAACCCGGCGATAACCGGGTCTTTATTTTCTGGTTCCCACGGTCTCCGTGGGAACCAGTAACACCCCGCTCTGCGGGGCGGACAGGTGTCCCGCGCTGTTTGAGACAGCGGGTTGTGTGTGTATCCGGTCGAAAACCGTCAAAGTCGCTATCAGCCTGCCAATGTATCCACATGCGACTGTCAGCAGCTAAAGGTGTACCTGTAAAGAGCGCAAAGCCCCACCTTCATGGGGCTGGTTTGATGACAGATGGTTAATCTTGTTCCTGGCGTTCTTTTTCGAATGTAAGCAATACTGCCTCTGGGAGAATTCTAAACCTGGCGAAGACCGGTTTCGTGCTCTTTTCAGCCCGAAGCCCGTTTCCCGGGCCCTCAGCCGCCGGGGAATAGAATTACCAGTTATTGGGATTGGGGGAACTGCTGCGCATCTCCACGCATTCGCACTCAATGATTCCAGGTCCCCTGGCCGTTCGGGGCACGATCTGACTGTTCTACTTCCGCGGTGGGGCGGTGGATTCGCGCAGCACAAGCCTGCAGGGGATCACATGCCGCTGGGGCGGGGGCGCCTCCCCGGCGATGCTGGCGTGCAGCAGCTCTCCGGCCTTCTTCCCCATCTCGTACAGCGGCAGCTCAACCGTGGTCAGCGGGGGGAGCTGGTTGCGCGAGAAAAAGCGGTTGTCGAACCCCGTCAGGGAAATATCAACAGGTATGCGCAGCCCTTTCTCCACGATCGCATGCGCCACCCCGATGGCGGTCAAATCGCTCATGGTGAAAATCGCCGTAGGGGGCTCGGGCAGCTCCAGAAGCTGGCGCGTCAGGCGGTAGCCCTCCGCCTGTGTCCACTCACCGAACAGCACCAGGTGGGGATCGAACGCGATGCCCTGCTCATCCAGCACCTGCCGGTATCCTTCCAGGCGCTTATTGACGGCCTCGTAATTTAACGGCCCGCCGACCACCCCGATGCGGCGGTGGCCCAGGCTGGTCAGGTGCTCTACCGCCAGGCGTGCACCCTGCACGTCGTCGGGGATCACAGCCGGGATGGTGGGGCTGTCGCTGTACTGGTAGAGATAGACCACCGGAATGTGCCCGGTGGGGGCTGCCGGCAGGCCCCGGCCGGTGACTTTGAATCCGTTCATCAGTATCAACCCGTCGACCTGTTTAGCCAGCAGCGCTTCGATATTGTCCCGCTCCAGCTCCACTTTTCCGTAAGAGTTGCAGAGAAACACATTGATCCCCCACTCGCGCACCGAATCTTCGATGCCGCGCACCAGAGTGGTCGTAAACACGCCCTCGATATCGTCGGTAATCACACCGACGCTGAACGAGCGGTTCATGCGCAGGCTGCGGGCGATGTGGTTGGTCTGGTAATTGAGCTTCTCGATCGCGTCAAGGACAGCACTGCGGGTTTTCTTGCTTACCCCCGGGCGATCATTGAGCACCTTCGAGACCGAGGCAGGGGAGACGCCGGCCAGCCGGGCGACATCCAGGATGGTGACACTGCTTTTGGGACGGGACATGTGGCCTCTCAAACGGGCGATGCGCTTGGGATGGATAAAACGATTTACAGCAAACCTATTTTAACGGAGAGCGTCCAGAAGAGCAAGGCTTCAGAAAGGTTTTCATTATGCAGGCAGGTGAGCTGCAGGTACTGGAGACCATTTAGTGAGCGATTTATGGCGTAAACCGGGTGAAAAGCGGGAAAATTCAGTGCTCAACAGCCTGATCTCGGTCTCAAACTGGCCAGATCACCCAAAAAACTCCCCGATTGGCACATCTGATTCCTTGACTCCTGGATGATTTGCAGTACAATCTGTAAAACGTTTTATATAAATCGTTTTACATCGAACAGCGTGTTCCGATAACCGCAGCCCATGCAGCCCTCTCCTCTATCCCGCCTGAAAAAGGCCTTCTCATCCCTCTCCAGCCAGACTTTCTCCCGCCCGCACTTCTCTACGGCTGTAGGCGAGAACCTGTGGGGCTACTTCTTCATCATGCCCCAGATGGTTGGCTTCCTCACCTTCGCCGTGCTGCCTGTGCTCACCGCCCTGGTGCTGGCCTTCGCCGACTGGAACATGATGCGCCCGATGCAGTTCACCGGGCTGGATAATTTCCGCGAAGTCTTCCGCGACCGCCACGGCCTGCTCGCCCACGCCCTGACCAACACCACCATTTTCACCACCGGCATTGTCCCTCTCGTCATGCTTCTCGGCCTGCTGGTTGCCGTGCTGCTCAAGAAGCCGACCCGGCTGCAGCGCTTTTATAAAACCTCGCTCTTCCTGCCCTTTGTCACGGCTTCGGCTGCCATCAGCCTGGTGTGGTACTGGATGCTCGCCCCCGGCGTCGGCCTGATCAACACCATCCTGGGCGTGGTCGGTATCGCAGGTCCCGAGTGGCTGCGCGAGCCAACCTGGGCGCGTGTGGCCATCGTCGCTTACATCGTCTGGCAGAATCTGGGCTATGCTTACCTGATCTTCAGCGCCGGCCTGGAGGGGATCCCGGCATCCTTCTACGAAGCTGCCCGCATCGACGGCGCCAGTTCCTGGGATGAGTTTCGCTATATCACACTGCCCCTGCTCTCTCCCACCACCTTCTTTCTGCTCACCACGTTTATCATCAGCTCCTTCAATATCTTCGGGGAGGTATACATCATCACCGGCGGCACGGGAGGTCCGCTGCTGTCCACCTACACCCTGGTGATGTATATCTACCAGCTCGCCTTCTCCTATTTCGAGATGGGGCAGTCGGCTGTGGTGAGCTGGATCCTGTTCATTATCCTGTTCCTCATCACCTGGCTCAACTTCCGCCTGTCCAAACGCTGGGTGTATTACATGGACGAGTGAGGCCGGTATGCAGAAATTTTCACTGCAAAAACCTTTCCTGAACACTGCCCGCCACCTGGTGCTCATGGCTGTGTCGATCTCGATCATCATCCCCTTTGCCTGGATGATCGTCACCTCGCTCAAGACACCGGCCGAGATCATGAAGTACCCGCCCACTCTACTGCCGCAGGACCCTACCCTGGAGAACTTCATCCAGGTCTTTCAGGTCGAAACCTGGGACGGCCGCAGCCTGCTGCTGACCGCCTTCCTGAACAGCACCATCGTGGCCGTCAGCACCACCTTACTCGGCCTGCTCACCTGCTCCATGGCCGGCTACGCCTTCGCAAAAATCGAGTTTAAGCACAAGAATTTCTACTTCTGGCTGCTGCTGGTCATGCTGATGATCCCCTCCCAGATCACCCTGATCCCGGTCTATGTCATCGTTGCCCGCCTGGGCTGGGTGGAGACTCTGCTGCCGCTCATCCTGCCGGTGGCCCTGCTCAACCCCTACGGCGTGTTCCTCATGCGCCAGTACGTCTCGGGCATCCCCACGGCTTATATCGAAGCCGCCCGCATCGACGGCGCCAGCCACTGGCAGATTTTCTTTCAGATTGTCCTGCCGATGATCAAGCCCGCCCTGATCACCCTGGGCCTGCTACTCTTCCTGGGGCGCTGGAACGATTTCTTCGGTCCCCTCATCTATCTGAGCACCGATTCGAACTTTACCCTCCCCCTGGCCCTCAACTGGTTCCGCGGCCGCTACACCACCCAGTGGGGGCTGTTTATGGCCGCCTCGGCTGTCTCCGTATTCCCGATCGTGATCCTCTACCTCCTGGGGCAGGAGCAGCTTTCCAAAGGTGTATCCACCATTTCAGGGTTGAAAATGTGAGCTGCTTTCTCGCAGCTCAATGAAAGGAGTTCATCCGGACCTGCTTTGCCTTTCCATACGCCAGACGGATTTCTCACTTCGCTAACAGAAACCAGTCAATTCGATCTACAACATTGGAGGAAAAATGAAAAGGCTGTCCCTCATCACCTTTGTGATCCTGGTTCTCTCGCTGGTTCTGGCAGCCTGCGCTCCCACTGCGGCGCCGGCACCAGCCACAGAAAAACCGGCAGGTGAAGCGCCCGCCGTGGAAAAACCTACTGCGGAAGCCGCTGCCCCGGCCGAACCGACCAGCGCACCTGAACCGGCCGGGCAGGAAGCTCCCGCCGGTGAACCGGTCGAGATCATCCTCTCATTGAACGGCACTGAAGACTCCACCGCCGGGTGGAAGGCTGCCGTGGAGGAGGCCAACAAACTGCTGGCGGACGAGAACATCACCATCCGGGTGCAGCTTGCCGCCACCAACGCCTGGCCCGAGTATTACGCCAAAATTACCTCCCAGATGGCGGCCGGCCAGTCTCCCGACATCGGCATTATCCCCCAGGCCTGGTTCCCCACCCTGGTCAAGAACGAGCAGGTGCTCGACCTGACCGGGTTCGTCAACAACGAGCTGGACATGAGCCAGTTCTACCAGGATCCGTTCAAAAACACCTCTTACATCAACGAACGCTATTACGGCATCCCGGCCAGCGTGTATTTCCTGGTGATGTATTACAACAAATCACTCTTCGAGCAGGCCGGTGTGGAGCCCCCCTCGGGCGACTGGAACAACCCCAACACTTTCGCCGAGATCCGTGAAAAAGCGGCCCAGTTTGTCAGCGGCGAAGGCATCGAGAAGACCTACGGCTTCTTCCAGGGGCCCTACATGGCCTACATCGGCGCCTACTCGCAGACGAACGGCGGTTACAACGTATTCAACCCCGATGGGACCTGTGCGCTGACTTCGCCTGAAAGCCTGGAGGTTTACCGCTGGTTCGACGAAATGATCCATACCGACGGCTCGATGCAGAGCGACGTGCCTGCCACTTCCGTCCCCGCAGTGATCAGCCCCGCCGACCTGTTCGTCAACGGTAAACTGGCCATGCTGGTGGACGGCACCTGGATGAACTACGCCATGCTCAACATCAGCGACTTTGAGGTTGGCGTGGCGGCTCTGCCAGCCGGCAGCGGCGGTGAAGCACTTTCCACTCACTATATCGACAACTGGGTGGTGTGGAGCGGCACAAAGCACCCCGAAGAAGCCTATAAAGCGCTCAAGGCTCTGCTCAGCCCTGAGGCCTTCGCTGTCACCGCGGAGACCGGCGTGGCCGGCATGCCCCTCTACCGCCCGGCTGCCGAGGACTTCATCAACCGCACCCTGAGTTCGGTATTCGCTCCTGAAGATATCGAAACCTTCCTGGCAGCCAGCGATCACTACACCACACCGCCTTATAACGACTTTTACGAGCAGGTGGACCAGCTCGCTAACAACTCGATGGACCAGTGGCTGCTGGGCCAGATCACCTATGAAGAATATGCTCAAACCGTCTGCGAGAACATCGCCGCGGCTTTAGAGTACCCCCGCTGGCCCAACCTCCGGAGTCTGGCCTGTGCTGTGTCGGGCCAGACTCCGGTTGCGCAAGCAGCTTCATTGAGGATACGAATGCAGGATCTGAGCTTTCACTTTGACAATCCCCGTTTCACTTTTCATGACCTGACGTTTTCTGTCTGGATCTATACGTACGAGAATGTTTACGGTCTGCAGGCTCCGCTGGCCGAAGCGCAGTTGAATGAAAACGAGCTCGAAGTTCGTTCAGCCGGCCTGACCTGGGCAGGTGGGCAGGAGAGCAGTCCAGGAGAATGCATCTGCCGCCTGCGCCGCAGCCCGCAGGACGGATCCGTGCAGGTGGAAGTGCGCGCCAGCCATACCCAGAAAATCCGCTGCATCAAGCTGACACTGCACGACCGGCCGCGCCTGGGGCTACTCAACCTGCGCCCGGGTCCGCTGGAGGCGATCCCCGACGACGGGTTGATCCTCAACTACCCCGAGGCCTGGCAGGAGATGCTCACCCCGCTGCTGGTGTTCACCCCCGGCCCGGACGGCCGCTGCCCCTATGTGCGCTCGCTGGACAATCACGTGCGCGAAAAGCGCTTCGCTCTGGTGCCGCGCGGTGATGGCATGGATGTGGAGCTGATCTGGGAGGAAGACGCTGTACGGCAGAAGAGACAAACTGTCGTGCCTGCCTGGGAGATCGGTGCCGTTGAGCAGCCCGAGACCATTTACGCCCGCCACGCCCTGTGGGTAGAGAATGCCTACAACCTGCGCCCCTGGGAGACCCGCAGGGACGTGCCCGCGTGGGCACGCCGCACCGCTCTGGTGGTCGCCCTGCATATGCAGCACTACACCGGCTACATCTTCAACGATTACGCGCAGGCGCTGGACCTGGTGGACTGGTTCTCGACACAGTTCCCGGCAGAAAATACGATCTTCTACCTGCCTGGCTGGGAAGGACGTTATTACTGGCAGTACGGCGATTACCGCCCCGACGAACGAATGGGCGGCGAGGCTGGCTTTGCCGCGCTGGTGAACGGTATTCAGCGCCGCGGCGCTGCCTGTATGCCCATGTTTGGGATCAACGTGGTGAATAAAAACAGCCCCGGTTTCGAACAGTGGGGCGCACCCTCCCAGCGCATCCAGGCCAGCGGCAACCGCTGTGAATCCAGTGTCGATTGGGACGGTTCGCGCGATTACGACCTGGGCTGGGGCGCCATGGTCAACCCGGGTGCGCCCGGCTGGCAGAACCGCCTGGTGGAGCAGATCCTGTCCCTGCACGAGCGTTATCAGTTTAAAGGCGTATTTCTGGACATCTCCGCCATCTGGTGGAATGACCCCAACTTCCATGTATACGAGGGCACGGCTGAACTGGTCCGCCGCCTGCGCAGCGGCCGCGATGACCTGCTGGTGGCCGGTGAGGCCTGGTACGACGCCATGGGCGCCGTCACACCGCTGGTGCAGTGCGGGCACAGATCCGGCTGCATGACATGGCCCGATGTGCCCTATCCCCCTGCCTTTGATACGTACTGCCGCAGCTTCGGGCACCTGTGCCTGGGCGATCCCGGCCGGGGTTCTACCGGTGTGCACGAACTGGGTTACAACCCCACCTGGCAGACACCGCTGCGCAAGGGCATCATCCCCACGGTGACCGTTGTGGACGGCACCCTGGAAGCGGGCCGGGCCGGCGTGGAAGCCATCCTGGAGCAGGCGCGGCAGTATAAAGAGAAGTTCCTGTAGCGGTCGACAGAAAAACCGGGTCCCGACACTCTGTGGGACCCGGTTTTTCCTTCCTCTACCGGGCGCGATTTAGAGGAAGACCTGCTCTTCTGCTGCCGTTTTTTCATGTGCAGTTACTGGCAGCTGAAGCTGCACCTGTAAAGAGCGCAATGCCCACCTTCGTGGGGCTGGTTTGATGACGAATGGAGAAAAAATAATCCTGGCGTTCTTTTTCGTATAGAAGCAATATTCCCTTTGGGGAATTCTAAACCCGGCGATGACCGGGTCTTTGTTTTCTGGTTCCCACGGTCCTCCGTGGGAACCAGTAACACCCCGCTCTGCGGGGCATAAGGTGTTCCGTGCTGTTTGAGACAGCGGGTTTCGTGTGTACCGGTCGAAAACCGTCAAAGTCGTTAACCAGCCTGCCAATGCATCCACATGCGAATACCAGCAGCAAAAGCTGAACATCTCGAGAGCACAGAGCCCTGCGCAGGCAGGGCTCTGTTAGGGTGAAACCCGGCGAAGGCCGGGTTTTGTGCCCTTTCCAGCCGCGGCTTAAACCGCCGGTAGATCTCATTCCGTGATCTCAGATGGACACGATGGTTCACAAAAAACATCCCTGTCTTCCGCGTCCTCTGCGTTCTCCGCGTCCCCCACTACACCGGCTCGGGCGCGACCGGGGCGCCGGGGGCGGCGGCCTCCGGCGGCGTGTCTGCGGCGGCATCTGCCGGCTTCACCCACGCCGCCAGCTTCTGCTGCGCCTCAGGCGTATCAAAATACCCGAAGTGATTGCACGGCAGCACCTGCACATTGAGCTTATCCAGCGGGTACTTGCCGCCGCGCACGGTGGTCATGCTGCTGACCGGGAGCAGCAGGTCGTTCTGGTCGCTGAAGACAAAGTCCAGGATGGCGTCGGTGCCCTGGGCCACCTTATGGGCCAGGCGCTTCAAGCCCTCCTCCTGCGCCGGCAATATCAGGTTGCGCCCGGCCAGGATGTAATAGGGCACCTGCGCCGGCTTGCTGCTCGTGTTCAGCTGCTTGAGCAGCGTCGAGCCCGGGCGGATGTCCTCGATCGACACCGCCTCGCTCTCCAGCTTCTTGAGCACCCACGAGGCCACCACCGTGGGCGGGGAGGGGGTGACGTTGTTGAGGATGATCGCCCCGATCCAGGGGATGAAGCGCTTGAGCTCGGCCAGGCGTGTGCCTTCGTTCGGCGGGCCGGCCAGGAAGGCCCGGTCGACGAACTCGTCGCCGCCGGCCAGCTCGATCAGGGCGCGGGTCACCAGCGTGCCCATGCTGTGCGCATAGATATCGAGCGTCACCCCGTCGTCGGGGCCGAAGCCGGCAGCGCGCAGCAGGCTGGCCAGCGTCTGGGCGTTTTCGGCCACCGGCGTGTTGAACGATTCGTAGTTGAACGTCATGATGTGGTCGTAGCCGGCCCCGCTCGCCTGCAGGTGGTGCGCCGGCCCGCCGACCATCCAGTGCGAATCGGAAGTAAAGCCGTGGATGAACAGCGCGGCGCGCTGTCCGGCCTTCAGTTCTCCGGCGCGCAGCCGGCGGTAGCGCACCTCGCCTCCCTTGCGCTCGTAGCTGCGCTCATCCGGCTCGGGGTTGTCTTCAGTCAGCCGTTCGAGAGGCACGAAGCGTGCTTTGTGCAGCCCCAGCGAAGGCTCGCTCCAGCCCATGATCTTATACAGGTACAGCTTCGCCGTGCGGATCAGTCCGCGCTTGCCGGGCTGCGGCTCCTCGGGCTCCGGCTCCGGCAGCCATTCGACCTCCACCACCGAGGGATCCTCCCCGCTGCGGCCCACCAGATGGTAGAACTCGCCGTCAAACGCCACCGCCAGGATCCCCTGCGCCTGCCCGTCCCGGGTGGACGCACCCTGCAGGTGGATGCGCAGCGGGTTCTCCGGGCTGATCGCCTGGCGTGCGGCCTCGTCCGCCTGGATCTCGATCACAGATGCCTCCGGGTTGGAAGCGCGTGTCGGGTTGAGGGCCAGGGGCTGGAACAGGTCGCTGTGTGCTGCCAGGCCGGGGGGCGGCTGGAGCCCCGGTCCGCCGGGCAGGCCGGCCGCCCGGGCACTCTGGCGCGGCGTGAGCACACGCGCCCGCCCGCTGAACCCCTGGGGAGCTTCGATCTCCAGCGGGTAGCCGGGCAGGCTGCTGCGCTGGCCTTCCACCAGCGGCGCCGTCTCCTCCTCGGGGACGCGCACCACATGCACCTCGATGGATGCCGTGGTCCAGTCGTCCTCCACCCGGGCGGCGGCCCCTCCGAAGTGACGCGTCTGGCTGCCGCCTGCGGCGGCCTGGCGCAGGAGCTGCTCCAGGGCCGAGGGCGGGCCGCCGCCGCGCGTGCGCACATCGGGCACCTGGTAGGCGCTCTTCAGCGCCCCCTGGCGCAGGATTTCGAAATCGGTATCCTCCACCGTGGCGATCACCTTGAGCACCTCGCGCGCCTCCAGCACCTGCGGGTCGGGCAGGCTGGCGCGCAGCTGCCGGGAGCGCTGGCGGTCCAGGCCAAGGTAGAAGGGCTTACCGGGCTCGAGCGCTTCGTGGGCGCCCCTCACCTGCGGGTAGACCTGGTAGACACCCCAGTCGTAGGGGAAGTCGAACACGGCAAAGTACAGCGGCCGGCTGGACTGGTTGGTGATCTCCAGCACCACCGCCTGGCCGGTCTCCACCAGGCGCTCGCCGCCGGCGTCCAGGGGGAGCTCCTCGCCGGGGCGCGGCTCCTGGGTGTCGGGGTCGAACTCCAGACGCCGCAGGGCCAGCTTCAGGGCGCCCTGCAGCTCTGAGTCAGGAGAGCGGTTCTCCAGCTCCAGCGCGTTCTGGCAGCGCACGATGTGCGCCAGGTCGCGCACCAATTCGTTCAGCAGGACCGGCAGGGCCTGGGGATCTTGCGGCAGGGGATAGGCCGCCAGCACGGTGCCAGCGGCATCCTGAAGCTGCAGCCGGCCTTCGACCTCCGCCAACCGCAGCCCGGCCCCCTCGCCGCTCACCTGCACATAGGAGCGGATGTCGTCTGAGGACAGGCGGTCGATCACGGCCTCGAGCAGGCCGCCGTCTTCCACGGCCAGGGCGACTTTGCGGCGCATATTCCCCAGGTTGAGCATGTGCACCGCCGCCCGGCTGTGCAGGGGGATGCTCTCGCCGCCGGTGGGGATGCAGCCGCTGCGCGTGCCGCGCGCTTCTTCAATTTTTAAGGTGGCGATGGGCTTCACATCGCGGGTCAGGCGCGTCCCTTCGGGGTACACCTTCAGCAGGCTGCCGGTCGTCAGCCCGTGCACCAGCCCGCCGTCGATCCACACCAGCCCCTCGGACCTGTCTACCACGTTGAACAGCGCTTCGGATTCGGGGCGCAGCCCACCGAACAGCTCGCGGTTCAGGTCGCCCTCGCACTGCGGTGTCTGCTGGGGGTACACGCTGTTCACGTGGTGGCGCACCCGGCGGTGCAGCTCGGAATAGGTCACCGGCTGACCGGGCGGCAGGGCGTTCAGTTCGCGCACCAGGAAATACGTCATGGCGCCCTGCCAGTCGGTGCGGCTGCCTTCGCGCGGCAGATATTCGTTCGAAAGCTCACGGTCGCGGCAGCCGGCGATGAGAACATAATGCCCGCCTTCCAGCCAGTCGCTGGGACCGGTCAGGCTGCGCGTGCTGCGCTGTTCGGGCGGGCGCTGCGTGGGCTGCGGCCGCAGGTCGGGCGGGATGCGCCGGGCCAGGGCCTGGTCCTCCCCGCGCAGCCCCGATCCGCTGTGGCACGAGTCCAGCACGATGGTCACGTTGTCGCTGATCGCCGCCAGCTCGCCGGCCAGCAGACCCAGCTCCCAGTCTTTGATGTCGTACACCCCTTCTGTGCGGCTGTCGTGCGGCACGATGGTCTCGTCCAGCCCGTCCGGCTCGGTGCCCGTCACGTCCAGGGCCTGCGACCCGTGCCCGCTGTAGTGGAACAGGAAGGCAGGGGGCTCGCCGGGCCGGCCGGCGGCGTCCCAGGCTCTGGCTCTGTCGATCAGGTGGGTGCGGAAGGCGTCTTTGATCGCCTGGTGGGTGGCCTGGGCGTCCGTCAGGGTGAGGATGTTCTCCTCGGGCACCCCGAAGCGGCGCACCAGGGTCTCCTGCACCGAGCGCACGTCGTTGACACAGCCGCGCAGGTCGTTGACCATGGGGTGTTTGTACTCGTCGATGCCCACCAGCAGGGCGTAAAACGGTCTCTGCGCCGTTCCGGTGGACGATGTGTCGTTCATCGTGGTTACACTCATCGGAGTTCTCCTTTAATATAAGTTGCGGGCCATCCTGATCTTTACACGCCCCCCTGGTT
>JAAYXE010000079.1 GCA_012516075.1 Chloroflexota bacterium | reverse complement strand
GTGTGGGGAAGATGATTTCAAAGGAAGGCACCGGTTCCAGGGTCGGCAGCGGCGTGCGGGATGGCCCGGGAGTGGGGCTGGCGAAATCGGTGGGCCCCTGGGTGGGCGAGGCGGTCAGGGTGACGAACGGCAGCGTGGGGGGAACCGCTGTCCCGGGGGCACCGGTGGTGGCTGCCGGGCCCGGGTAGGGATTAAACGGCGCCATGGTGGTCGCCGCCCCCGGATAGGTGGTGTTCTGGTACAGCGGGCGCTCGACGCCTTCGGCCCGCGCAATCACAGGCGCCAGCAGTACAGCCGCCAGCGCCAGGCCGGTGAGGGTGAAAAGGACGGACAGCAGCCTGAAGCGCTTCACTGCCCGGTATTATAACAAGAGCGCTTCTGGCCAGCACAGCAGCTGGGAACGGCATGTTATAATGTGGGCCGGTCTTTGAACAAGGAGCACTGGGAATGACGGACAACCTGTAGATCATAACGACTGTTTTGGGCCTCTCCCCTGATCGATGCCCGGATCCCGTATTCGGGATCGGGCCGCTGTTTGTGTAGAACCGGGAGCGCTGGCCCCGGTTTTTTCGTTCTACAGGAGCCTGTTCATGCTGACCGCACACCAGATCACCAAATCTTACGGGTTAAACCCGATACTGAAAGATATATCGTTCTCCATCCGCCCCGGCGACCGGGCCGGCCTGATCGGACCGAACGGCAGTGGAAAGACCACCCTTCTGCGCATCCTGGCCGGTGAGGAGCAGCCCGACTCCGGGACGGTGACGCGCACCCCCGGGGACCTGCGTCTGGGCTATCTGGCGCAGGGCTATGAGTTCGACCCGAACCTCAGTCTGGGCGATCTGCTGGCCCGGGCGCAGGGAGATCCTCAGGCGCTGGAGGCCGAGATTGCCCACTTGGCGGCTGCCCTGGTCGAGGAGCCGCAGCGCGCCGACCTGCAGAACGCCTATGACGCAGCGCTGAGACGCCTGGAGCAGACCTCTTCACAGGATCCCGGCCGGACTGCAGCGATCCTGAACGCCCTGGGATTAAGCGGCATCCCCCAGGACCAGCGCGCCGCCCACCTCTCCGGCGGCCAGAAAACCCGCCTGGCCCTGGCACTGGTGCTGCTTGGTGACCCCCAGGTGCTGCTGCTGGATGAGCCCACCAACCACCTCGATATCGAAATGCTCGAGTGGCTCGAGAACTGGCTGCAGGAATTCCCCGGCGCGGCGCTGATCGTCTCGCATGACCGCACCTTCCTCGACCGCACGGTGACGCGCATTCTGGACCTAAACCCCGAAACCCACACGCTGCGCGAGTACAGCGGCAACTACAGCGATTACTTCGAGCAGGTGTTGAAAGAGCGCGAGAAGCTCATGCAGGCCTACAAGGACCAGGAATATGAAATTCGCCGCATGAAGCAGGACATCGCGCGCACCAAACAGCAGGCCTCCTGGGTGGAGCAGACCACCACGCCGCGCCAGCCGGGGGTGCGCCGCATCGCCAAAAAAGTGGCCAAAAAGGCAAAAGCTCGCGAGAAGAAGCTGGAGCGATATCTCGAAGCGGACGAACGCGTCGAAAAACCTAAGGCGGGCTGGCAGATGAAGCTCGATTTCGGCGCCGGCCCGCTCGAGGAAGGCAGCCCACACCTGGGGAAGCAGGTGCTTACGCTGCAGGACCTTGCTGTGGGCTACGCGGGGCGTCCCCCACTGCTGCAGGATATCAATCTGCAGATCGGGGCCGGCCGGCGTGTGGTGCTCACCGGCCCCAACGGCAGCGGCAAAACCACCCTGCTGCGCACCGTCGCCGGGCGGATCCCTCCCCTGAGCGGACAGGTTCAACTGGGCAGCAGTGTGCGCATGGGCTACATGGCCCAGGAACAGGAACTGCTCGATCCGGAGCGCAGCGCGCTGGAGATGGTCCAGTCATCCGCCCCCCTCAACGAAACCGAAGCGCGCTCCTTCCTGCATTATTTCCTCTTCAGTGGGGATGATCCGCTGCGCCCGGCCGCGGAGCTGAGCTACGGCGAGCGCGCCCGCCTGGCGCTGGCGCTGCTCGTGGTGCAGGGCTGTAACTTTTTGCTGCTCGACGAACCCATCAACCACCTGGATATCCCCTCGCGCGCCCGCTTCGAGCAGGCTCTGGCGGGTTTCGAGGGCGCCGTGCTGGCGGTGGTTCACGACCGCTATTTCATCGAACGCTTCGCCACGGACCTGTGGCTGGTGAAGGATGGTTCCATTCAGTGGAGGGTGCTGGGGGAATAGACACCCTACAAATTCGAAGGGTTCCCCCCTGTAACATGGAAATTCTGTTATCGTTCTCCTCATGATGCAATTACACAATTAAATATTGCGTAAAAGGCAATCCAAATTGTAATTCCGTACGGTCTTTGATGCCCGGCCGGGGCATGCATCTTGCACGGTTATAAAAACCACAGTCATGTCACCAGACCGGCTGGTAATCAAATCCTGCCCTGGTAGGGAAGAGCGATCCACAGCCAGCCGGATCGCTCTTCTTCTGCCGACCGGACGTGCTGTTTGAAAAATTCACAGGTCGCTGCAGTCCACTCACCGCCTGAGCGTCCATCCGCAGGCCACAGCAGCCCGGGAAAACTCAGCCGGCCCCGGCCCGACCTGTCTGAGGAGTTAACGATCCATGAAGTTTCGATGGCTGTTCATCCTGGTAACCGGTATCTGCCTGCAGGTTCTCTCCGCATTCTGTCCCAGCCTGGCTTTCCTTTCACCTGCCGCCACCCCTTCTCCCGGGGAAAACGAACAGCAGCAGGTCGAAGCAGCCATCTATGCGGCGGTAGCGCGGCAGCCTGAATCCCTGCTCGCCTATCACCTTTACGAGACGCAGGTCGATAACCTGGCCATTGAGGATGATGGAGAATGGGCCATCGCCTGGCTCAACCCGGTCGACCCCGAAACCGGTGAGGTCGTCCCCGCTGAACCAGGGCTGGCGGTGGTGCGCAAAGAGAACGGCCGGTGGCGCGCTATCCTGCCCGGCGACCCCGGGTGGCAGCAGGCCGTGCTGAATGTGCCGGAAGAAATCCTGCCGCAGTCCGAAAAAGAGGGCTGGCTGCAGCTGGAAGCACAGGTCCAGGCAGCTCTGCCGTCGAAGCCATTAACGGGCTACCTGCTGCCCTGGGCGGCGGGTGAGAAGCTCTACTTGACTCAGAGCGTGCAGCATGACCGCTACGATCCATCGGGCAAATCGCATTATTCCTTCGACTTCGCTGCCCCGCACGATTCGAGTGGGAAGAGCCCCATGTTCGCGGTGCATGCCGCCAAAGCCGGGATCGTGGTGCGCGCACGCTGGATCCAGGAAAACGGCTCAGAGACGTCTCCGGGCAACTACATCGTGCTGGAGGACCGCACGACGAACCCGGTAAGCTACCAGCTTTACCTGCACCTGGCGCAGGACAGCATCCCCCCCGCCCTGCGTGTTCCGGGAGCCGTCGTCGTCCAGGGACAGTTCCTCGGCCTGGCGGACGACACCGGCAAAAGTTCGGGCAATCACCTGCACTTCATGGTGCACACCAACCCGGCCTCCTACTGGGGGCAGTCGGTTGACATTGTCTTCGACGACGTAAGCATCAACGGCGGCCGGCCGCGCAGCAAATACGACCGGCCGTACTGCAAGAAAGATGATGTGTGCACCGAAACTGCTGAAACCTACATCTCGAAAAACGTGCCTCGCGGCGGGTACACAGCGCCGGCCTGTGTACCCGGGCCCCTGCAGGTCGCCCTCTTCAGCGAGGTGGACTATTCAGGCAGCTGTGTGCTGCTGGAGGTAGGCGATCACAGCGCTTCGAAGCTGGGCCCTGTAGGCACTGACCAGACCACATCGCTGATGGTTGGATCAGACGTGTATGCCACCCTGTTCGACGGCAGCGACCTGACCGGACGCAGCGAGACCTTCACCACGAGTGACAGCAGCCTGGCCGACAACCGCATCGGTGCGAAGACGGCTTCGTCGGTCCGGGTGGGGAAGCTGGACGAGAAACCCCATACACCCCAGCCGGTCTGGCCGAATAATATAAACTACCCTTCCGACGCCACGATACCCTTCTCCTGGTACGATGCCGGAGGCGGCGTTCAGTTCCAGGTGCTGATCAGCGGGACAGCCAGCATGCAGTCGGGCTGGCTGGACGAACCCTTCTGGCACGTCAGCGGACTGGCGCCCGGCAGCTACCAGTGGCAGGTGCAGGCGCGCGGGGCCGGTGGACAGGTTTCGGATCTCAGCACGGCCCTTACCTTCTCGATCTCGCAGAGCTCTTTTGCCGGGCAGGACCTGGAAGCGCCTTACAGCACCGATGTCAACACCTGCAAAAAAGACGGCTGGACGAACAGCAATTACTGGGACCTCACCGATGCCGAAAACAACGGCGGGGGCGCGGGCTGCAGCTGGATGTATGACACCGGCCGCAAAGATTATGATACCGGCGAGCCGAACAGCGGCTATCTGACATCGCCGCCAATCCAGATCCCCGCGCAGGGGGTGTATTACCTGCGCTTCTGGTCGCTTTACGAGACCGAAACCCGCACTGCTCACTGGGACCAGCGCCGGGTGCAAATTTCTGTGGACGGCGGTCCCTTTGAAGATCTCTACCAGCTCGAAGGCGACCCGCCCAACATCTGGCTGGAGAGCCCGGCCATCAGCCTGCAGGCATATGCCGGGAAAACGGTGCGCCTGCGCTTCTATTTCTCCACTCTGGATGCGCTGCGCAACAAGCACCTCGGCTGGTTCGTCGATGATATCTCTATCACCGCCGCCCCGCCCCCCTGCGAAGCGGACGGCAGCGACACTCCCCAGCAGGCTGTAGTAATCCGCTACAACGAAAGCTTCAGCGAGCGCATCTGCCCCAACGGCGATGTCGACTATTACGAATTCAGCGGGCGTGTGGGCGATCTGGTGGAAGTAAAAGTCAACACAGCCAATTCCAGCCTGCAGCCCAGCGTCTTCCTGCTCGACTCCGACGGGCGTTCGATCCTGGTCGAAGCCGAAACGCAGCTTACCTACGAACTGAAACGCAGCGGCAGTTACTATATTAAAGTGGCTGCCTGGCAGGGGATCTCGGGCGGGGGTGAGACTGCTGCTTACACGC
>JAAYXE010000078.1 GCA_012516075.1 Chloroflexota bacterium | reverse complement strand
GGAATATAAAGATTATTATAAAATTTTAGGCGTTGACCGGAAAGCAAGTGATGATGAAATAAAACGAGCCTACCGGAAACTGGCCTTGCAGTACCATCCCGATCGCAACCCCGGGGATAAACGGGCAGAAGAACGTTTCAAAGAAATTAACGAAGCTTACCAGGTATTGGGCAATCCGGAAAAACGCGCCCGCTACGATCAGTTAGGAGATTCTTACAGCCGTTTTCAGCAGAGAGGCGGTACACCCGAAGGATTTAACTGGGAAGCCTGGTTTGTGAACCCGGGCGCCGGAAGGGCGGGGAATGTGCGCGTAGAAGTCGGCGACTTTGAAGACCTTTTCGGTGGGGGCGGTTTTTCTGAATTCTTCACACGCATTTTTGGGGGTGCCCCCGATTTTGGCACGGCCGGCCGGCGGACGCGCACGGCTGCGCCTCCTGCATACGAGCACGAGACCGAAATTTCACTGCACGAAGCGTATCATGGTACGACCCGCCTGATTGAGCTCGACGGCCGCCGTTTAGAAGTAAAAATTCCGCGGGGGGCCAAAACGGGCACGAAAGTGCGTGTGCCCCAGGCCGTCGGGGTGGAAGGCCAGAAGAGCGATCTCTTTCTGGTGATTAAGGTAAGCAGTGATCCCCGGTTTGAGCGCAAAGGGAATGACCTGTATACGAACGTGCAGATCGACCTGTACACCGCTGTGCTGGGGGGGGAGGTCACCGTACCAACGATGAGCGGAAACGTCGTATTGACGATCCCTGAAGGAACGCAGCCCGGGCAGACCTTTCGCCTCGCCGGGCGCGGGATGCCGCTGTTGAAAGAGCCAGATCGATATGGTGATTTATTCGTGCGTGTGAATGTGAGCATTCCGCGCAATCTGACCGCTGAGCAGAAGGAACTGTTTCGACAAATCGGGCGCGCACAGTAGGTGACCAGGAGCCTGTATGATCAAAACTTACCTTCGCCTGATCGGGGTGATGGTTGTGGGGGCGGTGTTTCTCTCCTGCCGCACCCCACCTCCCCAGGCTGTGGAAACCAGCAGCCCGGTTCGCTTTGAGGAAGTTCAAGCTGTTACTGCCCTGCCCACTTTTACTGCCGCGCCCGCCAGAACCGAACAGCCCGACTTCAGACCCAGCATCCCCGCTCCGCAGGCATCAGAAGAGGCGCTGGTGGCCCTGTATGAAAAGGTTCACCAGGGGGTGGTCTCGATTCGTGTTTTGACGGAGACCGGTTCTGGGCTGGGATCTGGCTTCGTAATCGATAAAGACGGGCATGTGGTCACCAATTATCACGTCGTGGAGAACCACTCTCAACTGGAAGTGGCATTTGCTTCCGGATATAAGGCCCGTGGTGAAGTGATCGGTATCGATCTCGATTCTGACCTGGCGGTTGTTCGTGTTGAGGCACCCGAGGAGCAGCTCCATCCACTTGTGCTGGGGGATTCGGACCGGCTGAAAGTAGGGCAGACGGTGGTTGCCATCGGCAACGCTTTTGGTCTGGAAGGAACGATGACGGTGGGAATTGTCTCTGGGCTCGGGCGCACACTGCAGTCCATGCACCTGACCAGGGATGGAGGATCGTTTACCACGGGGGATATCATTCAAACTGATGCGGCGATTAATCCCGGCAATTCCGGAGGCCCCCTGTTAAACCTGAACGGCGAGGTGGTCGGGGTCAATCAGGCGATCCGGACCAACAGCTTTACGTCGGAAGGCGAACCCACAAATTCTGGCGTCGGTTTTGCCATTTCGGTGAATATCGTCAGGCGGGTGGTCCCATCCTTAATTGTGAACGGCAGATACGAGTATCCTTACCTCGGAATCATCAGTGATGACGGATTAACTCTCCAGAAACAGGAGATCCTCGGCCTGCCGCAAGCGACGGGAGTTTATGTGCTCGAAGTCACACCCGGCGGACCGGCGGAAAAGGCCGGCCTGCAGGCTGGAAGTCTGGCAACGCACCTGCCCGGCCTGCTGGCTGGCGGTGATTTGATCACCGCCGTGGATGACCATCCTGTTCACACGTTTAATGACTTAATCAGTTATGTGATTAAGGAAAAGAGTCCGGGTGATACCGTCACCCTGACCGTCATCAGAGGAGGTGAGCAGCTGCAATTGAGCCTGACGCTGGGAAAGCGTCCCGAACCCTGAAGCGGCTCGTCTGTTATCAAGAAAGCCTCGGAATCTGAAGATGAAGGAGGTTCGAAATGTTGACCGATAACGATATGCAAGAGCTCCTGGAGTACCGGGCTCAACACCCGGTTCTCAGTGTTTATCTGGATACCAGCCCGCTGGAGGGGAACGCAGATGATATTAAGCTGCGTCTGCGCGGCATGTTGAAGGATGTGGACCTTCCCGGTGACGTAGAAAGCGTGCTGCGCTTTTTTGATCACGAACACGACTGGACCGGTAATAGTGTTGTGGTCTTCTCCTGCGAGCCGGAGGACTTCTTCCGCTCGTATACTCTGGCGGTGCCTGTGCGCAGTCGTGTGCGCGTGCAGAACCGCCCTTACGTAAAACCGCTGGCAGACTTACTGGATTCATATGGGGGCTATGGCGTTGCCCTGGTGGACAAGGAGGGTGCCCGTCTGTACTACTTCCATCTGGGAGAAATGCGCGAGCAGATGGAAGTGGTTGGCGATGAAGTTCGCCATACCAAACGAGGAGGCGGTTCTCAGGCGCTGGGCCGGCGCGGGGGCGCTGCCGGGCAGACGGATTATGTCGAAGAACTTGCTGAACGCAATCTCCGCAGTGCGGCTGAGGCAGCCACACGCTTCTTTACGGATCACCAGGTGCGGCGCGTTCTGATCGGCGGCACCGAAGACAACGTCTCTTTGTTCCGCAGCCTGCTCCCCAAAGCCTGGCAGAGCCTGGTTGTGGGGAGTTTTCCGATCAGCATGACGGCAGCGCCAAACGAGATCCTGGACCGCACCCTGGAAATCGGGAGGAAGGCCGAGCAAAAACGGGAGAAACGCCTGGTAGAGGCCCTGGTCACCGGGGCGGCTAAGGGGAAGGGCGGCGTGCTGGGCCTGGATGACACCCTGAAGGCGCTGCATGAAGGACGCGTGCAGACCCTGGTGATCAAAGAGGGATACCGGGCTTCAGGCTGCCGCTGTCAGAGCTGCGGGAATCTATCGGGCGTACACCTGGAGGAATGCCCGTACTGCGGTGGCCGCTGTGAGGATATTGAAGATGCCGTCGAGCTGGCAGTTCGCAGGGTGATGTCCGCCGGCGGCGATGTGGAAGTCCTGCACGACACTGAAGGCGTTAAAGGCTTTCAACACATCGGCGCTGTGCTGCGCTATTAGCTTTACAGGCCGTTAATAAAAAACTGGAGCCTGCCACGTTTTCTGCAGCATATCGCTGCGGAGCTGGCAGGCTCCAGTTTCGTTTTATGGACGGGCAAAAAGGGCGTTTTCGAAACGCACCAGATCGGTAGCCATCACCTCAAGGTCTGACTGCGCGGCAAAAGGATTGTCTTCGAATTCTTCCAGCACCAGCTCCAGACGGTTCTGCAGGGAAGTGATGATGGCCAGCTGATTGGCATTGTCGATCTGGGTTTCAATCTGCTGCAGCGATTCGGCGGTGGTGCTCAGCGCGATGCGGACATCTTCAGGGTTATCCAGGGCCAGCGCCAGGCGCGCTGCGTTTACATCTTTTTGAATGCTCAGCAGGGTGATGTGCAGTTCGGCCTGTGCAAGCTCCCGCTCCAGCGTGCTGAGACGGTCTACCTCGCTCTCCAGATTCTGCGCCGCCTGGCTTGCGTTTTCGATATCCGCCTGCTGCTGCTCAAGCTGCTGGCGTAGGTCTGCGGTTTCGCTGCGCAGAGGGATGTAGAACAGATAAACTGCGGCCAGAACCCCCAGGAAAAAGATGATCAACAGGCCCAACAGCCAGCGCAGGGCCCGGCGCCGCCGGCTCAGGGGCATTTTTTGAGGTTTCAGCTCCTGTTTATCACGCTGCTGCGCTGCGCTGGTTTTTTTCTCCTCGCTGTCGATCTGTGGTGTTTTAACGACGACCGGATCTTCGGGCGAATCCTGATCCTGCATGACTGCACCTCCAGAACTGGTTCTGTCCAGCAGGCGCGCAGGGCCGCGCCGGACAGAAACGGGCATGATGGATGGAACCTGGGCGGATTGATGTCGTTTGACCGCGTTAACCGGGGATGCTGCAGCGGAAGCCGTTTGAAAAACACCAGAATCGCCCGGTCAATCAATCCTGAAATTTTCGCAGAGAATTAAGTATATTACGATATTCCCCCTGCGGAGCATCCTCTTTCCTGAAAACATGCGGTTGTAAAAAGAAAAGGGGAAGGTTTTTATAACCTTCCCCGGCCAGTGCACCAACCTTTACGGAAACGAGCTCAGTTGACGTTGATGTGGATAGTTTTTGGCCTGTATGCTTCTGCCTTCGGCAGGCGCAGGGTCAGCAGTCCGTTCTCCAGCCGGGCCTCGACTTTCTCTGCATCGATCTCGGAAGGTAGTGCGAGGCTGCGGCGGAATTTGCCGCCAGGAAGTTCGCGCAGCAGGCAGCGCTCGTCCTGCCCATCCTGGTTTTTGAACTCACCGCGGATGGAAACCCGGTTCTTCAGTACCTCGATTTGAATGTCATCGGCCTGCACGCCGGGGACCACAGCCTGCAGCGTATAGGCCTCATCATCTGCGACGACATCCACAGGCAGCAGGCTCTCACGGCTCTCAGCAGCGTTCGTGCCTTTTTCGAGCTGCACTTCTGGCATGCTTTTCATGCGGATAACCCGGCGGTAAGGGGTGATGTAAAAGGTCATGATGATCCTCCAGATACTAACCTGTCACAATTTCTATGTTATCCGATCAAGATTGGCCTCATTGTAAACGGCCTGTATCAGAAGAATGCAAGTGCAGTATAGATATATTGTTAGAAACCTGGGATCAGGCAGCAGGCTGCTTTTTCTTTGCCAGAAAGATCCAGAAAGGCGCAGTGCGGGTAAAAGGAGAGCGGTCATAATCCCCGTATTCACCGGCCAGCTCCAGCCCGGCGCTTTCCAGGGCCTTAATATACACATCGGGCGATGCCAGGTCGTGCTCGACGCGTGAACTGACGCGCTGCACCCTGCCGTCGGGCATCAGGTGATCGTAATGCCAGTCAACGACGAAGCGGTTCTCGAAGCGCTGCCATGCGCTGCTGACCTGCACCGGCTCACCGTCCAGCGGGTGAGGGAACACCTCTTCGACCTGCGATTCCATCCGGCGGGGCAGGCGCTTTAAAAGCAGTGGATTCGGGATGCTGGCGGCAAAGATGCCACCGGGAAGCAGATGCTGCGCAGCTCTCTGCAGCAGCACTGCTCGAACCGCTGGAAACAGTGTGCTGAGGGTGTTGCAGGGAAAGATGATCAGCGCAAATCGCAGGTCCAGGCGAAAGTGCTCCACGTCGGCCTGGAAAATCGAAACCCGGGCCGGCTGCACGGCTGGCAGATTCCGGACGAGGATTTGCAGCATATCCCGGTCACGGTCGAAACCCACCACGCGGTGACCGGCCTGCGCCAGGGGCAGCAGGACTCTGCCGGTCCCGCAGCCCAGCTCCAGGATCGGATCTCCCTGCTGTGCGCTCAATTCCAGCCAGAAGGGGATATCTTCAGGGTGCAGCGAGTGGTGTGCATGATACAGGAGGGGGAAACTGGGGTACAATCAGATCTCCTTGACGTTTAGGACGTGTTCGCATTATACTCAAGCCGCCCGGGGCGTAGCGCAGTCCGGTAGCGCACCGCGTTTGGGACGCGGGGGCCGGCGGTTCGAGTCCGCCCGCCCCGACCAAAATCGTGCCTGCATGTTGGAGCTTCTTCTGTTCCAACGTGCGGGCACGTAAAACGAAGCTTACAAACGGAGAAGTCCCATGGCAAGGCCCAAGTATGATGGTGTTGTAGAAGCAGTACGTTATAAACCAAAGGGCGAGATCGATTGGGTCCGCACCTATCTGCGCCGGGGGCCGACGTTTTCAGACCACATTCTGTTAGACCGCCAGGCTCTGGTCGAGCATATTAAGGCGGGTAAGATTTTTATGGCCGGAAAACGAATCCCGCAGCTGGCGAGTACTTTTGAAGTATCCTCTCAAATTCGACTTGTTCAAAACCAGGGAAAAGAAGTTTTGATCAGCGGAGATACCCGGTCGGATCATGACCATCTGGCCGACGTTCCCCTGATCTGAGTACGATATCCGAACGCCGGATCCTGGCTCTGGGCTCCGGCGCTTTTAATGATTAACCGTATCCAGAGCATTAAATCATTGTGCCAACGCCATTTTATCATTTGAGCCTGGCAGAAGATCTGTCAGGCCATCCTGTGCTTTCTGAAGCAGCCCGCACGTTTCTTCGCTCTCATCGCCCTGCATTTTTGCTCGGAAGCACCGCGCCCGATGTGCAAAACCTGACCGGCCAGGCCCGTATCAGCACGCATTTTTTCGAGTTTCCACTCACTTCAGATGACCGTCCGGCCTGGGAGCGGATCCTGGAGGAATATCCTGAACTGGCCGGTGCGGCCGGTTTGCCTGCGGATCAGGCCGCTTTTCTTGTGGGGTATCTCTGTCATCTGCAGGCAGACTGGTTCTGGGCGCTGGAAATCTTTGTACCGGTTTTTGGCCCCAATCAGAACTGGCAGTCTTTCCGCCAGCGCCTGTACCTGCACAACGTGCTGCGTTCCTTCCTGGATTACGAAATAATGTCCCGGCTGCCAGATGACCTGGGGGCTGCTGTCCGCAGAGCAGATCCCAGCGGCTGGCTGCCCTTCGTCTCCGATGAGGTCCTCTGCCGCTGGCGAGATTTTCTGGCCGCTCAGCTTGAGCCCGGCGCCCCCATCCAGACGGTGGAAATCTTCGCTGCCCGTCAGGGAATCCCTGCAGAGGAGTATTACCGTATGATCTCCTCCGAAGATCAGCTCAACAGGATGATCTTTTCGCGACTGCCGCGCGAAACCCTGCATGCTTTTCGTCAGCGGCTTATCTCAGAACACCTGCGTCTGGTAGAGACTTATCTACCCCATTAAGACTTTGGCCACTTCTTACGCTTTCCCCGCTCATCACCGGGAAACGGCGGCAGACAATTCAGCGCCATTCCTGTCTCTGGTGATCCCTGTTCACAACGAAGAACGGCGGATGCAGACCACCTTGAATCAGGCCCTGACCTTTATTCAGGCTCAGGACTATCCCGTCGAGGTCCTGATCGTGGAAAACGGGAGCCAGGACCGCACCCTGGAGATCGCACAGGACTTCGCGCGTACGCACCCGCAGTTCCGCGTGCTGGTAGAACAGCAGCGTGGAAAAGGGCTGGCTGTGCGCCGGGGGATGCTGGAGGCGCGAGGTTTGTACCGCTTCATGGCCGATGCCGATTTTTCTATGCCTGTCGAACAGATCAACCGTTTTCTGCCCCCGCAGCTAACGGATTACGATGTGGCGATCGCATCGCGTGAAGGCCCGGGAGCAGTGCGCTATAATGAGCCTGCTTACCGCCACCTGGTCGGCCGTATTTTTAACACCCTGATTCGTCTGATTGCTCTGCCGGGCCTGCAGGATACCCAGTGCGGCTTTAAGTGTTTTCGCGGCGAGGCTGCCGAAGTGTTGTTTCGCCGGCAGACGGTGACGGGGTGGTCTTTCGATGTAGAGATCCTGTTTATCGCTCGCCGCCTGGGCTACCGGGTGGTCGAGGTGGGCATTCCCTGGTATTTCAATGCGGATAGCAAAATCAGCGTGCTGCGCGATTCCTACCGCATGGCGCTCGATCTGTTCAGCATCCGCTGGAAGGCCGCCCGGGGAGTGTACGACCGCGTAGCTGCCTCTGAGGGGACAAATTCACACGAGGTGCATAAAAACTGATGCCGGTGAAATTTGACCGCTCCCTCCTTCCCGCTGCTCCGGATCTGGCGTTTGAGAAAGCACTGTGGTCCGGTGAGCTCCAATGGATTGCCGGCGTTGATGAGGCGGGGCGCGGCGCGCTGGCCGGACCGGTCTTCGCGGCTGCAGTGATCCTTCCCCCACACCTTTCTACAACGGAAGCATTTAACGGCGTGCGCGATTCCAAAGCGATGACCCCTGCCCAGCGGCAGGACTGGGCCGCGCGGCTGCGCACAATGGTTTATGGATGGGGGATCGGCCTGGCCTCTGCGCAGGAGATCGACACACTGGGCATCATTCCGGCGACATGCCTGGCAGCCTGGCGGGCTATCGAGGCACTTCCCGTCCCGCCCCAGCACCTGCTGTTGGATTACCTCGAACTCCCCGACTGTCCTTTTCCCCAGACGCCGGTCGTCAAGGGTGATGCCCGCTCGTTGAGCATCGCCGCGGCTTCTGTGCTGGCCAAATCAGCCCGGGATGCCCACATGGTTGAGCTGGACCGCTGCTACCCGGGCTACGGTTTTGCCGTGCACAAAGGCTATGGGACGGCAGCCCATCTCGCAGCCCTGACTCGCCTGGGACCCTCTCCCATTCACCGGCGCAGTTTTCGTCCGGTTTCCCAGGCTGCCGGTGAAGAAGTCGAATCCACTGCAGCACAGGAGAATTGAAGAATGCCTTTTGCTAGCAGCCGTGCACCCTACGGATTGTGGCAAAGCCCCATCTCGCCTGCCAGCCTGGCGGGTGGGATCAACATTCCGTCTTTCGAATGGAACGCAGATGGCAGCCTGCTCTGGGTGGAGAGCAGGCCGGATCGCAGCGTGATCCTGGCGCAGCCTCCGGACCGGCAGGCGCCGCGTGAACTCAACAGCCAGTATTCGGCGCGCGGCCGTGTGGGTTACGGCGGCGGTGAGTTCACGGTCAAGGATGGCATAGTGTATTTTGTGGCCGCAGATTCTGGCCGCATCTACCGTCAGCCGCTGGCAGCGGGACTGCCTGAGCCGGTCACTCCGGGATTCGGCGGCGCTGCTGCTCCACAGGTCTCTCCGGACGGCCGCTGGCTGCTGTTTATTCGCAGCTACGAAGGGCGCGATTCGCTCGAGATCGTGGACAGTCAGGGTGTCTTCTGGCCGCAGAAGCTCGATCAGGGTCAGGATTTTTATATGCAGCCAGCCTGGCATCCCCGTGGGGAGCTGATCGCCTGGATCGCCTGGGATCACCCGCGCATGCCCTGGGACGGTACGACCCTATACCTGGGGAAACTGCAGATGGGGGCAGGCGTGCTGCCCTCTCTGGCGGAGAAAACCCCCCTCGCCGGAGGGGATGAGATCGCGGTCTTCCAGCCGCAGTTCTCACCAGATGGGCGTTTCCTCGCTTATGTATCCGACGAGTCGGGCTGGTGGCAGATTTACCTTTTCGACCTGGAGCAGGGATCGCACCGCCAGGTGACCACTGCCCGTGCTGAACACGGTGCCGCCGCGTGGGTGCAGGGCATGCGCACGTATGACTTCAGTCCGAATGGAAAGCGCCTGTTTTATATCCGGACGCAGGGTGCACTCAACACTCTGTGGGAACTGGATCTGGAATCGGGGCAGGAGAACCACATTTCGCCGGGCCAGGGTTATCTGACATTCGACCAGATACGCTGCGCTCCCTCGGGCGATTCCGTAACCGTCACAGCTTCCGGACCGGCGCAGCCGCCGCGCCTGATCTCTGTCTCACGGTCGGGAGATGTCTTTGTTCACCAGCGCTTCACTTCGGAAGAGCTTCCCGGGGAGGTTTATTCGATTCCCCGGCTGATCGATTGGCAGGTTGAAGGTGGCGAAACGGTTTACGGCATCTATTATCCGCCCCAGAATCTGCGCTATGAAGGTGCGGGTCTGCCTCCCCTGATCGCCATGGCACACAGCGGCCCTACCAGCCACATGCGGCTGGGGTTTGACCCAAAGGTGCAGTTCTTTACCAGCCGGGGATACGCCTGTCTGCAGGTCAACTACCGCGGCAGCACGGGCTACGGCCGGGATTACCGCAGCCGGCTGCGCGGTAACTGGGGTGTTTATGACGTGGAAGATGTGGTCAGCGGGGTGAAATACCTGACCGACTTAAAATTGGTGGATCCCGGCCGCCTGGTCATCATGGGCAGCAGCGCCGGCGGGTTCACTGCCCTGAAAGTCCTGGAAGATTACCCGGGCTTCTTTAAGGCCGGAATCTGCCTGTATCCGGTTGCCAATCACCTGTCGATGGTCGGGAACACGCATAAGTTCGAGCTGCATTATTCAGATACCCTGCTGGGGCCGTTCCCCGAGGCAGCAAAGATTTATTACCAGCGCTCGCCCATCTTCTTTGCCGACCGTATTCGCGATCCGATCGCTGTGTTTCAGGGCGATCAGGATATGGTTGTTTCGCAAAGCCAGGCCGATGAACTGGTGGCTTCGCTGCGCCGCAGGGGCGTGCCTCACCTGTATCAGGTCTATGCGGGAGAAGGACACGGCTTCCGTAAGCCGGAGACGATCGCTCACCTGTACAGTACGATCGAGCAGTTTCTGCGCCAGTATGTGATTTTCGCTTAAATAACAACAGGAGGCTGTTTGTAAAAGCAGCCTCCTGTTCATTTTCTCCATATCATATGGCTAAAACCAGTCTCGCTTCGCAAAAAATATCACCACGGGAATAATGATCATCAGCGAAATACCGATCGCGTAGAGAAATGCCGCCGGGTGGTGGCTGAACGGAAGCTCAACATTCATCCCGTAGAAACTGGCGATCATCGTTGGAATGCTGAGCACGATCGTGATGGAAGCCAGGAACTTCATGATCGCGTTCAGGTTATTGGAAATGATGGATGCGAAAGTATCCATCGTGCTGCTGAGAATGTTGTTGGTGATATTGGTCATTTCAATCGCCTGCTGGTTCTCGGTCAGCACGTCTTCCAGCAAATCTTCGTCCTCGGGGTATTGATTGAAGAGCCCACTCCGGTGCAGGCGTTCCATCAGCAACTCATTTGATTTCAGCGCCGTGGTGAAAATTGTCAGGCTTTTCTGATATTTCAACAGCTCCAGCAGCTCTTTATTGCGGGTGGACAGCTGCAGCTGATCTTCCAGAATATCTACCGCTTTGGTGATTTCCCGCAGGTAGGCAAGATATTTTTGCGCCGTAACCAGAAGCAGCCGCAGCACAAACCGCTGGCGTTTGGCTGTGGACAGGCCGCGCATATGGCCTGATCCAAAGGTCTGCAGGATGGAATTATCGTACTTGCAGACGGTAATGATAAATTGATCGGTCAGAATAATACCGAGGGGGAGGGTGGTATAGGGGATATCGGCCGAGACGCCTTGAAATGTAGGTACACGGAGCACGATGAGGATATGTCCGTTCTCACGCTCGGTTCGTGCCCTTTCATCGATGTCCAGAGGATAGGTGATGTAATCGAGGGGGATTCCCAGGGAACAAACCTGATTGATTTCATCAGGTGTTGGATCAACAACATTAATCCAGCTTCCAGAAACCGGTTCGGCCAGCTCTACCAGGCCTTCTGCGCAGTTCTTGTAAATCTTGATCATCGTCCATTCTCCTTTGCAGGCATACTGCCTGCCAGCTGAGGTAGAGTCAGGGAGGCTTTTTGGAATAACTCAGAGGGTCTTCTTTTTGGGAGTTTTTCTCTTCACCGTTCATCGAAATTTCCTCGAACAACTATTGAAAAAAAGCTTCCTGGAAGTTGAGCCTTTTTGGGGCCCGGCTTCCAGGAAGCTAACAGGGGAGATCAGTAGTTACTTCCTCTCCTAGGTCTTTGGGCCCCTCAATTGTAGACTACGTTCAGGCGCGTCAGCATGCCGGGGGATCCCAGCACGACGGGGAATACCGTTGATCGTAATATAAACAATGGTTGAACGCAGTCTATTAATCATCATGATAATCCTGGCTCATCCTGGCAGGTTTTACTGCCCCTGGCGAGCACCGCTAGTATAGCGCAGTTCGTCGTGAGACGCAAGCGGCTAATCTTAAAATGACAGGGCCAATTTCCCGGTTAATCACGCCGGATTCCTGTCTGTTTCTGGTTGAAAAAAAGCGCAGCAGACCTTCTGGCCTGCTGCGCACAGCAATCCGTCAGTGGATTAGTGAGCCTGGCGGCGCAGGAAGAATTTGGTGATCTCCTCGACAATGGCCGGGATAGTCGCCAGCCCAACCACGATCAGCCATTCGGTGCCGCTCAGGAAATGCGTGTTGAAGATGGGCTGCAGGAAGGGGATGTTGACCACTGCCAGCAGCAGGACCAGGGAGATCCCAACGGCGTACTGCATGTACTTGTTGGAAAAGACCCCGATCTGAAAGACTGAGTTGCGCTCTGAACGCACGGTGTAAGCACGGAAGAGCTCACAAAGCGAAAGGGTCACAAACGCCATGGTCTCCGCCGTCTGGACATCCACACCGCGCCAGTCATACTGCAGCAGGTAAACCAGAGGATTGGCGCCGGCCGGCAGAGCGGACTCCAGGTGCCAGAGCAGTCCCAGGACGAAGGCGCTCAGCGTTGCGCCGGTCTGGGCAATCGTCTGCAGGAGGATGCCGGTGCGCATAGGGCCGTTGATAATCGGCTCACTGGCAGGCCGCGGCGGCTGATCCATAATATCCGGATCGCCCTTTTCCATGGCCAGCGCCAGCGCAGGGGCGCCGTCGGTGAGCAGGTTAAGCCACAGCAGCTGGATGACGGTCAGCGGGGTGGGCAGTCCCGCCAGAGTCGCCAGGAAGATGATCGTGATCTCGGCGACGTTGGAGGACAGCAGGAAGAAGACGAACTTGCGGATATTGGAGTAAATGATGCGTCCCTGCTCGACGGCAGAAACGATGGATGCGTAGTTGTCGTCGGTCAGCACCATATCCGCGCTTTCTTTGGCCACGTCGGTGCCTGTGATGCCCATCGCCACGCCGATGTTGGCGCGCTTGATGGCCGGCGCGTCGTTTACGCCGTCACCGGTCATAGCTACCACTTCACCTTCAGCGCGCAGCGCATCGACGATGCGCATCTTGTGCTCAGGGGAGACCCGGGCAAAAACGTCGGTAACCTTCACCTCCTGGCGAAGCTGGTCGTCGTCGATTTCGTTGAGGTCGGGTCCCGTCAGCACTTTGTGGCCCTTGCGCAGCAGGCCGATTTCTTCGGCAATGGCTCGCGCCGTCTTGGGATAGTCACCGGTGATCATGATGGTGCGGATGCCCGCTTTGCTGGCCACCGCCAGCGCAGGGGGAACCTCCGGCCGGGCTGGATCGATCATGCCGACCAGGCCGGTAAACACCAGGTCCTCTTCCAGGCTGTCGGCGTTGATTTCCTGAGGCAGCTCGGGCACCACCCGGTAAGCCATACCAAGAACGCGCAGCGCGTCCTGGGTCATTGCGTCATTGGCATCCAGAACCCGGTTTCTCTGCTCCTCGTCCAGAGGGAGGATGCGATTATCGACCGTCTGATAGTGGGTGCACAGGTTGAGAACCACATCCGGCGCACCTTTCACGATGATGACGTAGCGGCCGCTCTGGCTGTCATCCTTGAACGGAGAGAGGTCTTCCGGCTTCGGATCCCGGATGGCATGAATGGTGATCATGCGTTTACGCGCCGAGTCGAAAGGAACCTCCTGGACGCGCGGGAAAGCCTGGTTGAGATCCTTCGCATTCGCTCCGGCCTTTGCCCCGGCGACGATCAGAGCACCCTCGGTGGGGTCACCAATCATGCGGAAGGTGGCTTTGTCATCCCTCGAACCGCTGATTTCCAGTTCGGCGTCGTTGTTGAGCACTGCGGCCCATAGGGTGGTCGCTGCGCCGGGATAATCGGCGATGTTGACCGTTTCTCCATCGCGCTGGAACTCACCGTGGGGAGAATAGCCGCCGCCGGTGATGTTCAATAAGACCCCGTCCACCCACAGACGGGTAGCGGTCATTTCGTTCTGCGTGAGCGTGCCGGTTTTATCGGAGCAGATGGTTGTGGCCGAGCCCAGTGTTTCCACCGAGGACAGGCGCCGGATCAGGGCGTGGCGCTTGATCATCTCGCGCATGCCCAGCGCCAGGCTGATGGTTACCACTGCAGGCAGACCTTCGGGGACGGCGGCGATTGCCAGGCCGACGGCGATCATGAACATGTCCAGCGGGTTGTTGCCGCGCAGCAGCCCGACGAGGAAGACCACCGCACAAATGGCCAGGGCTGCCCAACCCAGGGTCTTGCCCAGCTGATCCAGGCGGCGCTGCAGTGGGGTGGGCTCAGATTCAACCGATTGGAGCATTTCAGCGATCAGGCCGATCTGAGTCTGCATGCCGGTGTTGACGACGATGCCTTTACCGCGCCCGTAATTGACCACCGTGCCCATGAAGACCGTATTCTTCCGGTCGCCCAGAGGAATATCGTCTTCCAGGCGGGCAGCGGCGTCTTTCTGCACCGGGACCGATTCGCCGGTCAGGGCAGCTTCTTCAACCCGCAGATTGACCGCTTCGATCAGCCGCAGGTCGGCCGGGATAAAGTTCCCCGCCTCGAGGAACACCACATCGCCGGGAACAAGCTGTGTGGCTGGGATGGTTTTGCGTGACCCGTCGCGCAGGACGTGGGCTTCTGGCGCAGCCAGTTTCTTCAGGGCTGCCAGCGCCTGTTCGGCGCGGCGTTCCTGAATCACACCCAGTGCCGTATTCAGAACGACAATGGCCATGATCGCAGCGGCTTCAATATAATCTCCTAGGAAAGCAGAGATCACGGACGCCACCACCAGCATGATCACCACGAAATTGTTAAATTGGGCCCACAACATCTGCCAGAACGTGATGGGAGGGGCTTCCGTGAGCTGGTTGGGGCCGTACTGTTCAAGCCGTCGTTCGGCTTCCTCTGTGGTCAGCCCGTATTCTGCGGTTGTCTTTAACCGGTTGAGAACTGCTTCATAATCCAGAGCGTGCCAGTGGTAGCCGTTCTCAGTTTTTACTTCCTCCATAGGAGATGTTTTTTCAAGTGTCATTTGTTGCTCCAATTTGCTCCTGCGTGATATTGCAAATAAAACAAAGAGGCGTGACGGAGATCATAATGAGAGCCTCTTTGTCAGTTTAAAACAAGCCTTTGAGCAGTATAGATGGAAAGAGCAAAAAAATTATAACATAGGGGTTATTGCCACAGGTTTTCAGAAGCGTACGGAACAACTAAGACTTTCCTTATAATCGAGCTTGAGTTTAAGGCGCGGTTTGCTATAATTTGAACCTGTCAGACATTTATTATTTCGGCCAGACATCAAGGGAGAGAACAAAAAATGACCGAAGCCAGCTTCATAGTCCCGGATGGAGGGGAGCCTATCACAATCCGGGATGGAAAACTCAACGTTCCCGATCATCCGATCATTCCGTTTGTAGAGGGTGATGGCACTGGTCCGGACATCTGGCGGGCTTCCTGCCGGGTTCTGGACGCGGCTGTCGAGAAGGCCTATCAGGGGAAGCGAAAAATTTTCTGGATGGAAGTATATGCCGGCGAAAAATCCTTCAATAAATTCGGCACCTGGCTTCCCGAAGAAACTGTGCAGGCCTTCGAACAGTATCTGGTGGGGATCAAAGGTCCGCTAACTACCCCCATCGGGGGCGGAATTCGTTCTTTAAACGTTGCCCTGCGCAAAGCGCTGGACCTTTATGTGTGCCAGCGGCCGGTGCGTTATTTCTCCGGCGTTCCTTCCCCGGTTAAGCATCCTGAACAGGTGGATATGGTTGTTTTCCGCGAAAACACCGAGGATATTTACACGGGGATCGAATTCGAGAACGGTACGGAAGAAAACCAGCGCTTTAAGAAACTGCTGCGGGAGCACTTTCCGAAAGAATATGAAAAAATCCGCTTCCCGGAAACGTCTGGTTTCGGCGTCAAACCGGTCTCTGTGGAGGGGACGCAGCGCCTGGTGCGCGCGGCAATCCGCTGGGCACTGGACAACAAACGCCGCAGTGTGACGCTGGTCCACAAGGGCAACATCATGAAGTATACAGAAGGGGCGTTCCGCAACTGGGGGTACGAACTGGCGGAAAAGGAATTTGGCGATCAGGTTTATACATGGGCGCAGTGGGAGCGCACCCGTAAAGAAAAAGGCGAAGATGTCGCCAACGCCGAACAGGATGCGGCCCTGAAATCTGGACGGCTGCTGATCAAAGATGTGATTGCCGACATTGTCTTCCAGCAGACCATTACCCGGCCGAATGAGTTCGACGTGCTGGCGACGATGAACCTGAACGGCGATTATCTGTCTGATGCGCTGGCGGCTCAGGTGGGCGGCATCGGGATTGCTCCGGGCGGCAATATCAACTACACCACCGGGCATGCGATCTTTGAGGCCACCCACGGGACAGCTCCGAAATATGCCAACAAGGATATGGTCAATCCGGGCTCTGTCATCCTGTCGGGCGAGATGATGCTGCGCTACATGGGCTGGCATGAGGCTGCTGACCTGATTATTAAAGGAATGGAAGGCGCCATTGCAGCCCGCACCGTCACCTATGATTTCCACCGCCTGATGGATAATGCCACCCTGTTGAAGACCTCTCAATTTGGCGACGCCGTCATCCAGCACATGGATGATTGAACAGTGAGAACGGACAACCAGAAAGATACGTGCCAGGCGCCTGGTACGTATCTTTCTGACGCACTGCGAAATGGAGGAATAT
>JAAYXE010000077.1 GCA_012516075.1 Chloroflexota bacterium | reverse complement strand
GTCTAAACGTCCACGAAAGTGAGCCAGCTGGTTTCGGATCCTCCGGACCTGATTCATGAGTTCGAAAAATAACCCTTTAGACTGGAAGAAAGGCTCGAAATCCCCCCAGTTCCTTTCATTAGTAATTAATTGCATCGTTTCGTATAAAGATAATTCAGAGTATTCCCGTGAGGGTCGACTCGGATCATCCTTATTTGCACGGAAGGTTCGCATCAGAGCAGCCTGTCTCTTCTGCTCTGTAGGATAAACTGCTTCGATGAACTGACGCAGGCTGACCTCGATATCCTCTACCAGGATCAAACCTTCTGAAATGTCACGGAAGAAATTCGTCGTATCGTAATTGGTGAGGATACCGACCGGTTTTCGGCCTTCCACCACGACAATGGCATAAACACTCTTCAACAAATCCAGAGCTTCGAAGATATCCTGATCGGGAGAAATTGTGGTGGGTGAAGTGATGCAGTTGTCGACCGGTATATCCAGGAGAGAAACCGTGGCCCCGATATGATAGTAGGTGCTGACGATGGAATTTTCAGAGATCAATCCGACTAGAGTTCCATCCTCATTCACAACCGGGAGTTGACTGAAGTCATTGGCAACCATCAGGCTCAAGGCATCTCGTACAGGTTTGTTTCTGCATATGACCGTCGGATTACCCCTGCCTTCGATCAATCTTTTCAATGGGAAAAGCATCGTTCTCTCCTCAATATAATATTTTTATAAGAGGGTTTTATCTTTTCACATTTTCACCAGCGATTGATTGCCAAGATTGTTGTAAGTAATATCAAGTATAAATACCTTCTACAGCCGCTGGGACTTTGATCGCATCTCTCGGAACCATCTGCAGAATATAGATGGCATTGGAGATACAGTCATTTGAGTCATAGTTCAAGTGAATATATACCGGTCTGCCGTTGAAATTTACCTTCCCACAACGGATTTGTTTGTCCGGGGCTACTACCTTAATCAGGTGGACTTTCTTCCCAGCTCTATCTGGCAATGGGATTTGAATAGAAGGATTATGTTTTAGAGCGTATTTCACGCATTCCAAAAGGATTGAGCTCCAGCTATTTACCGGTACTATTGAACCGTCTGGCAAGCGAAGTGCATGGGGAGCCGGCTTTCCGGTCAAAACTCTCGGCAAATCTTCAAGCGCGGTAAAGTTTTGATCCCGCCTCACTGGCTCTGAGCTCTTCTCAAATTTGACTTCCAGTTCAGTCTTCAGGTTTTGTGCCAGTTTCGCCTTAATTTCCCCCAATTCGGTCTGTAAAGCAATCAGGCTCCTCGTCAGTTCCTCCATCTGTTTCTCAGTCGAGGTCGCTGACACTGAAAGGCTAGCCTCTTCTTCTACTGGCCAGTATATTGCAGCATCTAACCGGTGAACCAGGTATTCAGCACACTCAACCAGGTCGTCATTAGAGAGATCTAACGTACGGTTGGCGGTCACTTTGCCCGGCTGGAAATCGGAAAAATGTTCCCAAATCAGCCCATTCGTGAGGAAGATGTCTTGCAGACCGTATGTGAAAGCGTACGACACCAGGCTTAGTATGATTTTCTTGTCGTCCAGCCTGCCCCCCAGGGCTTTGGCCTCCACAATCACCTTGACCTGATTCTGACAATTGGACAAGGCGTAATCCACTCTGGTGTCCATGAAAGAGCGCTCGAACTCAACAGCAAACGGGTTCCCTAAATCCCAGCCGAGGGCTCGGAGAACAGGGTCGACCAGTGCTGATCGGGTGGCAGCTTCATTCTTCGATAGGAGCGGGCTATATGCCCTGGCATTTTTGCGCACATGCTGCAGAACCTTTACAACGGCTGCAAGGGGGCTGGTTGATTTCATGGATCCTCCATCATTACAATATTAAACCGAAACCCACTGTTAAGATCATCGTTCAGGTATTGATTCGTGATCGAGATGGAAATGGCTGACCGGTAGGTTTCTCGGTTCGGCCAATTACTTCACAGGTTGCCTGGCGACTGCGCCGAGCCTGGCGATTTTCGGTAAGACCTTAATCATGTCCACGGAGGCCCGGTCCACAAAAAGGACGTAATCGACAAGGTCAGCGCTTAGCGGGAAGCTCTCACATCGCAACAGCCAATCAGACTTCAAGATTGATTAGGCCAACGTTCTGTATCAGCCAGCCTGCGAGGCGGAGCAGGGAGTCGATTTGCGGGCGGGATTGTGCTTCCGGTTTCATGGCGGGTCTTGAGGATGCGGCTAATTGCTGAATTATATAAAAAGACTGCTCTTATCATTATAGGGCTTTACCGGGGAGATGCAAAGCGAAAAATCTTCGAATTTTTCATAGATCCTTGACTGAGAATTAATACTCTCTCCCTCGGTAGAACAGGCGGTGATCGAATGGTATTCTCAGATGTATGGCGGTGCAAATGTCACCGGGGTTGTGGATGTGCGCGTGTCACCCTTTCGGGACGATGGACTTCCCGATGTTGTGTATACGGCAGAGCCACCGTTTATTTGGACCGTGTTCCCGAAGGCATGAGAAATGATCGCTGCACCACGGGTGTTGCCTACATCCGCGTGCGCGATTGATGGGTGTTCGTCTCCGAACTAGCATTCCCGGAATTCATTGGCCGGGCGATGGAGGTGTTCGAACTAGAGGTGTGTACTGACAAAGAAAGGGGGTTAAACCGCCGCCCGCATGAGGGAAAACTAACAGGCGCAGGTTGATGATGCGGGTAACAAGGGATTTCCCTGGGGATCCTTCCTACAGTCGTCAAGAGGCACGGCGCGCAGCGAGCGGCAGTGGTGATTTCCTGGATGTCGCCTGAAGAATAATACCTGCTTCTGGCGCAACGCCGTGCCCCTTAAAGCAAATTATCTTGCATAAGATCCCGAGTGAGCACAGCCACTTGAGTTCAGTTGCATGAAAACATACCTTTCAAGAAGCAACAGCTCGCCATAATAATGTCCAAGAGATGACCTGCTTTCGAGCCGGATTTCCTCAGCGCAAAGGGACCTTTTTCAATTCTTGCAACTGATCTGTTAAGGTTTCCAGCGGTGTATGGGGGGCAGCCCGTAAGGTGTGATCAATAAATACCCGTGTCACCGCACTGGTAATTTCCAGGCAGCGCGCCGGGTCCGTCCTGCCCCGGATGTGATTTAACTGCGCAGCCACTCGCTGCCAAAGAACAGGCCGATATCGGTAAACTCCATGTGGTTACAGCTTTCATTCCGGAGGGTACGGGGAGGGAGAAGACCGGCAGGGCGTACGCCAGGGCAGAGGTGAGCAGAAGAAATGCTAAGGTCATGCACACGGCGGCGATCCTGACCCACCGGGGAGCGCGGGTTTCAAAGATTCCGGGCCTGGTTTTCAGGAAGGCATAGATCGCGAACACGAGTACAGAAATATATGAGAACAGCATCTGGTAACGAAAGCCCTCGAAGACACTATGGAGCGCGAGGGCGGCGCCATTCAGCGCGGCGAGCAGCAGCCAGAGTTTTCTGGGTTGTTTGCGAAAGCTCAATGCCAGGGATAAAAGGTTGAGCAAGATTAAGGTGAATTCAAAGGGCCGCATCCGGTTCTCCTGTTGTGGGGTAATGTGCTCAGTATATGGAGGGATGCAGGCGGAGGGAACGGCCCATGGTCTGTTGTGTGGTCAGACCAGGGGCTGATTCTGGGGGGCTAGCAGGTGCAGGCCCTATTCGACCGGGCAAGCGAAGTTTGCTGCCGCTGGGGGCGCCAGCACCTGCGATTGTCTGGTGAAGCCTGCTGGAGGTACGTGCTTCACGAAGGCCGCTTTGACCCAGAATAATCGAATGCCGCTCCAGATCATGGACCGGTGGAGCCTGGCTGGGAAGTGCGCACCGTATGAAAACAGTGGTGCACTCGTGAGGAATGGCAGAGATGAAGCGGATTCACCTGTCCATAGTGATGATTACATTTCCCTTTTTCTGTCCGGATTCTACATAGCGGTGGGCTTCGGCAGTCTGGGAAAGGGGGTAGCGGCGGTCAATGACGGATTTTACAACCCCGGCCTCGACCAGCTTCAGCAGGGTGTCATAATCATCGTCCCGGTAGGCAGCCATTTCAAAGATGACTCGTTTGCCGGTCGTCAGGGAGGCCCAGCGCCCGCGCAGCATGCTGGAAATGCGCGGGTTACCCAGAACGTAGCGGCCCTGGGCCGTCAGGACGTTCAGGCTCCTTGAAAAAGGGCTGGTGCCGGCTACGTCGATGATGGCATCAAAGGTCTCGCCCAAGCGGGTGAAGTCCTGGCGGGTGTAATCGATCACCCGGTCGGCGCCAAGCGAGCGCAGCAGGTCCAGTTTGCCGGCGCTGTCGACCGCGACCACCTCAGCGCCGAAATGTCTGGCGATCTGGATGGCGCAGGTGCCGATGCTGCCCCCAGCGCCGTTGATTGACAGGCGTTCTCCAGGCCTGATTCCGGCTTTGCGTACGAAATGCATCGCGTTGATACCCCCGGTGGGGAGTGCAGCGGCTTCTTCATAAGTCAGGTTCGCCGGTTTCAGGCGCGGGTAGGCTTCCGGAAGGCAGGCGTACTCAGCATAAGCGCTGAAGCGAAAGTAGGTTGCAGAAAAAACGGCATCTCCTACTTTGAAGCGTGTCACATTCCTGCCTACGCCGGCAATCTCCCCTGCCAGTTCCTGTCCCAGGATGGTGACCCTGGTGGGGCGGGTGAGGCCGATATACAGCCGAATAGGAATGCGGAACTGGAGGGGGAATCTCAGTTCCCGGGCCTCGCAGTCACCGGCGGTGACGGTCGCCGCGTGCACCCGGATGAGGACTTCGTTATCTTTCGGTTCGGGCCGGCGCAGATCCGTCAGCTGCAGTACCTCCGGCGGGCCGTAAGCTGTCCACAATACTGCTTTCATCTGGATCCTGGCCTCCCCATTCATCTGTCACATTGATCACCAGCTTGGCGCGTGCATGACCGGTCTCGAGATAGCGCATGGCTTCGGGGGTCTGACAGAGGGTGTAGCGGCGGTCGATGACAGGCGTTACCTGCCCAGATTCGATCATGTCTTTCAGCGTTAGCAGATCCTCCCGGTTGACAGAGGACAGGTACCAGAGCAAGTTCTGGCTGACGAAGCGTGACATCAGGCTGGTCCTGAAGGCATACAGCAGCGGACCGAACAATCCGCCGCCCGAGCCGCCGACCATGATGTAGGTCCCGTCAGGCTTGAGGATGCGCCGGCAAGCGGACAGGGGGTGATTCCCCACACCGTCGAAGATCAGGTCGTAACGCTGCCCGGAGCGGGTGAAATTCTCGCGGGTGTAATCCACAACGTGATGCGCGCCGAGTGAGCGGACCAGCTCCAGGTTGGGCGTGCTGGTCACGGCGGTGATTTCGGCGCCTATCGCCCGGGCG
>JAAYXE010000076.1 GCA_012516075.1 Chloroflexota bacterium | reverse complement strand
CTGTAACACACCGCCGGTTCATGCGTATTAAACGGTGGTTGATTTCCCTCCTCCCACAAGAGATGGTTTCATTCCATTGCGACCCAATGTGGTTGACATCCATACGACAAGGAAACGGTTTATGACGGGTCACGGATTAGGCGCGATTAAAGAGGCCACCGGGCGCATCCTGGGGCGCGTTTCGTATCAGATTGAATACCAGCCGGACCAGCCAGACGGTGAAGTCCGCGGGCGGTTTATCTTTCTCGACCGGGGGGGGGCGATGCAGGGCTCCTGCTTCCTGGAGCTGGAAGACGAGCACCTGCTCCCCATACGCATCACTTCCAACCTGTGCGGCCCTACTCAACAGGGAGATTTCCTGGCGGTTCATTTTTTACGTAAATGCAGCGGCGAGGCGGTTTGATCCCATGATGAAGAAGTCGTTTTCAATTGCGGATCTCCTTTCTCAGGATCCAGAGCAAACCACCCGGCTGGTGGAGCGCGGCCTGAACCTGAACCAGCCGGGCCGTCTGGGGGCGAACATGGATCAGTTCTGCAACGAGCTGGGGCTGGACCCCGCAGAATATATGCAAATGCTGAAAAAGTATGTGGATGAGGTGGATGCCGGGAGCGGCGAATCCCGGGAATGAGGGTTGAAAATCCTGTCCATTAAAGGCCGGCGCCCAGCGCGCCGGCCTTTTTTCGCTGTCGTCTTACCACGGGGCCCCGGTCAGCAGGATGGATAACTGCGCATAGACCAGTACGTGATGGTCTCTACTCCCCGGCGATCATATGACTGGTGAAGTAGCGCTGCCAGGGGCCGCTGCCGCGGATGAACGGCTGCATCAGGGCGCGCTCGGCCTGTATGGTATGGTTCAGGTCGTGCGCTGCCCATTCGTGGATCATCTCTTCGAGTGAGACCGGCCCCAGTTCCTGATGGCGCACACGCCGCTCCAGATCCTGATCGCTGACGGCCAGCAGCACGTTCAGGCTCTGCGTGCGCATGCGGGAGAAGGCAGCTGCCAGCTCTGCCGGATCGGGACGGTTTGTGGAAGGTTCCAGCGCGGCATCGGGATCGAACGCTGGGAAATCCCGGCCTTCCATGAAGCAGTGCACCCGGAATTGAAAGACGGATTCGGTGTCCACCAGATGCTGCAGGCATTCAATCGCCGACCATTCGCCGGCTGCCGGAGCCAGAAAGAGCAGATCGGGGTGAACCTGCTCGACCAGGCTTTCCCACCGGGACGGCGTCGTTTGCAGAATTTCTTTCGATCGCTCAAGGACCTGTTCCATATCCCACCTCCAGTTTGAATTAATCCAGGGGTAACAGCTCAGCGGGGAGCGGACTGCCGGTGACCCAGGCCAGAACCGTGCGGGCAAACAATTCGGGCGCCTGGATATTCCAGTTGTGCTCCACAGCCCGTGAAGCACCTTTCCCAAGGTTTACCTGAAAGGCCTGTGCGGACGGCAGCGCCTGAGCCAGCCGCCGCGCCGAACGGTGCATGACCGCATATTCTTTGCTCCCAACGACAACCAGCACGGGCAAAGTCACATTCTCCAGTCCGGAGGGCAGGCGAAAGCCCAGGTTGGCCTGCATCAGGTTGAGGAAGGCGCTCTCTGTCGTGGTCTGAAAATCGCGTTTGAACGCCTCGTAATACCGCTCCGGCAGCCCGGCTGAATACTGCATATTCAAGCGGATCCAGGGGTCCCAGTTTATAAGGGGCGCCATGCAGGTACGGTAGATCAGGCGCAGCATGCCCGGGGTCAGCAGCCCCTGCCCGGGCAGGGGTTCCAGCAGTGCGCTGCTGATGATGGCACTCCTGACGCATTCCGGGGCCGAGGCCAGCAGGGCGGTCGCGATCTGCGCGCCAGCGGAAACGCCGGCGACATGGGCCTGGCCATCCCGGCAGCGTTCGCGAATGAGGGCGGCGATCTGATCCGCGGCACCCTGGATGCTGAAAGGCCCTGTGTTAGCGCTGCAGCCGTGCTGGGGCAGGTCTGGCGCCAGGCAGTGGAACGACTCCAGCCGTTCCATCACCGGGAGCCAGGTCCAGCCGCTTACACCGCCGGCGTGCAGGAAGATAATCTCCTCACCTGCGGTGGGACCTGTCTCTCGAATGTACAGACGCTCATCTGTTTTCACACTGCGGCTCCTGCTGGCACTCGTCCGGCATAACCAAAGTATGAAGGAATTATACGTGGATCTCCTATGAACCTTCGCATGATCTTGACAAATTCTTCACATCTGTGGGCTATGATCAGGGCAGACCGGTAATGAACCCGGGTTTCGAAAAACATACCGGCTGCCTGTATAAGGCCTGAAGGAAAACGCTGATTTAAAAAGGAGTGCTTCTATGAAGAAAATTGTGCTGATTGGCGCACTGGCGCTGGCTCTGATCGTCTCCCTGTTCGCAGGAGCCAGACTGGTTTCTGCGCAGCAGCTCGTTCCGGGTCCTGCCATCCAGGCGGGCCCAGGAGGACCCCGCGGCGGATACGGGCCCATGCATGAGTATATGGTCGCTGCATTTGCCGATCTCCTCGACCTGACACCGGAAGAAATAGATGAACGCCTGGCCGGCGGCGAGACGATGTGGGATATCGCCATCAGCGAGGGTTATTCTGCCGATGAGATCCCTGGCCTGATGCTGCAGGCGCGCAGCGCTGCCCTGGAAGCGATGGTCGCTGACGGGTTGATCACGCAGGAACAGGCCGAGCAGATGGCGGCTCACATGCAGTCTATGCACCAGAACGGCAGGGGACCGGGATTCTGTCACGGCGCTGGAGGCCGTTCGCCGGGCTGGAGCGGCGGCATGGGCATGGGGCATGGTTTCGGCGCCGGTATGGGCGGCGCGCGCATGCACCACCGCGGCGCACCTGCCAATTGAACCACAGCCATTACAGAGGCAGGGCCGTGTGTCGTTCAGCGCAGCCCTGCCTTTTAATCCTGCTGGGCGTCAAACCTGCGGGTAAACGAAGGCCGGTAGCGGACCTGTTCTTCATCGACGGGATTTAAATAACGATCCCGGAGGACGAAATAGGTCAGCGCCGTGTTGTTGGAAGCGTCGGATTCGATGATGATGCCCTGGGGGTTGACGGTAGAGCGCAGGGCATAAAGCCCATTGGGCAGGTGTGTAATGTCGATGGACTGTCCGGGGATATGCGCCGCGTAAGTATCCACCCAGCCTACCGAGATCCCCTGGCGCTTCCACAGGCACTGATAATATACGCGCCGCTCCGGGACTTCGATACCAGCCTGCTGCTGTTCCCGCAGCCAGGCTGTGTCGCCGGTCCGGCCGGTATCCATCATGCAGTAGCTCACCTTATCGCTGCGGGCGACGATGCGATCCAGGTCTCCTTCCGGACCGGTGCTCCAGATTTCGTAGCTGCTGAAGCCTTCCCAGTGCCAGTGGGTGTGCTCGGCGTGATAAGAGAATGTGCCTACGTCCTGCAGCACCTGGGTCTGACCGCGGCCGTAGAGGTGCTGGGTGACCTGCAGGGTATCCTCTTCTGCGTCGAGTTTCCCGCGCAGTTCGAGGACCCCCGGGCCGCTGTTCCAGACCGAGTTGCTGAAGCGGATCACCTTTTTACCGCTCTGCACGACGAGCTGCAGGTCATGAGGGGGAAGGGTCCTCAGGTCGGGCAGGAACACAGATTCCAGGTCGATGCCTGCCGTTTCCTCATGGATGGACGCGATGCAGGCCTCTTGCCGCAGCGCAGGGTTGCACAGCTCAGAAAATCCCTGAAGGGCGTGAAAACCCGGTGAAACGAAGGCTGCGGCGAGCAGCAGGCGCGCCAGTATTCTTTTCCAGAGATTAAGAAATGAAATGCAGCGGTTGATCACGGTCGACAAACCAAATCCCCTCTACCGTTCGCGACCCGGTACAGGAGTTTAGTATACCAACCGTAATTAACAGGCAGATTAATACCCCGCAGCCAGGCAGAAAACGCAGTGGATCAGGATCCCGTCAGGCGCTGCACCATGCGCACGCCCGTCATGGCATCCACAGCCCATCCATTCGCCCCGGTATAGGCGCAGACCTGGTCGCTGAGCTGGTTGCCGCCCAGGATCACCGGTGTGGGCGATATCCGCGCGTCGGGACAGGAACGGATCAACTGAATGGTGTCGCGCATGCTGTCGTATGAGCTGGTAAGCAGACCGGCCAGCCCGATGACCCGGGGATGCGACTCCAGGGCCTGATCGAGAAAGCGCTGTGGGGGCACGTCGACGCCCAGATCGATGACTTCGAAACCGTAAGCAGTGAGCATCAGAGCGAAGATATTTTTTCCGATATCGTGAATGTCACCGGCGACGGTCCCCAGCAGGACCGGACCTGCTTTACCGCTGCTGTACTTCATTTCGAAGCGGGGCGACAGCATCTCCATCGCCTCGCGAAAGATCTCACCGGCCATGATCAGGCCGGAAAGGTAATACTCCCGGCGTTCATAGCGCTCTCCGACCTGCCGCAGTCCTTCCTGGCAGTCTTCGACGATGAAGAGCGGGTCTTCGTTCTGCTCCAGGCGGGCGCGCACCAGATCGAGCGCTTCCTGTTCCTGCAGTTCTGCGACACAGCGGATCAGAGCACGGCGCAGATCGTTTGAGTCAAGATGGTCAGGTATGGGGATGTTTGCAGTGCCCACGGGCGTTTACTCGTCTGTGAAACCGATCTGGGTGGTGAAATGCAGCCGCTCGCTGGGCATGATGAACCAGCCCCAGCTGATCGGGCGGTCTTCGAAGTCGTAAAAGATATGTTCCAGGTAAAAGGCTGCCGAAGGTTCGGGGACGTCCAGAAGGCCGGCTTCCTCGCTGTTCACCAGGGCGGTTTTTATTTTGATCTCACCGCGTTTGAGGAGCGTGTTGGTGCCGCAGGTCAGCAGCCCCTGGAGTGAGGTGACGTCCATCTCCGCTTCGACGATCGGGCGCCGGGGATCGTAGATCAGGTAGGCGCGGTGATAGAAGACCGGCTTGTCGGTGGTGAACAGGCGGCGGATATAAATCACCGTGTCTCCCACCTGCAGTTCCAGTTTGCGCGCCGTGCGTTCATCCGCCGAAACGATGCGCACATCCAGGAGCTGGATCCTGCCGTCGATATCCGTGTCGAACAGGGCTTCCAGACGCTGCAGGTCGAAGTTGGCAGTGCTCAGCTCCAGCCCTTTGACGTAGGTGCCGCGACCTTTGACCGTGCTGACGACTCCCATATCGGACAGCAGGTTGATGGAACGGCGCACCGTCATCGGACTGATGCCGTACATCTGGCACAGCTGGGCTTCGGAAGGGAGCTGGTCGCCGGGGCGGTACTGCCCGCGGGCGATCTGCCTGCGCAGGATGTTCGCCAGTTGTAAGTAGGCCGGCTCGAAAGAGTTCCGGTCAATCGTTTCGCGCTGACGTGGTGCAGTGTTTATTTTTTGCTGCATTGGTTCCTGAAATTTTGTGGAAAGGTGACACTCGTCATATTGACAGGGCCTGTGCCCAAGTATACACTATATTACATACTTCCCTATAGAACTATAGTAATTAACGGCAGGAAACTTAATGGATCCGAAGCGAACAAAAGTTATTGCCTGCGCGACGGTGCTCGAGGAGCTGCGCCCTTTTATGCCGGCCGGGATGGACTATGAGCTCCTCGACTTTGGGCTGCACCTCAACCCCAACAATTTGAGAAATCGACTGCAGGAGGCTGTTGACGCCTCCTGTCGCTTTAATGATACCCTGCTGCTTGGCTACGGGCTGTGTTCACTGGCGGTGGTTGGCCTGGAATCGCGCGATTGTACACTGGTGGTGCCACGTGTGGACGACTGTATTGCCATCTTCCTGGGATCACCGCAGGCCTACAGGGCCCAGGCCAAAAAAGAACCGGGAACCTACTACCTCACCAAAGGTTGGATCGAAGTCGCCGACACACCGTGTGACGAATACGCACGGATGGTGGCCCAGTACGGCAAGAAGCGCGCCGGCCAGTTAATGCGCACCATGCTTAAAAACTACACCCGCCTGGCCTATATCGACACCGGACGGGATGACCAGGAGCGCTATGTAGAGCATGCCCGTAAAACGGCCGAGAAATTTAATCTGAAGTTTGAAATCCTCCCCGGATCGAACGAACTGATTTTGAAAATGCTCACCGGACCCTGGGACCAGGACTTCCTGGTCGTGCCGCCAGGGAACAAAATCTCTTACCTCGATTTCAAAAATTCAACACCGGTACCGGGCAATTAATTTTCCATACAGGTGGACAATGGCTGAAGAAAAGTATTTCCAGGTGCAGTTTCAACCTGTGGGCAAGCGGGTAAAGGTGCTGCAGGGGACAACGGTGCTGGAAGCCGCGCGCCAGGCAGGCATTGAATTGACCACAGCCTGCGGCGGTAATGGGAGCTGCGGGCAGTGTCAGGTGGTGCTGGTGGAGGGCTGCCTCTCTCCGGTGAAGCCGAACGAGAAATTTTTGATCACCGAAGAAGATCTGCAGCGCGGCTACCGCCTGGCCTGCGGGGCCCAGATTCTGAGCGATGTCCGGCTGCACCTGCCGAAAGAATCCATGCTGACCGGCCAGCGGCTGCAGGTGGAAAGCAGTCTCAAGACTTTCCCGCCGGATCCTTTTATCGATGCGGTGGAGGTGCAGCTCGAACCGGCCGCCCTGCAGGACCTGCGGTCTGACCTGACGCGCCTGCGAGATGCACTGCATGCCCAGGGCGTGAAAGATGAGGTGACTGCCAGCTCAGCGCTGGTGCGCAGCCTGCCGGATACGCTGAGAGAAAACGACTGGAAGGTGACCGCTTACCTGCGCAGAGGGGAGATCCTGGCGGTGCGGCCGCACGGCGAAAAACCGCTGGGATATGCCGTAGACCTGGGTACGACCAAGATCGCCGCCCACCTGGTAGACCTGTGCACAGGTGAAGTATTGGGCTCGGCCGGCGCGCCCAACCCGCAGATCAGCTACGGCGAAGATGTGATCAGCCGTCTGAACTATGCCGTGCGCAGCCCCGAAGGCGGCCGGGTGCTGGCCGGGAAAGTGCGCGAAGCGCTGAACGGGATGCTGGGCGATCTGCTGAGGCAGGCGGGCGCCAGGCGAGAGCAGGTTGTGGATGGCTGCGTGGTGGCCAACACGGCCATGTCGCACCTGCTGCTGGAGTTCCCGGTGAAACAGCTCGCCAAATCGCCGTATGTGGCCGCTGCCAGCGAGGCGCTGGATGTGCCGGCTGCCGAGCTGGATCTGGACATGGCTCCGGGCGCGAGGGTGCACATCCCGCCCATCATTGGCGGGTTTGTCGGCTCCGATCACGTCGCCATGCTGCTGGCCTGCGAGCTGGACGAGAGCAGCAAGGTGACCATTGGCCTGGACATCGGCACCAACACCGAGATCAGCCTGCGCATCCCCGGCAGCGACCACCTGACCTCGGTTTCGTGTGCTTCGGGGCCGGCATTCGAGGGTGCACATATCCGTGACGGCATGCGCGCTGCCTCGGGGGCGATCGAAAAGGTGCGCATCGAAAACGGCCGGCTGACCTTAACCACCATTGACCACGAACCGCCGGTGGGGCTGTGCGGCTCGGGCATTCTGGACGCGGTGGCCGAACTGTACCGTGCGGGCTACCTGAATAAAAATGGACGCTTCCAGCGCGAGCGGCCGGAGGTTCAGGAAGGAGAACAGGGGCCGGAGTTCGTGCTCGTGCCGGCGCAGGAGAGCGGCAGCGGGCGCGAGATCGTGATCACGCAGAACGATGTCAATGAGATTCAACTGGCGAAAGGCGCGATCCACGCCGGTTTGAAGGTACTCCTGGAAGCCACCGGGACGCCCCCTGAAGCCGTTCAGGAGGTGATCGTGGCCGGCGCGTTTGGCTCTTTCATTAATATTCAGAGCGCGGTCGCCATTGGTCTGTTCCCCGATCTCCCCCGGGCGCGCTACCGCCAGGTAGGCAACGCCGCGGCGGTCGGCGCCCGCTGGATTTTGATCTCCAGGGCAGCTCGCCAGCGAGCGCAGGAGATCGCCCGCAGAGCGCATTATCTCGAACTGACCATCGAGCCCGGCTTCAGCCGCCAGTTTGCGCGGGGGATGCTCTTCCCCGCCTGAAAATTCTGACTCTGGAGTAAGTGATGAAAATTATTGGAGAAAAAATCAACGGTACCCGCAAACGCGTCGCCCGGGCGATTGCCGAGCGCGACGCAGAATATATCGCCGACCTGGCCCGCAGGCAGACCGAGGCCGGAGCGGACTGGCTGGACGTGAACGCCGGAACGCACCCCAGCCAGGAGGCGGATGACCTTTCCTGGTTGATCGACACCATCCAGGCGGCCGTCGATACGCCCCTGTGTCTGGACAGCGCCAACCCTGCCGCGCTGCGCGCAGTGATCACAAAAGTGAATAAGACGCCGATGATCAACTCGATCAGCGGCGAGCCCGAGCGGCTGCAGGGCATCCTGCCCATCGCCGCCGAGTATGGCTGCCCGGTGATCGCCCTGGCCATGGACGACAAGAAAATCCCGGAGACCAGCGAAAAGCGTATGGAGGTAATCCGGTCGGTGGTGGCCGAAGCGCGCGCCTGCGGGGTGTCCGAGTCCAACCTGTATATCGACCCGCTGGCGATGACCCTTTCGACGAACTCGAAGAGCGCTCTGGTGGCCCTGGAAACCATGCGCGGTGTGCGCGCGGAGTTCCCGGAGGCACACCTGACCATCGGGCTGAGCAACATTTCCTTTGGCCTGCCGGCGCGTTCGTTTATCAACCGCTATTTCCTCAGCCTGGCCATGGCCTACGGTCTGGACAGCGCCATCCTGGACCCGCTGGACCGGGACATCCAGGCCGCGATCCGGACCACGGAACTGCTGCTTGGTCAGGACAACCACTGCCTGAACTTCATCCGCGCCTCACGCAAAGGGCTCTTTGACCCGCCCGCCGCATAACGCGGCACTGTGTATACCTTTTGAACAGCCGCAGCACCTCACCGGCAAACCGCGGCCAGAAAAATCAGGGGAAGAAAGGAGGACAGACGCAGTTCGTAATTGTGAGCTGATTCATTTCTGGCGTATTCGTATTCGATCCGTTCTCGCCGAGAGGTCCATTCTAAACCTATGAAGGAGAATTACACCCATGTCAAAAGAACTGATTGAGGCCATTACCGAGATGCGGGAAGAGGATGCGCTGCAGATTGCGAACCGCCTTCTGGATGAGGGCGTCGCACCGATGGCCGTCCTCGATTCCTGCCGCGAGGCCATGGAAATCATTGGCCAGCGCTTCGAGAAGGGAGAGGTCTTCATCCCTGAATTGATCCTGGCCGGCGAGATGCTCTCCAGCATCACCGAGGTGATCAAACCGCGCCTGGAGGGAGAAGCCACCCAGAAGAAACTGGGCAAGGTCGTGATCGGCACCGTTGAGGGCGATATCCACGACATTGCCAAGGATATCGTCGCCTTCATGCTCGAAATCAATGGTTTCGAGGTCACCGACCTGGGCGTAGACGTGCCGCCGGCCAAATTCGTCGATGCAGTCAAAGAGACGGGAGCAAAAGTGGTCGGTCTGAGCGGTTTCCTGACCCTGGCCTACGACCCGATGAAGGCTACGGTGGAGGCCCTGAAGGATGCCGGCCTGAACGATGTGAAAGTGATGATTGGCGGGGGCCAGATCGACGAGCAGATTCGCGAATACACCCGGGCCGATGCCTTTGGCCAGGACGCCATGACCGCCGTCAATCTCGCCAGAAAGTGGTATGGAGTGAACTAAGATGGACGCCCAATGGTCTAAACTAACCCCGGATGAGAAATTTGAGGCCCGCTTTGCCACGTATGCCGCCGCCGAAGGCGTGAATTTTGCCACACCGGAGGCTGAAAAGACATATAAAGAGCGGGTGCAGGCGATCAAAGACGTCGTTCAGCTTAAGAAACCGGCGCGCATCCCGATCCTCCTCAACATCGGCTTTTTCCCCTTTGCCTACGCCGGTGTGACCGTCAAAGACGCAACCTATAATTACGAGCGGCTGGGATACGCCCTCAAAAAATATCACACCGATTTCCAGCCCGACAACCTGGCGAGCGCGTTGATCTACGGCAGCGGCAAACTGTTCGAGATCCTCGACTATAAGCTGTATCACTGGGCAGGGCACGGCGTGTCCGACACCTCACCGTACCAGTGCATCGAGGGAGAATACATGACGGCGGACGAGTACGACGACTTCCTCATCGACCCCTCGAACTTCTTCATGCGCAAGTACCTGCCGCGCGTGTTCGGCGCTCTGGAGCCCTGGACCATGATGTCGCCGTTTACCGACATCCTGGAGCTGCCTTTCCTGGGCGGTTTCATGGTGCCGGTCAGCCTCCCGCCGGTGCGCGAGTCCTTCAAGAAGTTGATCGAAGCCAGTGAGGCCACGGAAGAGTGGTTCCAGGCCTGCCTGGCGATTGACCAGGCCTCGATCACCCAGTATGGCATCGTGCCGTTCACGGGCGGCTTCACCAAGGCGCCCTTCGACATCCTGGGCGACACTCTGCGCGGCACCCGCCCGATCATGCTCGATATGTTCCGCCGGCCGAAGAAGCTGCTCGCTGCGCTGGATCACCTGGTCCCGATGGCTACTGAGATGGCCGTGCGCTCCTCAACCGTCAACAAGAACCCGATCGTCTTCATCCCGCTGCACAAGGGCGCGGACGGGTTCATGTCGGACAAGGATTTCAAGACCTTCTACTGGCCATCGCTGAAGGCTGTCCTCCAGGGCATCATTGCCGAAGGCTGCGTACCGTACCTGTTCGCCGAGGGCGGTTACAACTCGCGCCTGGACGATATCGTCGACGATGACCTGCCGGCGGGCAAGATGATCTGGTTCTTCGACCAGACCGATATGGTCGAGGTGAAGAAGCGCTTCAGCGGATACTCTGCCTTCGCCGGAAACGTCCCCGCTTCGCTGTTGAAAGCCGGAACCCCGCAGCAGGTGGAAGACTGCGTCAAGAGCCTGATCGACACCGTAGGACAGGACGGTGGTTACGCCCTTTCCAACGGCGCGGTGATGGACGACGCCGAACCCGAGAACCTGCACGCCCTGTTCCGGGCCGGCCGGGAGTACGGTAAAAACTGACCCTGTTTCTCCGTAACGATATGAACGAGGGTTTGCCTTCGCCAGCAAATCCTCGTTCATTTTATAATCAACCCGCTGCATTTTCTGGGCAGAAAGGAATGGTGCACTTGATTGAAAAACAGCATACAGCGGAGCAGGCCGTTCCGGCTGTGCAGCCTTACGCGTGGGTGATCCTGTGGGTGGTGTATCTGGCCAGCGTGGCTGCGCCGCTCAATCAGTTCAAAGTCCCTCCTATCCTGCCGTCCCTGGCTGGTGAACTGGGATTGACCCTGACCCAGGCTGGAACGCTGATGTCGTCCATCGCGCTGGTCGGGCTGGCGCTGGCCCTGCCGGCGGGGATGATCCTGCAGCGCCTGGGGCCAAAGCTGACCGGGCTGCTTTCGCTGGGGAGCATCGCCGCCGGGTCGGTAATCGGAGCGCTGTCGGGAAGCGTGGAGATACTGATCGCCAGCCGCCTGGTGGAAGGGTTGGGTATGGGCCTGATGGCCGTGATAGCCCCGGCGACGATCGCCATGTGGTTTCCGCGCGAGCGCCAGGGCGGCCCGATGGGCATCTGGGCGACCTGGGTGCCGGTCGGTATGCTGGTGATCTTCAACCTGGCACCGGCGATGACTGCAGCGCTTGGCTGGCGTTCAGTCTGGTGGCTGGGTGCCGGATATACCCTGCTCATCATGGTTGCGTTTGGGCTGCTGGTGCGCCGCCCGCCGGATCTGGAACACGAAACTTCACACGCTGAGCCCCGGCCTTCGATGCTGCAGGCCCTGAAAAACCGCGATATCTGGCTGCTGGGGCTGAACTTCACCTGCTTCAACCTGGCTTCAATCGGGCTGTCAACCTATTACCCCACATTCCTGAATGAAGTGCGCGGGTTCCCGCTGATTCAGGCATCCTTCCTTGCCAGCATTGCCACGATGGTGGTGCTGGGGTCTGCACCGTTTGCCGGCTGGCTCTCTGACCGCATTGGGACGCGCCGGCTGCTGTTCAGCCTGCCGTTTCTGGCTTTTTCCGTGTTTTTGCTGTTTCCCTTCAAGGTCACAGGCTGGCAGCAGGTCGTGATCGTTATGGCCTTCCAGGGACTGCTGCTGGGGATAATGCCGAGCGTGGTGTTCGCGGCGGCGCCGGAGCTTATGCGCCGGCCGGAGCTGGCTGGCCTGGGCCTGGCGGTGGTCATGGTCGGGCAGTACGCCGGCCAGCTCATTGGACCGGTCCTGTTCGCCGACCTGGTGAGCCGCCTGGGCTGGGCTCCCGCCGCATACGGGATGATCCCCTTCTGCCTGATCGGGTTCATCAGCGGCTGGCTGGTGCGCATCCGCTGATGCTGGGGTGCTGCGCATCCCGGGCGCTGCGAACGCGGATAAACCGAAATGAATGAAGCGCTGGAGAATTTGCCTCCAGCGCTTCATCAAATGTCAGCGTCTCAGTGGTTCAAACCGGGAACACGCTCCGTTTGCGGGAATTACACATCAACGCCCAGGAAGGTGCGGATCACGTAGCCCAGGCCGAAGCTGAAGAGAGCCACCCCCAGGCTGACGCCGGCCATCTCGAGAAACCGCTGGCGGAAGGGTTCATCCCGGGCGACCGAGATGTAGTAATTAAATACGGCGATGATTACCACCGCAGCCGTCAGGGCGAGGAACAGGCACAGGTAATAATTCGGAAACAGCAGATAGGGCAGGATGAGCACGGCTACGGTGAGAATGTAAGCCGCACCGGTGTACAGCGACGCTTTGAGCGGGTTTTTATCGGTATCTTCTGAGCGGGTGGAGAGATATTCGGAGGCTGCCATCGAGAGCGCTGCGGCAATGCCGGTGATCAGCCCGGTCAGGGCGATCAGGCGTGTGTTCTGCAGCGCCAGGGTATAACCGGCCAGCGCGCCGGTCAGCTCCACCAGGGCGTCGTTTAATCCCAGTACGATCGAGCCAGCATAGCGCAGACTCTCTTCATCCAGCATTTCGATCAGCGCTTCTTCGTGAGCGTCTTCCTCGCTCGCCAGTACGGCGAGTTCTTCGATTTCCCCGCCAACCTGCAGATAATTCGCGCGGGATTTCTCCTCGCCGCGCTCCATCAGCTTGATCCCGAAGGTAAAACCGAAGATGCGGCTGATCAGGTAATAGAAATTGACACGCAGGCGGTCGGGTTCCACATCCTGTCTGGTGTAGGACTTGAACGTTTCGTAGTGCTTTAATTCTTCGTCTGCGATCTGTTTCAGCACCTGCTGGTTTTGAGGGGAGCGGATCGATTGGGCGAGACGGTTGTAGATGTGATATTCGGTAATTTCTGTGCGTTGAAATTTAAGGAGCTGCTGGCGCAGTTCAGCGGTGAGTTCCATGCAGAATCTCCCTTTTGCGTGATTTTTTTGCCACCGGGTGAGGTGGCCAGATTATTACTTTTGGGTTTTGGGCCTTCGTATCAATCTTACCACGCAGCACGTGGATTCCCCAGATGTCCAGCGGCGCCATGCGCTGGTGGACGAGCCTTACCCCTCACAGCATCCTGAGCGCCAGCGCTCCCACCTTCCGCCCGGGCTGTGGTAAACTCAACAACTGACAGCACCTCTTGTCCGTTCCCCCGTTAGGACCATGAATGCAGAATTTCCCTCTCTGTCTGATGTCTTTCGTTTGACGTTCGCAGAACCGGTCGAATGGTTATCTGGCGAGCAGCAGCGCTCGCAGCCCGTTCAATGGGTTGTCACTTCGCCCGGCGAAGTGCAGCGCAGCGATGTCCTGCTGCTTCCTGCTGAACATGCCAGCACAGAGCTGCTGCAGCAGGCAGCCAGCCGCCAGGCGGCAGCGGTCGTGCTGCTGGGCCCTGCGCTTCCGGGAGATCTGGAGATCCCACCCGGCCTGCCGGTGGCGCGCGTATCTGGCAGGGAAAACCTGGCCTCCGCGCAGCGCATGATGTTGACCGCATTGATCAACCAGCGCGCAGCCCTGGTGGAGCGGGGGGTGCGCATCCACACCCAGCTTTCGGCGCTGGAAGCGGAGGGAGCAGGCCTGGAGGGACTGGCGAAGGCGATGACCGAGATCTGCGGGCGGGGCGTGCTCATTCAGGATAAGCGCGGTGGGATACTGGCCGCCTGCGCGTCTGCAGAGCTGGAGCCGGTCTGGGAGCAGGTGCTGGAGACCCTGCGGCCGCTGGGCAGCCTGCCGGAGCCGCTCCTCGACCGGAAGAAGGCCGGCCGGAACGCCGAAGCCATCTATCAGGAAGTACCCGGCGGGTTGAAGCGCCTGGTCATGCCCATCACCGTAGCCGGGATGGCACGCGGCTATCTGTCACTCATCACCCGTCAGGAGCATCTGGATGAGCTGGACCGCCTGGTCGTCTGGCACGGGAGCATGATATGCGCCACCGATATGTCGCGCCACAAGGCCGTGCGCGAGATGAAAAAACGGCTGGGGGGCGACCTGCTGGCCGCCATCCTGGAAGAGAGCCTGGCGCCGCGCGACGCGGCGTTGTGGGTGCAGAACATGGGGCTGGAACTGGACCAGGCACACGTGGTCCTGCGCTTTGCCTGGGAGGGGCAGAACACGCCCTCCCGCCGGCGCCTGGAGACCCTGGTCAACACCGAAGTCGCCAACCTGCGCCTGCGGGTGATCGTCAGCCCGATGGCCAGCGAGGTGATCTGCATCTGCCAGGTACCGCCCGACGATTCGCGCGCCGGCCCGGCCGTGGAACTGGCGAAGGCAGTGATCGCCCAGGGGAAGCGTGAGTATCCGCAGGTGCCGGTGCGCTGCGGGGTGGGCAGCCCCGCGGCCGAGATCGGAAGCTGGCGTATTTCCTTCCGCCAGGCCGGCCAGGCACTGGAAATGGCGCGCCGCCTGAAAGAAGACCGCCCGCTGTACTACCCCGACCTCTCCATCTACCGTCTGCTCCTGCAGATCGAGCACAACCCCGAGCTGATCGCTTTTCAAGAGGAGACCCTGGGTCCGCTGCTGGCGCAGGAGAACCACCAGGAGCTGCTGCGAACACTGGAAGCGTACTTCAAGCACAACGGCAACCTTACGCAGACGGCCGAGGCGCTGTACGTGCACCGCAACACCCTGCTCTACCGCATGGAGCGCATCGCCAGCATTCTGAACCAGGACCTGGACGACCCCGAAACCCGGCTGGCACTGCAGCTCGCCCTGTATATCCACCGTATGGGCCAGCCCGGCGGCCGTCCGCGGCAGTAAACCCCCGCTTTTTTCTACATATACAGGACAATTGGGCAAGTTATCCAAAAAGAAGTGGTTAAGTTTCGGTTATATTGTCCAAAGACAAAAGCAGACCTATCCGTTACACTACTGGCAATTCTCCGAAGGTTGGATGGGTCTCGCTGTGAAGGTCTTGCTCGACCGGTCGTCCTTCTACCGGGGAGCGCGCAAAATTTTCCGGGGATAGAGAGCGTGCTTCCGGTAGAAGGCGGCCAAGAGCGGAAAGAGTTGCCAAAGGAGGTATCTGGGGCTGCCTAAGAGGAGGGGCAGCCCCAGAACCGTTAACGACCCCACCGTCAACAGCGTGTTCTTATCCAGCAGTGCAGCCGCCGGAGTAATGAAATGGGGGAATGGAAACCCGATGCTGCAGAGCGCCTGACGGGATGCGCTCAATCCTCTCCCAGCGACATCAAAAATTCGACCAGGTCCTGCTTTTCCTGCTGCGTGAGACCGAGATCGAAGTGCTCATCGTAGTGGTTCAGCACGTCCATCAGGGTTTCGAAGCGCCCGTCGTGGTAGAAACCGCCTCTGGTGTGGGTCCACAATCCTTTGAGCGGCGCAGTACGGTAATGCTCATCGGGCGAACGCATGGCCTGGAAATCGTCGATGCCGATCTCTTCAGCGGTGTGCATGTTCCAGCCTGGTTCGGTGTACAGCGGCGGGACGTGGCAGCGGGCGCAGTCTGCTTTTCCGTTGAAGAGCGCTTCGCCGCGTGCTGCGGCCTGGGGGTCAAAGCTGCCAGCGGGGGGCGCGGGGGCCGGGATGGCGCGCTGGGTG
>JAAYXE010000075.1 GCA_012516075.1 Chloroflexota bacterium | reverse complement strand
CGGGCAGGAACGCGGTGCGCGAGTCACAGTGGTCGATGTCACCGAAGTGGATGGCGTGCTGTGGTATCTGGTGGACGCTCCCACCGGTAAGGGGTGGGTGAGTGCAGAAAACATCAGCACAGAAGCGCCCTGATGGAACGAAATCAGTGATCTGACAGCAGTACTTTTTCGGTAATCAGTCTGAGAAGGGAGGCATGTAGGTTGTTCTGCCTCCCTTTTTCCTTACCTTATTCTTTCGAAGTACAATTCTGGCCTGGCGTTATTCATATCGAAAAGTGAGAACAGACGTACCAGGCCGGGCAGCACTTTTACTCCGCTGATTCTATCGAGGCTGGTGTGTCATATCATCTGGATAAGGAAAATAACCCGCGTATGAATAGGGATCGCATTTTGTCATTTCGCGCGCTGCTGGCTGGGCTGCTGCTGGTCGTTCTTTTGACCGGCTGCAGCGGGGAGCCAGCTTCACAATGGCTCCGGGCGCCCGGGTGGAGCCGGGGCGTTTATACGGGGCTCACCTATTCCACCAGACCGGTGCCCGTTACCCTGGACGACAGCGGCGGGATCTATCTGCTTCATGTGGATCAGAGTGGGGAAAATTATTCCCCGCGCCTGACAGCCTTTGACCGTCAGGGGCAGGTGCGCTGGGTGAAGCGCCTGGATCAGAGCTTCGGTCGGATTTCGGATACCGAAATCATCTGGGATGGACAGGGTCTGCAGGCATTCTGGATCGCAGACAATGTTCTTTACCGGGTCCGGCTGGATAACCAGGGGTCGGTACGGGAGGCCCCTCGGCCGCTGTCTGGAGAAATTGATGTGGACTCATTCGCAGCGGCCCGGCTTCCAAGTGATGAGGTCAGCGTGTGGTTTTCACAGTCACGCCGCGAACCGGGACTTTACCGCCTCACCACTGAGGGCGAGGTGGTGCTGGTTGACCCCCAGGGAACCCGGCCAGAACTGCGCGTTGGCGCCGATGGCAGCCTGCACGTGATCTGGGCGCAGATGCCCCTGGGCTATGGAGACATGCGCATTCTCTATGCCTCTTATCCGCAGGGAGTGGACAGCGGTGAGCAGGCTGTACTGCTCTACGAACAATCGATCACTCCCACAAGCATTGTCGAGGGCCCGTGGTTGGGGCTGGCAGGCGAGCAGGTGTATGTGATCTGGGCGCTCACCTACCGCACCGGTCCGCAGGCAGGCACGTCGCTGGCCAGCTTTGTTTACTTCCCGGCGGGTAATCCCGATCAGGTCACACAGCCAGAGGTGATCAATATCCCCGAGGAATACCGTCTGGAATATCACGAAGTCAGCGCAGGAGTGCACGCGGGCTCACGTGTTCCGCTGCCCTCCCCCTATACCGAGACGACAACGATCTCCAACCTGAGCACCAATACCAGCGCGGCTCCCGAACTGGTCGTTGCCTTTCACACGCAGGCCCAATACCTGATGCGGCAGTACAAAGGGCAGGTGAGCACGGCTTTTATCCAGGACGGAAAACCAACCGGGTATCAACTGCTCAGTTTTACCGCCACCGATTCCGACTCGCCGGTGATCATCAGCGATGCGCAGGGATACCTGTATCTGACCTGGATGGAGAAAGGTGCCGAAGGAAATCTGGTTTACCTGGCTACGACCGCACCCGATATGGTCGCGGCGATGAACCGTCTGTCCGCAGAGGATGTGGGACGCCTGGCGGCTGAAACTTTATTCGGCATGCTGATCGGTGTGGCCATCAGCCCGCTGGCCGGTTTTATCTGGTTGATGGGAGCCCTGGTTGGGATGCTGCTGACCACGCCGCTGCGGCGTGGGAACAACCGGGTCGGGGTGATCGTCAGCATCTTCCTGTCTCTGGCTGCCTTCTGGCTGGCTAAATACATCGCCCTCCCGGGGGTGGAGTCTTATGTGCCCTTCTCGGCCTGGATCCCGATGATCCCCGATTGGTTGAAGGTCCCTCTGCAGATTGTCGTGCCGGTGATGATTCTGATTACGGCTCTTTACGTCGCCTGGTCCTATACCTTTCGCCGGGAATCGGAATCCGTCTTGAACTTTCTCCTGATCTACGCAGCCGTGGATGCCGTGCTCAGCATGGCGGTGTACGGCGTAATCATCATATCGGCTTTCTGAACCATAGTAGAGAAATTTTTAATCCCTTTGAACCACTTCAGGAGGGCGTGAGTAATACATATATACGAAGGGGTGATCAACAGAGGGAGTCATGATCAGCCTGAAGTTCATCTGCCATGGGGTAGCGGAAGTGCTGGATGCCATCACTCTTCCAGAATGACCTTGCATGTGCTGCTCGATAAGGTGATTTCCTTATCGAGCAGCATTGGATTACCACCTGACCGGCAGACCTCTGAGGAGCTTTTTTCGTTATACTGCCCAGACTTCTGGCAGACGCTGGAAAGAGGGGCACTTGTTATAAATATCAGAAAGTGGTAGGATAAATTCGCTCACCTGGCGCCTTTTTATCGGGTAGCCAGTGTTAGAAAAGGTGAATTATCGTTTTGGATAAACCGTCGAGCCGTGATCTCATACTGCAGCTGCAGGCAGGAAGCCTTGAAGCCCTCGGAGAGCTGTATGATCGCTACCAGGCGCTGGTTTACCGGACTGCGCTGGTGATTACGAATGACAGCAACGCCGCAGAAGACTTGCTTCAGGATGTTTTTCTGCGCCTGCACCGCTTTGCAGACCGGATCGACCCCCAGCGCCCTCTGGAACCCTGGCTGTACCGCATGACAGCCAATCTTTCCTATACCTGGGTCAAGCGCAGCCGCCGCTGGTATCGTCCATTGGAAGATCTGGCGGAATGGTTGGTCGGAGGAGAGAAGAACAGCCCGCAGGAACAGATCGAGCAGGATGACGATTGGGAGCAGGTTCAAAGAGCCGTATCTTCGCTGCCCCTGCAGCAGCGAGTGGTGGGGGTCCTGTATTACCTCAACGACCTCTCCCTGCAAGAGATATCCGACATTCTGGATGTGCCGGTTGGTACGGTAAAATCTCGCTTACATTACGGCCGGATGGCATTGAAGCTCAAACTGGGTCTGGATAACGACATTCTGCCTGATCTGAATCATGAGAGACCCTGACACATCGCAAATTCGTTTGGAGGATAATTGGACGCTTACATTTCTCGGTCCTTAAAGAACTGGGCAGCACGGCAGCAACCTTCGAAGAAAATTCGTTCTCAACTCCTGGCACAGGCTGCGTCTGATTCGTACCAGATGGTCGAACCTTATTATCCGCCGCAGTTAAAGCCGTTTAACCACACGTTGTTAGATGGATCTTTTGGCCCGCTCATTCTGGCAAATATCCACTCCTTTAATATGACCACCATGTCACTGCGGATGATTTGATCCATGCGTCGCTGCCTGCTTGTTGTTTTACTCTTTCTGACTGCCTGTACAATTAACCCCCAGCCCACCCGAGATCCTCAACCATCGCAAACCCCCGCTGCGACAGACAGCGGGGTCAGTGCTCCGACGGCAACGGCCACAGCGGAGCCGCCGCGTGTGCTGTCCATCTGTATGGGAGGGGAGCCGCAGTCCCTGTTCCTGTATGCCGACAATTCCATTGCGGCGCGCAGTGTGCGTCAGGCGATCTACGACGGGCCCTATGACATTTCTGGTTATGAGCTGACCCCGGTGATCCTGGAGCAGACACCCTCGATTGAAAACGGTGGTATCAGATTCGAGCAGGTCCAGGTTTCTCCCGGCGATCAGGTGCAGGATGCACAGGGGAACATCGTCAACCTGGGAGACGGCGTGTCCATCCTTCCCAGTGAGTGCACCGATCTATCCTGTGCCCAGGTCTATCAGGGACAGGAACCGGTGCTTATGGATCAAATGGTGGTCACTTTCCAGCTGCTGCCCGGTTTAATGTGGTCAGATGGAGAGCCGCTCGACGCCGACGACTCTCTCTATTCATACGAGGTGGCGCGTGCGTTGTACCCGCGCGTGCATTCTGAGCTGATCGCACGCACGGCAGCCTATCAGATTGTCAGCGATCTGGCGATCGAATGGCGAGGGATTCCCGGGGTGCGCGATTCACTTCCCGCGCTGAACTTCTTTACCCCGCTCCCGCGTCACGCCTGGGGAACCCTCCCGGCGGAAGAACTGCTGACCTCTGAAGCCGTTAACCGAGCGCCGGTCGGCTGGGGGCCCTATGTGGTTGAAGAGTGGACGGCCGGCGACCACATCACCCTGGCTCGCAATCCCAATTATTTCCGCGCCTCTGAGGGACTGCCGCACTTCGACAACCTGGTGTTTCGCTTTATGGGCAGCAGCCAGGAAGCGGTCGACGCACTGCTGGCGGGCGAATGCGATTATGTCGACGAAACAGCCGGCCTGGATTTTCGCAGCCAGCAGCTGGTCGATTTGCAGAATGCAGGGGAGATTGCCCTGTTTGTAGAGACCGGGACAGCCTGGGAACACATCACCTTTGGGATCGCCTCCGCCTCTGCGGCAGACCCGGCTGCAGCTGCGGAGCCAGCCTTTTTCAGCGCGAAAGAAACCCGCCAGGCTGTGGCTTTGTGCCTGGATCGCCAGCGGATCTTGGATGCCGTCTACCCCGGTGGTGGAGAAGTGCCCTCCACCTACGTGCCTCCGTCTCACCCGCTGTCCAATCAACCGGTCAGGCAGTATGCTTACGACCCACAGGCCGGCGCTGAGCGGCTGCAGGCGGCCGGCTGGGTGGATACGGATGGCGATCCGTCCACCCCACGGGAGGCAGCCGGAGCTGCGGGTGTTCCATTCGGTACACCGTTTGAAGTAACCTTCCTGACCACGCCAGATGAAGAACACCAGCAGGTGGCTCAGATCATCCAGGAGTCGCTGGCGCAGTGCGGCATCCGCGTCAATATCTCCAGCCAACCGGCGGAAGAGCTCTTTGCCCCTGGCCCCGATGGCCCGGTTTTTGGCCGCAAATTCGCCATGGTGCAGTTTGCCTGGGGAACCGCAGTGCAGCCGGCCTGCAGCCTGTACACTTCTGAGCAAATCCCGGGGAGCTATCCGCAGTTTCCTCACGGGTGGGGGGGCGCCAACGCAGGCGGGTATTCAAACCCGGAATTCGATCTGGCCTGCAAACAGGCCCTGCTCTCGCCGGCGGGCACAAATGAGCACACCAGCTATCATCACCAGGCTCAGGCAATTTTTGCTGAAGACCTGCCGGCCCTTCCACTTTATCTGCACAGCCAGACGGTTGCCTCACGCCCCGATCTGTGCGGTGTGCAGGTGGACGCCTCTGCGGAGAGCGCGTTATGGAACCTGGAAGCCTTCAATTATGGAGAAGGCTGCCAGGATGGGGCGAATTGATCTTGTGAAAATCTTGCCAAATTAAGAGATCAAAGGTAAACTTCTGCATCAATATTGAGCCTATTTGAACTTTACTTGACAGTGCCGGTTCTTTTTTGAAAGACCGGCACATTTTCAAATAGCAGGGAGGGAAACGTGACTGCATCAACCGCTCAGCCCATGCTGGAAGTGCGTAATTTAAAGACTTATTTTTTCACCGATGATGGTGTCGTTAAATCCGTCGATGGCGTTGATTTCACGGTAAACCGGGGTGAAGTGCTTGGACTGGTGGGTGAATCGGGCTGCGGCTAGAGCGTCACATCCCTTTCGATTATGAGGCTGATCAGCATCCCGGGGAAGATTATGGACGGGGTGATCAACTTTGAGGGGAAAAATCTGCTCGAAATCTCAGAAGCGGAGATGATGAACATTCGCGGGAACCGCATTTCGATGATTTTCCAGCAGCCCCAGAGCAGTCTGAACCCCGTCTTCACCGTAGGAGATCAGATCGCCGAGGTACTGGGCATTCACCAGCAGATCAGCAAGGAAGATGCATGGAAAAGGGCGGTTGAACTGCTGGGGATGGTGGGCATCCCCGACCCGGAACGTAAAGCGAGAGCCTACCCGCACGAAATGTCTGGCGGGCAGGCGCAGCGTGGCATGATCGCCATGGCGCTGGCGCTCAACCCGCAGCTTCTGATTGCGGATGAGCCCACGACTGCGCTGGACGTCACGATCCAGGCACAAATTCTGGATCTGATCCGTGAGCTGCGCCGTCAGATGGAAACAGCCGTAATCCTGATCACGCATGACCTGGGCATGATCGCTGAGATGGCTGATCGTGTGGCTGTGATGTATGCTGGCCGGATTGTGGAACAGACGGACGTGCGCTCGCTCTTTGCGCGTCCCCTGCATCCGTATACGCGCGGTTTGATTGATTCGATCCCCATCCTGGGGCAGGTAAAAGAGAAACTGGATGTCATCCCGGGCTCGGTTCCAAATCTGATCGACCTGCCTGCGGGCTGTAAATTTGCACCTCGCTGTCAGGCGCGGGTTCAATATGGACTGAACATCTGTAATGAGGTGGAACCCACGCTCGACACCGTGCTTCCCGGGCACTCAGTGCGCTGCTGGCTTTACCAGAGCCATGAGGGACATACAGCACCCCTGCGCGCTTCAGAGGTCGAAGGTTCGTACGTTCAATAGGCAGTAGACAGCGGAGAGAGAAAATGCGAGAAACAGGCAGCATCACACCGAGCAGGACGGCACCGGCAGGAAACGGGCGCGCAGAAAAAGACCTGGTTGTTGTGAAAGATCTGGTCAAGCACTTTCCGGTGCGCGGCGGCATCTTGCAGCGCACGGTTGCCTGGGTGCAGGCCGTCGACGGGGTTAGCTTTACCGTAAAAGAGGGAGAAACACTGGGCCTGGTGGGGGAATCGGGCTGCGGGAAAACAACCGTCGGGCGCACCATGCTGCGCCTGATCGAACCGACCTCTGGCGAGATCACCTTTGATAATACCAACCTGCTGAATCTGGACAGCCGCGAACTAAAAGCCATGCGGCGTTATATGCAGATTATCTTTCAGGATCCCTACGCTTCTCTGGATCCGCGCATCCCCGTGGGTGATTCCATTGAAGAGGGCCTGCGCATCCACAGAATCGGCGATCGCGAGCAGCGGCGCCAGATCGTTCTGGACACGCTGAAGAAGGTAGGGCTGGAAGAGTATCATGCCCGCCGCTACCCCCATGAGTTTTCGGGCGGCCAGCGCCAGCGGATTGGTATCGCCCGCGCGCTGGCGCTGCAGCCGCGCTTTATCGTGGCCGACGAACCGGTTTCGGCGCTGGATGTTTCGATCCAATCGCAGGTGCTCAATATCCTGAAAGAGCTGCAGCAGGAGTTCAATCTGACCTACCTGTTTATCGCTCACAACCTGAGTGTCGTGGAGCATATCTCCGACCGAGTGGCGGTGATGTATCTGGGGAAGATCGTTGAACTGGCTCACCGCGATGAACTCTACCGGCGCCCCATGCATCCCTACACCCAGGCGCTGATGTCGGCTATTCCAGTTCCTGACCCCACTTTAAAGCGCGAGCGCATCATCCTGCAGGGCGATGTCCCCAGTCCGCTCAACCCGCCCAAAGGCTGCCGCTTCCACCCGCGCTGTCCGGCCGCAGTGGCCGCCTGCGCTCAGGCAGAACCACCTCTGAAAGAGATGACACCCGGTCATTGGACTGCGTGCTGGCGTGTATAATTATTCCTGAAGTGCAGCCGGGTCCGTCCCACCTGCCCTTGAGGAATCAATTCGCCCATGCAGCATATTCTCATCGTCGACGATCAGCGTGACATCCGCCAGATGCTGCGCGCAGGGGTAGAGACCCTGGGCGCAGACCTGCAGGTGACCGATGTGCCCTCTGGTGAAGAGGCCCTTCTGGTCATCTCGAACCAGCCGGTTGATCTGCTGGTTAGCGATGTCTATCTCCCCGGAATTTCTGGTCTGGATTTGATAAACAGGGCTCAGGCGAGAAAACCCGGCCTGAGGGTGATTCTCATTACCGGTGTGGATGATCCTGCTGTCCGCCAGGCAGTAGAAGAGGCGCGGGCCGCGTTTTATTTCTATAAACCGGTGGACATGGACGCGTTTCTGACCGCTGTGCAGACCTGCCTGAATCTGGCGGATGCGGATATTTTGTCCGAGTCAGAAGAACTGGAGCGCCTCGCACAGCAGCTTGAGAACCTCCGGCAGGAGATGGACCTGCAGGCTGTCGGCCTGCTGAGTGCCGCCGGGCGAGTGCTGGCCCAGTCTGGCGGTTTTTCTGCCTTTCTGGAGAATATCCAGCTGCGCGCCGCCGTTCTGTCTGCACTGCGGGCCGGCGGCGGCGTTGCACAGCGCCTGGAGGACAGCGGGCGGCATGTCCTGATGCACTTCCCGGGAAAGGATGAAGATCTGGTCGCTCTGCAGGTCCCCGGCGCAGACGTGTTGATCGCCTCCACCCGGCCTCCTCTGGATTCTCACCGGGTTGCGCAGATCGCCGCGGCCCTCCAGCAGGTGCAGACAGGGACCCGGAAGGTGGAACCGGCAGCTCCGCCTGAGGATGTGGTTCTCCCGCCAGAAGAAGCTCCTGCGGAAGAGGAAGTGTCCACCGATCTCCCCGATGTTTCTGATCTCTTCAGCCTTGACACAGAGGTGGAATTGAAACCGGAAGAGGTGGATGCTTTCTGGGAAAATCTGGCCGAAAAAACAGAATTCACCCTCGATGAAGACGCCATCCCCTACGAGCAGGCGCTCGACCTGGGGCTTGCGCCGGGTTTACCGGCGGAAGATGAGAGCGGGACAGTGCCCGAGTGAACACCGCTCACTGGCTTAAGCTGGTGAGGGAGGCCCCACCGGTTATCCGGTATGGATCAGGCGCACTGACGTGCGTACATCTATTTACGCTGCTTTCTCCTTGTGATACAATGTTGGGCGCCCGATTTCCGGGCGTTATCAGGCGAAAACGGTGGGGCGTGGTGCAATGGCAGCACAGCGGACTTTGGATCCGTATATCCTGGTTCGAATCCGGGCGCCCCAGCCTTTCGCCCTGACAGGTAGTTCACGTGCTTGACGAAGATTCAAGTCAATATCCATTAAGGTTGAAATTCAGGACGGGCGGCGCGCTGCATGCTGCGGACGCGGGTAGCTCGTCGTTTTTATTTTTAAACCCTTGAGCTGGAGATTCTATGAAAATCGTATCCATACTGCTGGCGGCCGGTCAGGGGACCCGCATGCGCTCCGATCTTCCCAAGGTCCTGCATCCGCTGCTGGGGCGCCCGTTAATCCATTACTCTCTGGAAGCTGCCGAAAAAGCTTCTAACGAAAAGCCGGTGGTTGTGATCGGCCACCATGCCGATGAGATCCGCGCTGCCCTGGGAGACCGTGCCCGGTATGTTTTGCAGGAAGAGCAGTTGGGGACTGCGCATGCCGTCCGGCAAGCAGAAGGTCTGCTGCGCGGCAGCTGCGATCTGGTGATTGTGACGTACGCCGATATGCCGCTGCTGCGGGCGGAAACCCTGCAGAGCCTGGTCCAGGCACACCTGGCGCATAACGGACCGGTGACTTCGACAACGGTGGTGCAGAATGATCCCCGCGGTTTCGGCCGGGTGGTGCGCGGCGAGGACGGACGGGTGCTGGCCGTGGTCGAAGAAGCGCAGGCTACCCCGGAGCAGCTGCAGATCCGGGAGTTAAACGTCGGGGCTTACTGTTTTGACGCAGACTGGTTGTGGGATGCACTGCCGAAAGTGCCCCTCTCTCCGAAAGGAGAGTACTATCTCACAGACCTGGTAGCCGTCGCGGTGGCCGAAGGCGTTTCGGTGCAGGCCTGCGAAATCGAAGATATTAATGAAACGATCGGCATTAACAACCGTGTGCATCTGGCCGAGGCGGAGGCGGAGCTGCGCCGGCGCATCAACCGTCACTGGATGCTCGAAGGTGTTACCCTGATCGATCCGTCCGCTACGTATATCGAGCCGGGGGTGACCATCGGGCAGGATACCGTGATTTACCCCAACACGTATCTGCAGGGCGAAAGTGAGATCGGAGATCACTGCACGATCGGTCCCAACACGATCATCCGCGATACCCGTGTGGGCAGCCGCTGCCGGGTGCTCGCTTCGGTGCTGGAAGGTGCGCTGCTCGAAGATGAGGTCGAAATTGGTCCATTTGGCCACCTGCGCAAAGGTGCTCATCTGGCCCGGGGCGTTCACATGGGCAATTTTGGCGAGGTGAAAAATTCTTACCTTGGCCCGGGGACCAAAATGGGCCACTTTTCTTACGTGGGTGATGCGACCATCGGCCCGGACGTCAATATTGGGGCCGGAACGATCACCTGCAATTTCGATGGAAAAAAGAAAAACCGCACAGAAATCGGTGAGGGCGCTTTCATCGGAAGCGATACCATGCTGGTGGCGCCGGTAAAAATAGGCGCCGGTGCGCGCACGGGTGCCGGTTCGGTGGTCACCCGGGATGTGGAACCCGACACACTGGCTGTTGGGGTTCCTGCGCGCAAGATTCGAAGGCTGGAGAAAGGTGACTGATTTACAATTTGTTTTACTGGGCCTCGGCCTGCTGCTGCTTGATTTTATCGCCGTAGCGGCGCGATCTGCTTTTGTGCAGCTCACCCACGCCCGGCTGCTGGCTCTGCGAGACAGCTCCGGAGTGCAGCTTTACAGCACCTCTGTGCTGCTGCCCTCTGGGGCACGCATCCGCATTACCCTGAACCTCGTCCTGGTTCTCACTCGCTTTTTCCTGGCAGCGCTGTTCCTTTATTGGGCTTCGCGCAGCATGGGAGGAGCAACGGTCTGGGCAACCGCAGGACTGGCAGCACTGGTCGGGTTCATCCTGTTCTTAATCGAAACGGTTATTGAACGAAATGTGTCGCGCGCTCCGGAAGTGTGGGCTGTCAGATTGACACCAGTGGTGCGCGTCTTACTGGGGATTTTTGCGTTCCTAACCCTGCTGCCGCTGGGGATCTCACGCGATGCCGGCGTTAACCTCGATGTGGGCACGGTGACAACCGATGAGCTGAAAACGCTGGTGGACGCTGGCGAAGAAGAGGGCATCTTCGAACAGGGCGAGCGGCAAATGATCTACTCGATCTTTCAGCTCGGGAATACACTGGCGCGCGAGATTATGGTGCCGCGCATTGACATGGTTGCCCTCGACGTAAACACACCGCTGTCTGAAGCCGTGGATACGATGCTGAGCTCGGGCCATTCTCGCATCCCGGTATATGAAGAGACGGTGGACAAAACGCTCGGTCTGCTGTACGCCAAAGACCTGCTGCGTGTGTGGCGTGAGGGCGACCAGTTGAGTTCTCTGCGCAGCCTGCTGCGCCCGGCATATTTTGTGCCAGAGGCCAAAAAGGTCGACGAGCTGCTCTCCGAGATGCAGAGCCAGCGCATCCACATGGCCATTGTGGTGGACGAGTACGGCGGCGTGGCCGGGCTGGTTACGCTGGAGGACATCGTTGAAGAAGTGGTCGGCGAGATCCGGGACGAATATGACCAGGCTGAAGAAGCACCTTATCAGGTCATGCCGAACGACGAGTACATCTTCCTGGGGCGTGTGGATCTGGACGACTTCAATGAGATCATGGGCAGCAGCATTTCCAAAGAGGAAGCTGACACCATCGGTGGTTTTATTTACAGCAGCCTTGGACGTATACCCGAGGTAGGGGAAACCGTGGAGAAGGATTCACTGCAGCTAACCGTGGAGCAGGTCAGTGGAAGGCGGATACGCAAAGTGCGCGCCCGCTGGCTGCCCTCGGGGGTGGAGAGCGAAGAAGCCAATGACCATGAAACTGCCGGATGAAGTTCGCGAACAGCTGGCGGCAGCCGCTCTGGATGCGCGCCAGTGGGCCTATGTGCCCTATTCAAACTACCGGGTCGGGGCAGCCTTGCTGACCGCTTCGGGACGGATTTATGATGGGGTCAATGTGGAGAACGCCGCATATCCGTCCAGCATTTGTGCAGAGCGGGTGGCTGTGTTTAAAGCGGTTTCTGCCGGGGAAAGGGAGTTTACCGCCCTGGCAGTCGCCACCGATAACGGTGGGACTCCCTGCGGGGCCTGCCGCCAGGTGCTGGCAGAGTTCGGAACCGACACTATCGTTTACCTGTTCGATGGCGAAGGGAATCTGACTCTGGAGACGACCGTGGCCGCGCTGCTGCCCCACAATTTCGGTCCACAGAGTTTACCGCCCCGCTCGTAAGAACCTGGCTCGGTAATGAATTATGGGGTTGGCGTTGGTGCAGCCAGCAGGATCTGCAGCATCCAGCCGCGCTGGTTATCTGCGGTAATCACCTGCACCCAGACCTGACCGTTCAGCTCTACGGTTTCCGGCAGCACCTGTACCACGGCACCATTCCCTAATATCGCCACGATCCCTCCACCGGGCTCATCGCGAACAAAACCACCGCCGCCCTCAGCTGCCTGTACTACGGCGAAGACCGGGGTGGGAGAAGGGGTAGGGGTTATCGTGGCGGTGCGCGTGGGCGTGCGTGTTGGTGTGGGCGATGGGGTGTTTGTGGGTGGAACAGGCGTGGGCGTTACCGTCGGTGTGAGGGTCGGCGATGGCGTCGCGGAAGGAATGGGGGTAGGGATGCCTACCTGGGCGCCAAAAGCAGCACCGGCGCCACCCAGACCGATGAACAGGATGATCCCCAGCAGCGCAACAGCGCTCCCAAGCGTGTAACCGAACAGGGTCAGCGGGCGGTAGCCGAGCACCGCAAAGGCCAGCGCGCCAGACAGGGTCACCCAGGCCAGGTAGATCGCAAAAACAACCAGTCCGTCCGGCCAGAGGTGCGGCATGCCGGTGCTCAGGCCCAGGGCTGCAGCAGCAAGGGGCGTGTAGAGGCCGTAAGCCAGGATCACACTGGAGACGGCTGCCTTGCGTTCATCATGGACGATATAGGCTGCGGTCGCCGCCCCTCCAGCCGCCAGTATGGCGAAATGCAGCCAGGAAATTCGAGCGTGCACAGCGGCCAGATACGGCTGTGCCGGAGCCCAGGTCTGGCCGGCGAATCCCACAACCAGAGAAGCCAGGAACACCAGCAGACTGCCGATGAACACACCGGCCAGGCTGCGTGCAAAATAGCGCCCCGAGCCTGTAACGGTCCCTAGAGAGATTCCGACGACGGGCGCCATAAAGGGAGCCAGGACCGCGCCTGCGACCAGCACGAAGGGCGCGTCGAGCACCAGTCCGGCGCTTAACACCAGCCCGGCCAGCAGAGAAAAAAGGAAGAAATCAAAGGATGGAGAGGCACGCCGGGCCAGCTCGGCCAGGAACGCGGCGCGCTCATCAACGTCCAGGGGGGCCAGCAGCCGCCTGGCTCTGCGCCGGCGGGCGGGGGGCAGCCGGTTGGGGTCGTCGGGTTGCTGCTCAGTTTGAGGAAGATCCATACTATCCTTACCGGAGGAGCCTGCTCGCAGCTCCCCACGAGAGCGGGTTATTTTCTCAGTGTTGCGACCAGGCGCGTGGGTTTATCAAACAGCGCCAGAGCGGACTGGATGTCGGGAACGACCATATCGGCTGCAAGTAAGGTTTCCACAGCCACACCTTCCGTTGACAGAACACATATGCCGATCGCGGCGGTTTTTAACATCAGGCTGTCATTTGCACCCTGCCCGATGGCTGCAGTCCGTTCTGGCCCCAGGTTGCGAACATAATCGGCTTTCTGTCGGGCTTCATCTCCCGGTCGAATCCGCACCGCGGAGAAACCGATCTGGCGGTCAATTAGGTCCTGATTCCCGTGCGTATCTGCTGTTAACAGGTGAATATCCAGCCTGTCACGCAGCCTGTTCAGGGTGCGCGCCAGACCTTCAAACAGGCGCCCGTCCAGGGCAATGGTGCCGTTGACATCTGTTACAAGGTGTTCAATTTGAAGAGGAGGCTGGCCGGGGATGTTGAGCTCGATCATGATTTAATTATACAGTAAAATAACCGGGCGCCATTTGGAGCGAAGTCCAGCTGCATATGGTCTGAGCGTTCAATATCAACCTGTTCCCAGGAACAGGTTTTTGACGGAGAGTTGCTTTGACTGCCGGTCGTATTAACAGGTTAATCATCGTTGTGATCCTTGGGGCACTCCTGGCTGGCGCCTGCAATCCGGCTCCCCCTGCAGTCACCCCGCAGATTCCCACTTCTCCTACACCGGAAAATACGGTGCCCTCAGCCTCACCCAGCCCTGAACCGAGCCCGACTGAGGAAGTGCCTGCTGTGATCCTGTACGCGCGGCAGAGCGCAGATCCGGATCTGACAGCAGCGCTGCAGACGGAGCTGAGCGCGCTGGCCGCCGAGTCGGGGCTGGGGTTTTCTCAGGCCGCTTCCCTTTCGGCGGATGATATCACGGATCCTGTGCAGCTGGTCGTGGCGCTGCCACCCGCAGAAGATCTCTCCGACCTGGCAGCTGCGGCTCCCGATACCCGCTTTCTGGCGCTGGGTTTTTCAGTACTGCCGCAGGCGGACAACCTGGTGCAGTTGGGGGCACAGGCTGCACCTGTGGACCAGCAGGCATTCCTGGCCGGCTACCTGGCCGCTGTCGTCACTCCAGAGTGGCGGGTTGGGGTCATCCACAACCCGGGTTCAACAGCTGGACGCGCCTTCCGCAACGGCGTTGTTTATTTTTGCGGGCTTTGCCGTCCCTCGGCTCCACCTTATGACGAATACCCGCTGATTTCCGAACTGGAAGCGTCTGCTGGCGAAGCAGAAATGCAGGCCGCTGTCGATGCTCTGACCGTGCGGGGGGTGAAGACGATTTATGTGGCTCCCGGCGTAGATCAGGAGGGCATCTATGGCTATATCGCCCAGGCCGGGGTAAATATTATCGGCAGCGTCGCCCCACCGGCTGAGGCTGAAGACCGTTGGATTGCCTCGATCCAGGCGGACTGGCTTCCGGCCGCCCTGGAAATCATTCCTGGACTGCTGCAGGGACAGGTTGAGGATGTCTCTGTGAGCACCCTTGCGCTTACCCACCGTAATCCAGACCTTTTCTCACCGGGCAGGCAGGCGCTTGTGGAGAAGCTTTTGCTTGACCTGACCGGCGGGTATATCGACACCGGAGTTGGCCAGGCAGCAACAGGGGAATGAACGCATCAAGGGATCGTTCTGTACATATTACTGCAACCTCGATCCTATTGTCTGTGTTGCGATTTCATGCTACACTAAAGTGATTTCCGGCACAGCAACGGCACAGCAACTACGGAGAAAAACCGTCTGCTGAACGGAGAGAAAACCCTTTCGTCAGATCTTTAGGAGAAGAAAATATGTCGAAAAAACTATATGCGATCCTTTCTGTTCTGATTCTCGCAGCCCTTCTGTTGGGAGCCTGCGCCCAGCAGGCCGCCCCAACACAAGCGCCGGCAGATGAACCAGCAGAGACGGAAGCACCCGCTGCGGAAGAGCCCGCGGCAGAAGAACCTGCGGCTGAAGGCGACTGCTCCAGCCCGGACGTTCTGTGCGTCGGCCTGGTGACCGATGTGGGTGAAGTCGACGACAAGTCCTTCAACCAATCCTCCTGGGAGGGTGTTGTGGCTGCCGTTGAGGAACTCGGCGGGCAGGCTAACTACATCGAGACCAAGGACGCCAAGGACTACGCCGCCAACATTCAGCTTTTCGCTGAAGAAGGCTATGATGTGATCGTGACCGTTGGATTTGCTCTGGGTGAAGCCACACTGGCTGCTGCCGAGCAGTACCCGGACATTGATTTCATCGGCGTGGACCAGTTTGTTTCTGAGCCAGTAGAAAATGTCGTTGGGCTGATCTTCCCTGAAGACAAGTCGGGCTTCATGGCTGGCGCCCTGGCCGGTATGCTGACCAAGAGCAATACGATCGCCGCCGTTCTTGGTACAGATCTGGTTCCCGCGGTTGTGGCTTTCAATGAGGGCTTCATCGCCGGCGCAAAATACGTGAATGAAGACGTCAACATCATTTCCACCTACCATCCGGGCGGTCTGGACGTCGCCTTTACCGATCCGGAATGGGGCGCCACCACGGCTGCCCAGGCGATCAGCCAGGGCGCTGACGTGATCTTCGGCGCAGGTGGTAAGACCGGTAACGGCGCGCTGATCGAATCGGCCGGCCACGAAGGTGTGTACTGCATTGGTGTTGACACCGATCAGTGGGAGACAGTGCCCGAGGCTCACCCCTGCCTGGTCTCCAGTGCGATGAAACTCATCTCTCCGGCCGTTGCCGACCTGATCCGCATGCATACAGAGGGCAACTTCCCCGGCGGCTCCTACATGGGCGAGTTTGGTCTGGCCCCCTTCCATGACTTCGAAGACAAGATTCCTCAGGAGGTCAAGGATCGCCTGGATGAGATCCGCCAGGGTCTGCTGGACGGCTCCATCACAATCGAAAGAGGCACCTCCGGATAGTCCCTTTCCTGCCGGTGGAATGACGATGTAAACGTAAGCGGCTTACTCAGCCAGTGAGTAAGCCGCTTACTGATTCTGCTCTCATCGAATTTTAAGAAATCGTGAGGTTTACGTAACAGCCTAAGCCGGGTAGAATATATTCTCATTATGTTTCCTTATTTTTGTCTCACAAAGTAAAGGATCCTTAAGTATATGACGGACCAACAACAACGGGTCTCAGCCGGGCGATCCGGTCTCTCCCTCGTAGTGGCTGTCTGGCGCGCGATCAGTGTGCCGGTAGCTGCGGTGCTTCTGGCGATGCTGATCGGAGCTGTCATTCTGGCGATTTCAGGAGCGCCGCCTTTGCAGGCTTATGGTGCATTGTTTCGCGGTGCTTTTGGCAGTACGAATGCCATCGCACGCACCCTGGAAAAAGCCACCCCCCTGATTTTCAGCGGATTGGCTGTTGCCTTTGCTTTCAAAGCTGGCCTGTTTAATATCGGCGCACAGGGACAGCTGCTCATGGGTGCATTGACTGCAGCGGTGATCGGTTTCGCCGTGACTGGCCTGCCGGCCGTCATTCACATACCACTGGCTTTACTCGGTGGCGCTGTTGCGGCAGCCCTCTTTGCTATGATCCCCGGGGCTCTACGAGCTTTTACCGGCGCGCATGAAGTGATCGTTACGATCATGATGAACTACGTCGCCATCAACATAACCGATTGGCTGGCCGACGGGCCGCTTAAAGATACGAGCGGAAGCAATATCGTTGCGCGCACACCACAGATCCTGGACACGGCCCGTATCCCGACCATCGGAAGCGTCCCCCTTGGTTTTGTGATCGCCCTGATTACGGCTGTGGTGATCTGGTGGCTGCTCAATTACACTACCATCGGTTTTGAGATCCGCACGGTAGGTCTCAACCCCTATGCGGCGCGCTATGCCGGGATGCGGGTGGCATTCACCATCGTCATGACGATGGCCATCAGCGGTTTTCTGGCCGGTATGGGCGGCGCAGTGGAAACGCAGGGCGTTGTGGGGCGCTATCAGCCCGGTTTTAACACCGGCATCGGATTCGATGGTATTACCATCGCTCTGCTCGGCCGCACCCATCCTTTTGGCGTAATTCCCGCCTCCATTCTGGTTGGCGCTATGGATGCCGGTTCCAATCAGATGCAGTTCAGTGCGGGAGTGGCGAAAGAGATCACCGATGTAATCCAGGCCCTGATCCTTTTCTTCGTGGCCGCCGACATGATTGTGCGCTGGATCATTCGCGCACGGACGACAGAAGCAGCCGGCCCGGCGCTCACCACCGGCTGGGGTCAGAAGTAAGGGAGGTAGGGCCATGCAAGGTATCCTGCAGCTAGAAAAAAACAGCGTCCTTTATCGCTACCGAAACCTGTTCATCTACGGCACACTGCTCATTGTTGCCGTTCTGGCCAGTTATATCTCCAATCCGGTGATCACAACCGCTGTCCTGGCATCTGCAGTGCGCCAGGCAACCCCGATTGTGCTGGGTGCACTGTGCGGTATGATCTGCGAGCGCTCTGGTGTGATCAATATTGGCATCGAAGGCCAGATGCTCCTGTCTGCGTTTACCGGCTTCCTGGCGAACGTTTATCTGGACAATCTCTTTCTGGCGGTACTCGTTGCCGTCCTGACCGGCGCTTTGCTGGGTCTGCTGCTGGCTTTCATGTCGGTGACCTTGAAAATCGACCAGATCATCGGCGGTACCGTGATCAATATCCTGGCCCTGGGCCTGACCGGCTATTTCTACATATCAGGCCTGACCACCAGCGGAAAGCTGCAGCCCATCCGCCTCGGGCCGCTGGCCGATATCCCTCTGATCGGGCCGATCTTTTTCAGCAACCCGCCCATCACCTATGCCGCGATCATTCTCGTCTTCCTGTCGCATTACGTTCTCTTCCACACTCGCTGGGGACTGCGCACTCGTGCGGTAGGAGAACACCCGCGCGCTGCGGATACGGTAGGGATCGACGTTTACAAAATCCGCTATGCCAACGTAATTATTGCTGGCGCAGTGGTTGGCCTGGCCGGCGCGTTCCTGACACTCGAATCAGTGGGCTCGTTTGAACGCGCCATGACCAACGGCCGCGGTTTTGTAGCACTGGCGGTAATGATTTTTGGTCAGTGGACCCCGTTTGGAGCCTGGGGCGCTGCCCTGCTGTTTGGATTTGCGATGGCTCTGCAAACCCAGCTCCAATTTACCGGGCAGTTCAACATTCCTCACCAGTTCATTGGAATGCTGCCATACGTGCTGACGATTATTGTCCTGGCCGGATTTGTCGGCAGATCGCGGCCGCCGGCTGCTGAAGGTGTCCCGTACGAGAAAGAGTAGAATATGTCGATGCCACCCGTTGCACTTGAAGTCCGCAATATCACCAAACGCTTCCCGGGGGTTATAGCCAACGATGGGATCAATTTCACCCTGCGCAGGGGCGAAATTCATGCCCTGCTGGGTGAAAACGGCGCCGGTAAGAGCACGCTGATGAATATCATCTACGGGCTTTACAGCCCGGATGAGGGTGAAATTCTGATCGGCGGCCCAGATGGCGAACTCAAGCCGGTGGAAATCCGCGACCCGCACGATGCCATCCGCCTTGGCATCGGAATGGTCCACCAGCATTTTATGCTGGTGCCGGTATTTACCGTCGCTGAAAACATCATTCTGGGAGATGAAGTCACACGCGGCCCCAGCCTGGATATGGCCACGGCGCGCAAGAAGATCAAGCAGCTGGCGTATGAGTACGGTCTGGACGTTGACCCCGATGCGCTGGTCGAGGAGCTGCCGGTGGGCGTGCAGCAGCGCGTGGAAATTATCAAAGCGCTGTATCGCAACGTCCGCATTCTGGTTCTGGATGAGCCGACTGCTGTTCTGACCCCTCAGGAGGTCGAGGATCTATTCAAAGTGATCGAGAACCTGACCGAACGGGGGGTATCGATCATCTTTATCACGCATAAACTGAAGGAAGTGCTGGCCATTGCCGATCAGATCACCGTGATGCGGCGCGGCCGGGTGGTGGGCACAACCACTCCCGCAGAGACCAGCGAGCAGGAGCTGGCATCGATGATGGTTGGCCGGGAGGTCATCCTGCAGGTGGAAAAGGGGCCGGCAAAACCAGGAGAGGTGGTCCTGGATGTAAAAGACCTGTATGTCGCTGGTGAGCGCGGGATTGAAGCGGTTCGGGGTGTTTCCTTCCAGATTCGCGCCGGTGAGATCCTGGGCATTGCCGGCGTGCAGGGCAATGGGCAGACTGAACTGGTCGAAGCGCTGACGGGCCTCCGGCCGTTCGTGAAGGGCGAGGTCCGTTTGAACAACCAGCTCGTCCCACCGGATGACCCCCGGGCGCTGTTCGAACTGGGCCTTTCGCACATCCCGGAAGACCGGCACAAATATGGGCTGGTGCTGCCGTTCCCCATTGCCGATAACGAAGTGCTGAACACATACTATAAGCCGCCGTTTTCGCAGGGTATTCAGCGCCAGGGCAATGCGATCCTCGAACATGCCAGGCGCCTGATTAAACTGTTCGACGTGCGCGCCCCCAGCCCGCTGGTGCCCGCTGCCAACCTGTCCGGCGGCAACCAGCAAAAGGTGATCGTTGCTCGCGAGCTCAGCCGGGACGTGCGTCTGCTGATCGCCAATCAACCAACGCGCGGCCTGGACGTGGGCTCGATTGAATATATACACCGCAAGATGGTGGAGATGCGCGATCAGGGGATCGCCGTCCTGCTGGTATCTGCAGAGCTGGATGAGATCCTCGCTCTTGCCGACCGTATTGCGGTCATGTATCACGGGCAGATCGTGGCAGTAATGGACGCCAGGGATGCGGACAGAGAAGAACTCGGCCTGCTCATGGCTGGCTCTGGTACTGTAGAGGTTCCGGTTTCCACACCTCAGGCTGTGTAGTAATACTGTGATCTAAATTTACGGGGCTCAAGCCAATCTGCGCTTGAGCCCCGTTTCGTAGGTTTAATGAAAATCAGGCGGCAGGCAGTCCGGCTGCCGTGTTTCAGGTGGATGGATCATGGCGCTGTATGCTGCCAGCTGTTCTGAGCCTGTTGGAAAGCGGCTGGTGGTATGGTGCACTGCTGAAGGTCATTCAGGGCATTATGCTGGGAGTAAGCACCGCTAAGGAGAAACCCGAGAGCCCTGCATCATGAAGGGAAAGAAGCGTGCATATGCAACTACGGTTGTTACTGGTGTGCCTGCCACTCCCTGAGGGAACTCATCGCTGCTCACCCGGTAATTTGAGTTGGTGATCGCATTCCCGGCCTCCGGCGCGAGCTGCACGATGAACGAAACGGTCAGGACATCGCCAGCTGGCAGATATGGGAAGGTCCAGGTGATGGTCTGACCTGTAACCTCATACGGTCCCGTCGCTGAAACCAGCCTCGTGCCTGCAGGGATTTCGTCCGTCAGGACCACGTTCGTCTGTGCCTGGATTCCAGCGCCGGCTTGCAGCGTGTACTGCAGTTGTGCTCCCGGCTCGATGAAGGCGGCTGCACTTTTCTGCACCCACAGGGGCTGGGCAGCATAGCGAAGAGCAGCGGCGGCGTCTATCCGCCCCCAGCCGTAGCTGTTGTTTGGAATGCTGCCCTCGCCCGACATCGTGCAGAGGTCCGTTTCACCCGGGAGGGCTGCGGCGCTGCGCTTGATGATGGTTTCTATCTGGTCGACCTGACCGCGCAGATCCGGGTTGGCGGAGATCAGCAGGGCAGCCAGCCCGGCTGCATGGGGGCCGGCCATGCTGGTGCCGCTCAGGTAAATATAACTACCGCCCGGAACCGTTGAAATAATACCGGCCCCGGGCGCGGCGACATCCGGCTTGGTGCGCCAGCTGCCGTCCACCGTCACCGGCCCACGGCTGCTGCTGGAGACAACCCGATCGTATTCGTCTGTGCTGCCAACAGTGAAAGATGCCTCGTAAATGGCGGCCGGAGTATCGATGGACCCGCAGGAGGGGCCGCTGTTGCCCGCAGACTGCACGGTCATGATCCCAGCGAGGCGCAGGTTGTTGACGACTGCGAGCAGCACGTCTGGATCTGTGCAGCTTTCTGACGGAGGGCAGCTCCATGAATTGTTGACGATATCCGGCGCCAGGTCTGGCCGGGGGTTCTTTCCTTCCAGGTCGGTGGGCGCCAGAAACCACTGAAAGCATTCGCTGTATGTGGCCGGGGAGCCCACGCCGTTTTCCATATTCCTGCAGCCGATCCATTTCGCCCCTGGAGCCATGCCAACAATCCGGTCGGGGGCAGCGCCGACCATGATTCCCATGGTGTGGGTGCCGTGCTGGCCGTCATCACAGGGTTCCGGTGATTCATAACCGCAGCGGTTGCCAGACGAAAATGGCAGGCTGTCCTCGTGAATGGCATCATGCCAGCTGTAATTGTGATCAGCAGAGGTACCATCCCATCCCCGGTAAGCGGCCTGCAGTGCCGGGTGGGTCCAATCGTAGCCGGTATCCTGTCCACCGATCACCACGCCCTGGCCGGTGAAACCGGCCTGCCAGACTTCTTCGACACCAACTCTGGTCAGGTTCCAGGGGATGGTCGTGGCTGCCCCGGTGAGCGCTCCATCAAGGCGCTCGACCGGGGCAGGTACAGCCTGATCAAGTTGAACACTGGGATTGGCATAAACCCGGGCAACGTCGCTGCGCCGGGCCAGAGCCTGCAGCGCTTGAAAATCCCCTCGCACCCAGACCATATTCGCGATCCAGAACGGACGGTGTTCCAGACCCTGCGCCTCAAGAAAGCGCAGCAGCGGCGGCTGGCTATCATCTGCCGTTTCCTTGAGGGTTTTGTAAACAAACGCGCCTTTTTCTGCTTTCGTGGGGAGTTGTGCAGCCGCGCTCAGATCGGCCTGCTGTTTGAGAAAAAGGATGAACTCAGCCTCGCCGGTCTGAGCCTGCTGCAGCACCCACGGGTCCACCCTGGACTGCCACGATGGCTCTGCAGCCCCCATCGATCTGGGATTCAGGCTGAAGGCCGCAAGTGATAGGCTCAGGAGCAGAATAAGAAGGTTTCGCCAGGTCAACAGGGTGCTTACCGGTTCAAAGTTTTAACAGGAGTTTTACTTCCGGCCAGATGAAGGGCAGAACGGCGATTACACCCAGCAGGCCGGCGGCTGCGGAAAGCAGCAGATTCGGGAGTAGACCGGCCTCTGCAGGAACGAACTGTGGCATGAACAGGCCGGTGATCACCGCGTATGCGGCTGCACCAGCGATCAGTGTGCCGCCGAGCACGCGTATCGAGGCGCTGCCCAGGTTGAACACCCCCCGGAACTGGCGGCTCAGCAGGGCCAGCAGGAACACCGCCTCACCTGTGAATGCGATGGCGTTGGCAAGACCGATGCCTGGTGCACCGAGACGGTTTGCCAGGATTGGCGCCAGGATGATGAAGATGCCGAACATCAGCCCTGCGGCGATCAGAGGGGTGCGTGCATCCTGGCGGGCGTAAAAGGAACGCGTGGCTACTTCCAGCAGGGAATGACCCATAAGGCCGGCCAGGTATGCCCGCGCTGTCCAGGCGACCAGATCGGTATCCTCCGGGCCGAAGCCCAGGATGCTGATCACCGGCCGGACGACGACTGCTACCAGCACGGCCAGCGGGACGGTGATGGCGACGATCACCCGGATGGTGCGGTTGAGGGACTGGTAAAAAAGATCCCTTTCCCCGCGCGCAATTTGCTCCGACAGTGTGGGCAGCAGGGCGGTGCCGATGGCGGTCCCGATCAGTGTTTCGGGCACCTGCATGATCAACCAGCCGTAAACCAGCGCGGTTACCGCGCCGGTCGCCAGCCGGGAGGCGACATTGTCCTGGGCAATAAAAGTGAGCTGGATGAACAGCATGGTCAGCACACGAGGCCCCAGCATCACCAGCACACGCTGTACACCAGGGTGGTTCAGGTTGATGGACGGCTGCCAGCGGAAGCGGTAGCGAATCAATCCGGGGATCTGGATTCCCAGGAACAGGGCCGAACCCAGGATCGTGCCGTAAACCAGCCCGTACACTCCCATACCAAAACCCGGGATCTGCAGCGGTCCCAGGGAATAGCCCCTCTCCGGAGCGAGCACCAGCACGCCAAAGAGCATCCCCAGGTCGTACATGGAGGGCGCCATTGCGGGCAGCAGAAAGTGCTGGTTGGCCTGCAGCCCGGCGATCACCAGCCCGCTGAGTGAGAAGAGCAGTGTGGCGATCAGGTTCAGCCGCATCAGATTGATGACCAGTTCCTGCTGTTCATTCGAAAAGCCGGGAGCCAGGCCCAGCTCCATGCGCACAAGCTGCGGGGCAAATACGGCGACCAGCAGCGAAAGTCCAGCGGTGACCAGAAAGACCAGGTTGGCAATCTGAGAGAAAACGTTCCAGGCAGCCTCACGGCTTTCTTTTTCAAGATATTCCGACAGCACCGGGATCAATGCCACTGCCAGTGAACCGCCCGAGATCAGCACGAACAACAGATCGGGCAGATTATTGGCGGCATTGAAAGCATCCAGTTCGGCGGAAATGCCGAACTGGCGGGCGATCAGCACCTGCCGGACAAATCCAAGAACCTTTTCCAGGCCAAAGAAAAACGCTAACAGGAGTGAGATTCGGAAAATGCGCGACATTGTCAGACCTCTGCGCAAGTATAGCACGGACATGTGCATAATTCGATTTATTCTGACTGGCTGCCAGTTCACCAGGACCCTGCACAGGCCTGATAACAACCATCAGGAGATTATCCGTGTGAGCCAGCCCGGGTTCGAAGCGCTCCCGTTGCCGGGTCTCTTTTTCTATGGTAAAATCTGCCCGCTCAGGAGGGATGGCCGAGTGGACTAAGGCGGCTGTCTTGAAAACAGCTGTGGGGCAACCCACCGGGGGTTCGAATCCCTCTCCCTCCGCCTGGCCATTTCCACATCGAAAAGGGGAGGTGCCAGAGTGGACGAATGGGGCCGCCTGCTAAGCGGTTGCCGGGCTAAAAACTCGGCCGCAGGTTCGAATCCTGTCCTCCCCGCTGTAGTCCTTCGACTCACCAGGATAGTTTGGTAGGGCCCCCTGGGTCAGACTGCAGGCTCTTTCTACCAGAAAGAGCTTTTTGCGTTTAATTATTAACACGCCGGCCCGATTTGTCTTTAACTCCACGCTATTACAACATTTTTAACGTTTTTGTTATGTAACAACACAGGTCTTAATCCGTACTTAACAAAGAATTAGATCTCTGCGCAACGCTGATTACATCTCAGAGAAAAAATGAAAATATTCATTACTGACCATCATGCACTGTTTCGAGAAGGCCTTGTTAGTTTGCTGAAAAAGCAGCCCGGTATCGAGGTCGTTGGCGTGGCGGGTTCGGCCGGTGAAACCCTGGATAAAGTAAAACAACTACGCCCGGATATCATTCTGCTGGATGCAGAGCTCCCTGATATCGATGGTTTTGAAATTGTGCACTCAATTCTGCAAATCCATGCAGATGCCAAGGTTGTCATCCTGGGGATCAATGAGACTGATGATCAGGTTGTCAGCTCAATGCGCTGTGGAGCAAAGGGGTATATTCTAAAAAATACTTCCCTTTCCCACCTGATGGCATCCATTCATGCTCTACAGCGCGGCGAGATTGCGCTCACACGCGCTATGACCGGGCGTGTTCTGGATCGATTCGTTCGTCTGCTGGGTAGTAATGAAAAGTCTTTGCCTGAACTTGCCACGCTGACCAGTAGAGAAATGGATGTGCTCAGGCTTCTGGCCAGCGGGGCGACCAACCGGATGATCGCAGAACAACTATTTATTACTGAGAACACGGTCAAAGTTCACATCCACAATATCCTCGATAAGCTGCACGTAAAAAACCGGCGCGAAGCTGCTCAACTGGCGCGCAAATATCACCTCGCTGCTCCGTTGAGCACTTCCAGTTCCGCTAATGAGCCCGGTAGTCAAGCGTAGCAGATAAGTTTTCCATGTCCTGGCTGCGGGGATAAAACGGCCAGGTGAACTGTTTTCGAAAGTAGTACATCTTTTTCGGCACAGGTTTATCTACGGATTATCCGTGGATAGGATAAGATCGTCCTTTTTTTAACCCGGGCAGGGTGATACCGGGCGATAGCAGTGCAGGCTCACCTGGCGTAATATTGCTACAGTTTGCTTTCTTAATCTTCAAACCGGGGGATTGGGGATCAGGCGTGAAACGGATTCTAATCATTCACGGGAATCGATTGCTCTCTTTAGGCGTAGAAAGCCTGCTGGCCGAGGTGCAGGGGCTTGTCGTCAAGGGAATCGCTTATGCGGCCAGTAACAGGCTGGCCAGTGAGCTGAACCGGTTCCGTCCTGATATGCTCATCGTGGATCAAAGTTTGCTGCTGGCCGATCGTCCCTTTGTACTCGACCTGATCGAAGAACACCCTGATCTCCCGATCATGACCCTGGATATGCACAGGAATGTGCTGCATATCTATCAAAAGTCAGAGATCACGGTTTCCTGTAAGGCCGATCTGATCGCTGCCATACTACAGGAGCAGCCACACGATCCGGCGGATTCGTAAGCGCTTTAGCGGTTTATTTTTTCAACCGGTAACCGGACCTCTGCCCATATTATCCGTGCGTTACAGTTCGACCCATAATAATGTCGAAAGGGCGGAGCATGCCTGGTGAACGTACGTTTTTTCAGATATCGATCTGGGTGTAGAAGGGGAAATGGTGTTTTTTACCTGGCTGCAAGGCTTACTGCTCCTGTTCCAAACCGGCTTGCTCCTGCCGGTTGGGTATCTGGTTCTGCTGACGTTTGCAGCCTGGAAAGCGGCAGGGAGGAAGCGCCGGGTAGAGCAGGGCAAGTCGCGCAGCAAGTTCCTCATCCTCATTCCCGCCCACAATGAGGAAAAACTGCTGCCTGTTTTGCTGAGAAACCTGGCGGATCTCGATTATCCGGCCGACCATTTCTCTGTACATGTGATCGCGGATAACTGTACGGACCAGACGGCGCTGGTTGCACAGCAGATGGGCGCAGTCGTCCACCAGCGGACGGACCTCGAAAAGCGGGGCAAGGGATATGCTCTGCAGTGGGCGCTCGACAAACTTTTGAAGACGTCCAACGATGATGCGGTGGTGATCCTGGACGCCGATTCGGTAGTTTCCACGAACTTCCTGGCTGCTGCAGATTTTTATCTAACTCAGGGAAGTCGTGTGCTGCAGGCTTACTACACTGTGCGCAGTCCGCTGGGTTCAGGGCCGGAGAGCATTCGCTACATCGCTCTCGCTGGGCTGCATTACCTGCGCCCGCTGGGGAGGATGGTGCTGGGAGGATCGGCCGGGTTAAAGGGCAACGGCATGATCTTTGCCACAGATCTGCTGCGCCGCTTCCCCTGGTCTGCATCCGTCACAGAGGATATCGAACAGCATATGAAGCTGCTGCTGGCTGGCGAAAGGGTGATCTTCGTCCCAGATGCAGTCGTGCAGGGTCAGATGCCGGACAACCTGAGCCGGTCGAAGTCGCAGCATGATCGCTGGGAGAGCGGGCGGGTGGAGATGGCCCGCCGTTATGTTCCCCATCTGGCGCGCAAATTCTGGCTTTCACTGCTGAAAAGGGACCTGCGCGGGTCTGTCCTTTATCTGGATGCACTGGTGGAACATGTCATCCCACCATTTTCCATCCTGGCATTGTTCGCCGGGCTGGATCTGCTGGCTGCGGTTCTCCTGTTTGCTGGCAGCGCTCTCGGGTTCCTGCCCGGCGGCAGTCCGCTTCTGCTCTGGCTGGGGCGCACCAATCTGATTCTGAGCGCGGGTGTGGCCGGTGGGATGGCATTCTATGTTTTCTCGGGATTGCAGATGGTGAAGGCGCCCAGAGAAATCTACCGGGCCTTCATCTTTGTACCGCTATTCGTACTGTGGAAAGTTAAACAGGTGCTGGGAGTGTATCTTGGTCACAGCCAGCAAGAATGGGTTCGAACGACGAGAAATGAGGGGTAATCAATGCAAGTGCTTCGTTCAAAACCACTGCCCGACGGAAATAAGTTCCGTCCATATACCGGTAGTTACCGTTTTAGCGGGGTTGATCAGCTAAAAGCAGGTAACAATACGGATGTGTACGCCCCGAGGGTGGTGCTGACCGAGGCTGAAAAAACAGCTCGAATGGTCGAAATCCATGCCCAACAGGCGTTTAATAAAGGCCTTTCCCGGCAGCGCATCCGTCTGCTGCTCCTGACCTGGGTCATCCGCATCAAAATCAAAAATAATCTCAAGCGATGTCTGGACCTGATCCTGGCGCTGGGACTTCTTCCCTTTGCCCTGCCGGTGATGGCGATCACTGCGCTCGCCATCAAGCTCGATTCCCCTGGGCCTGTGATTTTTCGCCAGAAGCGCGTGGGGAAGTGGGGAAAGGAGTTCGACTGCTATAAGTTTCGTTCCATGGATGTGGATGCCGAGGCGCGCAAACAAGAGTTGATGGACATGAATGAGGCCGATAAGGTGGTGTTCAAGATCCGTCAAGATCCACGCGTGACCCGTGTAGGGCGGCTGATCCGTAAGCTGAGCATCGATGAGCTGCCGCAGCTTTTCAATGTGATCGAGGGCAACATGAGCCTGGTGGGACCGCGGCCGCCGGTTCCCGCTGAGGTGAGTCAGTACGATTTCGATACCTTTGCTCGCCTGGATGCCGTACCCGGAATCACCGGGCTGCAGCAGGTTTCCGGCCGCAGCGACCTTTCCTTCCAGCGCTGGGTTGAACTGGATCTGCAGTACATTCAGGAGCAAAGCCTGCTCAAAGACATTGAGATCCTCATCAAGACCATCCCCGCCGTGATCACTGGCAAGGGAGCATATTAAATTAAATATATTGTTTTTCGGGGGTAATACAGCGGCTGCGAACCCGCTGCATTACATGAGACGGTTGTGGGGGATGGGAAAGGGTAGGTCTGGTGCGAAACCTGATCGTCATTCTCGGTACGCCTGTTGACAATCTGAATATGGAAGCGACCCTGAAGCGCATGGAAGCGTTTGTCCAGCAGGGCCGTGCGACCGGTAGAACGTTTCAGGTGGTGACCGTTAATGCCGATTTTGTCGTTAAGGCCCGTCAGGACCCGGAGCTGCGCTACCTGCTCCAGAACGCCGATCTGGCAACTGCGGACGGAATGCCTGTGGTCTGGGGAGCGCGTTTGCTGGGAGGGCACATCGAAGAGCGTGTGGCAGGGGCTGATCTGGTACCCAGGTTTGCTGCCCGGGCGGCGCAAAAGGGTTATTCCATTTATTTGCTGGGAGCAGCGCCCGGGGTGGCCGCGCGTGCGGCGCATATCCTTCAGGAACGTCACCCGACCCTGCGCATTGCCGGCTTCTACTCCCCGCCTTACAGACCCGTGCTGGAGATGGATGAGTCTATTCCGGAGAAGATCCGTGCCGCCCGGCCGGACGTTCTGCTCATCGCGTTCGGCAACCCCAAGCAGGAAAAGTGGATGGGTATGTATGCTCACCAGCTGGGCGTTCCGCTGATGATGGGAGTTGGCGGAACCCTGGACTTCATCACCGGCACCACCAGGCGCGCCCCGCTGTGGATGCAGAAGAACGGTCTGGAGTGGCTGTACCGGTTGATACAGGAACCCGGCCGCCTGTGGCGCCGCTATGCGGTTGATCTGGGTGCATTCACTTTTCTGTTCGCCTGTCAGTGGCTGCAGATGCGCCGGGGAGCTTCCGACTCGGGCCAACCTTTCTCGCTTGACCTAAAGATGGAAGGGGACACAGCCGTCCTGTCGATCGGGGGAAGCATGGCGGCCGAACACTGCCAGCGCTTCTGGGAACTGGCAGAGCAGGCTCTCGACCGTACTGTTCACCTGGTGATCGATCTTAACGCCGCGCAGCATCTGGACAGCTCTGCCCTGGGTACGCTGGTGGAACTCGCCAGGATCATCCGCCAGCGGGACGGATCCCTGGCCCTGCGGGCAGTACCGGCCCGAATTCAAAAGTCGCTCGCTTTTCTTAAGCTGGATACCCTGCTGCGGACAGAGACGAGCTGCGCAGGTGAGGTACAGACCAAATCGGACACGACCAGCACCGTGCGAGATCACGGGCGCTGGGTGCTGCTCACCGGACCGCGCTTTTTCGACGCCGGCACGGCGTCCCAGGTCATTGCAGACTGCCAGCAGGCTCTACAGCGATCACCGTTTGTGATCCTGGATCTGTCGACAACGGATTTCATTACCAGCGCAGGTCTGGCGGCCCTGGCTACGATGACCCGGCTGGCGCGTGAAGCGGGCGGCGAGCTGCGCGTGAGCGGCTGTTCGAAAGACGTCATGCAGGTGATCACCATGGCGAATTTTCACCGCCTGCTGGCCCTGTACGATAACCTGACCTCGGCTGCCGCTCAGGGGTGACACGATGATGCCATCCGTAGGGGAACTGCCGGTTTTTCTGCAGGCTTCCGGAGAATCCCGGAAGCTGTATCCGCTGACGGAAAACCTCCCTTCGGCGATGGTTCCAGTGTTGAACCAGCCGGTAATGACCTATCCACTGGAACTGCTCGCCCGGCAGGGGATAAAGAAGTATCTGGTCGGTTTGTATGCCTTCGGCGGCTCTATTGAGGCGTATTTTGGTTCGGGGCGCCGCTGGGGGGTGGAGCTGGAATATGTCCTTCAACGCGAGCCGTGGGGATCCGCCGGGGTGTTGAAGCTGGCTGCCTCGCGGCTGCGCAGTCCGTTCCTGGTTGTCCCAGCGGATGCGATCATTGACTTTGATCTCGAGAAGCTGCTGGATGAACACATCAGCAGTGGGGCCTGTGCGACGGTTGTCGTGAGCAGGGTGAACGGGGACGATGGCAATCGCCTGGCAGTGGATGATCAGGGCTTTGTCACTGGCCTGGAACTGCTATCCGGCCCGGCGGGATGGGTTGATACCGGTGTCTACCTGCTGGATCCGCAGGTCCTGGATTTCATCCCGGCGCGGACGAAGTTTGATATTCACCAGGATCTGCTGACGGCACTGGTTCAGAACGGGTGGAAAGTCAGAGCGCACTTCGAAGAAGGCTACTGCAATTTGCTTGGGACGTTGAAAGAGTACCAGCAGGCACAGGAGGCCTTCCTGGCGCATTTTTACCAGTCGGGTAGAGGCCGGGACAATTCAGCGCTGCCTCGTTATGCGCTGTATAAAGCGCGTCAGGCGATGAAAGGGGTGTGGATTGGAAACGGCTCCTCCATCCATCCCGAGGCGCAGATCATCCCTCCCGTTTATATCGGGCAGAATTCCCGTATTGGAAAAGGCGTTGAATTAGGGCCGTATACTGTGGTCGGTTCCAATGTGGTCATCGATCAGGGGGCGACCGTACGCTGCAGCACTATTCTGGACCATACCTATGTTGGACAGTATGTGCGCCTTCAGGATCGTGTGGTGCAGCAGAATCAGGTAATCGACGTCCGTACATCCAGCAGCATTCAAATAGCGGATGACTTTCTGTTGAGCCGGGTGCCGGCAGCCTTTACAGAGAGGGGGCTGAAGCGAATTTTCGACGCCGGCCTGGCGCTGCTCTTACTGCTGGTCACGCTGCCCCTGACCCTCCCCCTCGCTCTGCTGCTGTGGTTAACCAGCGGACGGGTTTTTTACGGCGTCCCGGTTGTATGGGGACATAACGCGGAGCAGACTGCTTTCAATCTTTACCAGTTTGCCACTCGAGATGACCACGGCTGCCTGACAAAAATGGGCAGGCTCCTGGAGAAACTCGAATGGCACCGGCTGCCGGAACTGATCAACGTGCTGCGCGGCGATCTCAACCTGGTGGGCGTAAAACCCCTGTCGCCGACCGAAGCGGAAAAAATTGTCGAAGCCTGGCAGGAAAAGCGCAATGACTGCCGCCCGGGCATCACCGGGCTGTGGTACACCCAGGCAGCGGGTAAAAGCGAGCTGGAGGAGATCCTCATCGCAGATGTGTATTACGTTGTAATGCGCTCCTGGCAGGAAGACTTGAAAATCCTTTCACAGACTCCTCAGGTATGGTGGCGTAGAGTATGGCATTAAATCCTTATTCCCCTGAAACCAGACCGGTAATGGATGGTGGACTGATTGACAGCACCTCCACCGTTGGTCAAATACAGATTCTGCGGCTCGCCGGCAATTTTGATGTTACCAGTCACATGCCGGCGCGCGAATGGCTTGAAACTGCGGCCAGCAAGCCGCCGGCCTTTGTGGTGGTGAATTTAAGCGGCGTAACCTTTCTCGATTCAACGGCACTGTCTACCCTCGTGCTGGGGAAGAAGCGGGCACAGGCGCTGAACGGCGATGTGCGTTTATGCGAAATCCAGCAGCAGGTCAGGATTATTTTCGAACTGACCCGCCTGGACAGTGTATTCGAGATCTTCCTCTCAGAGGAAGAAGCCATCCGTTCCTTCCGGAGTTGAAGATGCTGGCTTCCGTTCTGGAATCATATCGCCCCCAGATCAATGCCCTGGCGCAGTCGTGGCTGGCTCGAGGCGCTGCGCAGGTCTCTTTGTGGGAGGGGCGCCGGCTTCAGGCTGCCTGGCCTCAGGAGAACACTCCCCCGGGAAAGGTGGTTGCTGCCCCGCTTATCGTAGACCACCAGGTGGTCGGTGAACTGCGCGTGGTCGGGATCGACACGCCAGGGACCCGGGAGCGCCTGGCCGCCGATGCCGGCTTGATTTCAGCGTTAATCCCGCTGAACCGGGATCTGAACAGCCTCACCGAGGAACTGGTTGAAGCCCGCGACCAACTGGTCGCGTTGTACGAACTGACCCAGGTGCTGCGCAGCAGTATCACCCTTGAGCAGACGATGGACCTGCTGACCTCGCAGGCCGCCGCTCTGGTGAATGCGGAAAAAGCTTTCTTTTTCCTGCGCCTTCCAAATGGAAACGTGCATACGGCCTGCAGTCCGGAGGGTTGGGATGGCCCTGCCGGCCTGCAGCATGTGCTGGCCGAGTTGGAACAGGGGAGCAGCCCGTTTGTCTCCATTCATAGAAATGACCCGCGCAATACGATTGGGTTGAATAACCTGCTGATCGTGCCGGTGCAGGTCGCCGGGGTGCCGTTTGCCGCCATAGGGGCCGCAGATCGTCCGGGCGGTGAGTTCATGTCGTCGGATATCAAAATGCTGCAGACGGTAGCTCGCTTTGCCGGCGCAAGTGTGGAAAACGTGCGCATGGTGGCAGCCAACGTAGAACTGGTGCGGCTGCGCACCGAGATGGATCTGGCTCACCAGGTGCAGGTAAGCCTGCTGCCAGAGATGGTACAGGCAGCGCCGGGCTTTGATCTGTGGGCAGCTTCCCAGCCGGCCTCTCAGGTGGGTGGGGATTTCTACGACTTTATCGCAGCACAGAACGGGGTGTTTACCTTCGTGGTATGTGATGTTTCGGGAAAAGGTGTCCCGGCTGCCCTGCTGATGGCGATGGCGCGCAGTGTCATTCGCACCGATTTGAACCACCAGGACAGCGCCACCCCGGCCGGGGTGATCTGCCACGCTAATGAAGCCCTGTACGACGATCTCTCTTCTCTGGGCAGGTTTGCCACCCTGTTCGTCGGCCAGATCCTGCCTGGCAGTGGGGAACTGGTATATGCCAACGCCGGTCATTCTCCTGTCATTTTCCTGCCCCACAGTGGCCGGGCCCGCCTGCTGCAGGCTGATGGGTTACCGGTTGGAATTCTCCGTGACACGTACACACGTGACCAGGTTCTGCCTTTCGATATCGGAGATGTGCTGGTGGTGGGAACGGATGGTCTCAACGAGATGCGCAGCACCAGCGGAGAAATGCTTGGACACGAGCGCCTCATGGCCCTGCTGGAATCGCTTGCGCATCTGCCGGCCAGAGAGATTGCTGAAAACCTGTATACGGCGGTCAGAGATTTCGGCGCCGGTGCGCTTCCGGACGATGACCAGACTCTCGTTGTGCTGAAACGCACGGGCGTGTGATGAGCATGAAAGATACCACAGCACCGGCCACAGGGCGCCTTTGCCGCCTTCAGCTTGATATCCCCGCCCAACAGCCATTTCTCAAAGTGCTGGGCGCCTGTGTCTCTGCACTGTTCCAGCAGGAGAGTTTAACAGCCGCCCAGGATGCTGCTTATCGTGTTCACCTGGCCGTTCATGAACTGTGCATCAATATTCTCGAGCATGCCTATGGTGAGCAGGACGGCCGGATTCGGGCTGTTTTCACAATCACAGAGAACCCCGGTTCTTTCACTGTCGATCTGCGCGATTCAGGTCGTTCGTTTGTGCTGCCCGATGCCGCCTTTCCTGACCCCAGCAATTTGCAGGTCAGGGGATACGGGCTGGCTCTCATTCACCAGTTGATGGATCATGTCAGCTATCACCCATCGCCGGGCGACAACCACTGGCGGTTGGTGAAGTATTTATAAGGGCTCTGCATGGCAAACATTCTTGTAGTAGACGATTCCTACCTGACGCACCGGTTGATTGAACTGATTTTGCGGTCCGAGCGCCACGTGATCGCCGCAGCACGCAATGGGGTCGAAGCAGTTGCCTATCTCGAGAAAAACAGGGTTGACCTGTTGATCAGCGATATCAACATGCCATATCTGGATGGCCTGGGCCTGCTGGACAAAGTGCGCGCTGATAAGCGCTTTAAAGATCTCCCTGTGATTTTGATCACGGCCAGCGGCCAGGAAAGAATTCACAGAGAAGTCCAGATGCGTGGGGCTTGCGGCTTTTTGACGCACCCGTTCAGCTCATCTGAGTTGAAAAAGCTGGTTTCGAGCTGTCTGGATCAGGATGAAAAAAGCAGCTCGGATATACCTCGTAACGGATCCTGTGTGGAAAACCTCTGAAGCATGGATGAACTCAAACAAGGAGGGTTTATGAAAGTAGCTATTCTGGCAGGTGGTGCCGGTTCCCGACTGGCGGAGGAAACCGAGATCAGGCCGAAACCCATGGTTGAAATCGGGGGCAAGCCTATTCTCTGGCATATCATGATGCACTATTCCTGCTACGGTTTCAAGGAATTCGTGATTGCCCTGGGTTACAAAGGTGAAGTGATCAAGCGTTATATGGTTGATTACTTCTCCTTTAACAGCAATCTGCGGGTGGATTTGAGGAACGGCCGGGTTTACAACCACGGCGGCGATGTTCAGGACTGGGTGGTGGACCTGGTGGACACCGGCCTGCACACGATGACCGGCGGTCGAATCAAACGCCTGCAGCCGTACCTGTGCAACGAAACCTTTATGCTCACCTGGGGGGATGGCGTTTCGACGGTCAACCTTCACAAGCTGCTGGACTTCCACCGTTCACACGGGAAGCTGGCTACCCTGACAGCCGTTCGCCCTCCGGCTCGCTACGGCCACCTGGTCTTCGATGGCGATCGCGTGGCTGAATTTACTGAGAAACCGCAGATCGGTGAGGGCTGGATCAACGGGGCATTTTTCGTCCTGGAACCCGGAATTTTTGACTACATCGACGGCGATGAAACCGTGTGGGAGAAAGAACCACTGGAGCGCCTGGCCGCCGATGGTCAGTTGATGGCCTACCGGCACGAGGGGTTCTGGCAGTGCATGGACACCCTGCGTGAAAAACAAATCTTAAACAAACTCTGGGAATCGGGAAACGCTCCCTGGAAAATCTGGGATTGAAAGGAAAAAATATCATGCGAGTACTGGTCACCGGACATAACGGGTATGTGGGCACCGTAATGGTTCCCATGTTATTGAAAGCCGGCCACGAGGTCGTCGGCCTGGATACCAATTTATACGCCGGTTCAACCTATGGCGACGTGTCAGAACTGGCGCAGGTTCCAGAAATCAAAAAAGACGTTCGCGATGTCGAAATTTCAGATCTGGACGGGATGGATGCGGTGATTCACCTGGCCGGCCTGTCGAATGATCCCCTTGGCGACCTCAATCCGGAACTGACCTTCGAAATCAACCATCGCGCCTCGGTACGGCTGGCCCGTCTTGCCAGAGAGGCCGGCGTGAAGCGTTTTATCTTTGCTTCCTCATGCAGCAACTACGGTGCAGGCGGCCAGGATTGGCTGGATGAAAGCTCTCCTTTCAACCCGGTCACCCCTTACGGCGTTTCCAAAGTCATGGTGGAAAAGGACGTCACGCAGCTGGCCAGCGACCACTTCAGTCCGGTCTTTTTGCGCAGCGCCACAGCCTATGGGGTTTCGCCCCGGCTGCGCTTCGACCTGGTGCTCAACAACCTCACCGCCTGGGCATTTACGACCGGACTGGTTTACCTGAAAAGCGACGGTTCACCCTGGCGTCCCGTCGTTCACATCGAGGATATGTCACGGGCATTTCTTGCCGCGCTGGAGGCTCCGCGTGAGCTCATCCACAACCAGGCATTCAACGTGGGCAGGACTTCTGAAAATTACCGCATCCGTGAACTGGCGGAAATTGTGGCCGAGCTTGTCCCGGGCAGCAGGATTGAATTTGCGGCGGACGCCGGCCCGGACAAACGCAATTACCGGGTGAGCTGCGAGAAAATCGAGACCACGCTGCCCGGCTATCAACCCCAGTGGACCGTTCGTAAAGGGGTTCAGGAACTGTACGAGGCATATCGCAAAGTAGGGCTGGCGGTGGAGGAGTTTGAAGGTCCCCGCTACCGCCGGATTAACCACATCAAGGAACTGATCGCCAGCGGCCGCCTGGATGAGAGCCTGCGCTGGCGCCAGCCGGTGGCCGCCTGAACCTGCATTTAGGTCAGTCCCGTCCAGGGCTGTCAACCGACAGGTGTATGCAGCCCTGGCAGGACAGAATAAAGGTGGGAACAATGATTTACCGCAACGAAGAATGCTGCCGCTCCTGCGGCTCAACCCGGCTGGAAACCATCCTGGAGTTCGGTGAGACCCCGCTGGCCGACCGGCTGCTGACCGAAGCACAGCTCGACCAGCCCGAATACAAAGCGCCCCTGACCCTGGTTTTCTGCCAGGACTGCGCACTGGTGCAAATCCGGGAAACCGTAGATCCGGAAATCCTTTTTTACGCAGAGTATCCTTACTTCTCCTCGGTTTCTCCCTCGCTGCTGCACCACTTCCGCACCAGTGCGCTGGAGATCATGAACAGCAGGAAGCTGGATAAGAACAGCCTGGTCGTTGAAGCTGCCAGCAATGACGGTTACATGCTGAAGAACTTCGTCGAGCGCGGCATCCCGGTTCTGGGCATTGACCCGGCCAGGGCCCCTGCCCAGGTTGCGCTGGGTGCGGGTATCCCTACGCTGGTCACCTTCTTTAATGCCGGGCTTGCCGAAGCACTGGTTCAGGAGGGCAAACGGGCAGATGTGTTTCTGGCCAATAATGTGCTGGCCCACGTGCCTGACCTGAACGGGTTTGCCACCGGGATCAAGACAATCCTCAAGGAAACCGGTGTCGCCGTTATTGAAGCGCCGTATGTGGTGGATTTAGTGGATCACGGGGAGTTCGACACCATCTACCACCAGCACCTGTGCTATTTCTCGGTGACCGCGCTGGACCGGCTATTCCGGCGTCACGGGCTGTACATCAATGACGTACGGCGGGTAGCAATCCACGGCGGTTCGTTGCGCCTGTTCGTCGAGCCGGTTGAAAATCCCGGCCCCGGGGTGAAGGACCTGCTGCAGATGGAAGCGCAGCGGCAGGTGGACCGTGTCGACTTTTACCTGGGGTTTGCAGAGCGGGTGCAGAAGATCCGGCGCGATTTGCGCGCCTTTCTGGCTGACCTGAAGCGCCAGGGCTGCCGGACGGCGGCTTACGGCGCAGCCGCCAAGGCCACTACACTGCTGGCATACTGCGGAATCGGACAGGAATGGGTTGAATATGTGGTCGATCTGAACCCCTATAAGCACGGGCGTTATATGGGTGGCAATCACCTCAAGATTTATCCGGTCGAAAAGCTGGTCGCCGACCGTCCGGATTTTGTTCTGCTGCTGGCCTGGAATTTCAAAGATGAGATTGTACGCCAGCAGGAGAATTACCGTCAGATGGGCGGCCGGTTTATCGTCCCCATCCCTGAATTGACTGTGATCTGACAGGCTGAGACCCAGCACAGCCCCGGTTGGTATGAAAAGGCATTTCTGGATAAGCAAAGGCGCTGCACTTAATGGATCCACTACCCAGCCCCAGCAATGATCCACCCTTAGTCTCGGCTGTTGTTTGCACCCGCAACCGGGGCGACCGTGTAGTGGCGACGCTGGAGTCCATACTGGCGAATGACTACCCCTGCTTCGAGGTCATCCTGGTAGACCAGAGCAGCGAGCCCGATACGGAAGCGGCGGTCTCGAAATTTTTTCGGGATCCCCGCTTCCGGTATAAGCACACTGCAACGAAGGGCGCCGGCCATGCCAGGAACATCGGCCTGGCCGCGGCGAAGGGAGAATTTGTCCTCTACACCGACGATGATTGCATCGTGCCGGAAAACTGGATCAGCACCATCAGCACTGTGTTTCTCCAGCACGAACGGGTTGCAGTTGTTTTTTGTAATGTTAAAGCAGCACCTCATGATTCTGAACTGGGCTTCATACCCACATATGACCGCAGGGATGAAAAGCTGGTCAAAAATCTAATCGACAAATGCACCGCGCGCGGCATCGGCGCTGGTATGGCATTAAGGAAAAATGCTGCCAGGCAGATTGGGGGGTTTGATGTATGCCTGGGCCCGGGTTCGATTTTTCAGGCCTGCGAAGAAGGGGATATCGCGGTTCGATTACTGCTGCAGGGCTGGCAGATCTTTGAGACCAATCGCGTAGCGATCGTACATGATGGATTCCGGACCTGGCAGGAAGGTAAAGAATTAACCCGAAGAAACTGGTTCGGAATTGGCGCTGCGTACGTAAAGCCGCTGCGCTGCGGCCGCATTGATTTCGCAGTTGTCGCGTTATATGAAGCCTTCTGGGTTGGATTACTCCAACCACTGGCGCTCATCTTTCAATTTAAGCGCCCGTCTGGATTGAAAAAATTCTTCTACTTCTGGGAAGGATTTTTCCGGGGACTGCGGATGCCGCTCGACTGCAGGACCATCACTTATAGAGATAACGCTTCAGCAGTGAGCGGCCAGTAACCATTTCATCAAATCATCCACCCCTATCTGCTTAAAGTCAGATATGGAGCCAAAGGCAGTACAACGATCTTTCATAGGAGGACTTAAATGCCTGAAAAGAATCCCAGAGTAAGTATCGGATTACCTGTGTACAACGGGGAGAACTACCTTGCGGAGGCGATTGATTCAATTCTGGTCCAGACCTTCGAGGATTTTGAACTGATCATCTCGGATAATGCCTCAACGGACCGCACGCAGGAGATTTGTGAAGCATACGCGGCGAAGGACGGGCGCATTCGCTATTACCGCAGTGAGGTAAATAAAGGCTCTGCCTGGAACTTTAACCGCGTCTTTGAACTCGCAAGGGGGGAATATTTTAAATGGGCAGCGCATGATGATTATATTGCCCCCGAATACCTCGCCCGGGCCGTAGAGGTTCTGGATCAGGATCCTTCGGTCGTGCTGAGCTATCCACGGGTTACGATCGTGGATGAAAAACGCAACCACATTCTTGATTACACGTTAAAACTTCCCACCGATTCGCCTTCACCTGCCGTCCGGTTTCGCTCACTGCTGCTGGACTGGAGCATGTGCTTTGAGATCTTTGGATTGATCCGCACAAGCGCATTAAAGCAAACGCCCGTAATGGGGAATTATGGTCATGCGGATGGTGTTCTCCTGGCCAGGCTGGGTTTGCTGGGGCGATTTGAGGAAATTCCGGAAGTCCTTTTCTTTTCCCGCAGGCATGCAAAGCAGTCTAATCGTATGTTCGGACTGAGCGAAAGCGGCGGCAACAACTATCATCTGTACACCGTCTGGTTTGACCCCACGAAAGCCGGAAAAATCATCTTCCCGTACTGGCGAATGTTCAAGGAGTTCCTCACCAGCCTGTGGATGTACCCGCTGGATTTGAAAACCCGTTTACTCGGGCACTTCTATATGTTGATCTGGATCAGAAAGAATGCGCGCCATCTGATCAGTGATCTGATTGTTGCCGCGAAAGACCTGTCCTACCGGTTGAGAGGTGGGCTGCAGACCAGCACGGAAAAACCGTTCGAGAGAGGTCAGGTTTAAGGCTGTGAAAAGAGCCGGGCTCCTGGCATGATTGTGGAAAGGCCGCTCCAAACCCGTCCTCGCAGTGGATATGAGCAGGAAGGGGCTAAGCACGGCATTTTCTGGTTTTTCCTCCTGGCGAATGCTGCACTGATCCTTTACCTGACACTGTTCCCGTTCGATTTCGTGTTTGCGGATGCTCCCCATCCGGTCGAGGCGGTTCAGCATTTTAATTCCGAAATTACAGCGCCTTACGTTATCCAGGACATACCGGGGAATATCCTTTTATTCATACCTTTTGGTTTTTTCTGTGCTCTGCTGCTGGACCGCCTGACTGTCCGGCGCGGACTGGCCAGCTGTGTCGTGCTGGCTGCCGGTTTTCTGCTTTCGTTTTCGGTTGAACTGCTGCAGTTTTATCTGCTGCGCTTCTCGGCCTGGATGGATCTGGCTGCCAACGCTGCAGGGGCCGGCGCAGGGTTATTGATCTATCGTTTATTGGGGGAGCGTCTGCTCGAATGGGCTTTCAATTGGACCGGCAAAATTTTCCGGCAGATCCCTGCTGCAGGGTTTGCGGCTCTCCTGGTTTTGTGGACGGGGTTCATCCCTATCCTTACCCTTACACTGGCTGACCGGTCCAGCCTGAAATCGTGGGATCCGGCTTATCCCCTGCTGGTCGGCAATGAACAAACGGGGGACAGGCCCTGGCAGGGGGTTGTTTCAGAAATCTGGATCGCTGCCCGGGCGCTGAAGGAAAGCGAGGTTAAGGCTTATTTTTCGGACCCGGACCGGGATGTGTTTTCCGGCTCCTCTCTGATTGCCAATCTTGCTTTCACCACATTTACTGACGGTACAGCACAGGGAGGCTGGATCCTGCACGGAAGCCCGCAGCTTGGCGAATACGGACTCCATACTGCGGGTGACGCCTGGCTGGAGATCGATCCGGCCGCGCTGCCGGCCTCATCCCGTATCATCGAGACCTCAGCTTTTACGATCGGTATCACCCTGACATCTGCTGCTGCGGAGCAATGGGGACCGGCGCGCATCCTGTCCCTGTCGGCCAGCCCTTACCAGCGCAATTTCACCGCAGGTCAGGAAGGGGCAGATCTGGTGATCCGCCTGCGAAACGGCCTCAGCGGGGAAAACGGAAGTAGACCGGAGTATATCGTCCCCGGGGTGTTCTCCAGCTCGACCCCGCGCCGGATCCTGATCGCCTTCAATGGAAATGACCTGCGCGTTTACCTGGATGGCCCGCACAACGCATATGCTTTCGCATCCATCCCCCAGGTGAACTTTTTCTGGATTTTCCCCCCGGCCGGTGTCACTCGTGTGCGTCTGAACTCGCAGGCAGTTTACATCTACCGGCTGCTCTACGCCGGGCTCCTGTTCTTACCCGCCGGTTTTATATCCACTGCAGCGCGCAGACGGGCGATCTTGAGCGGGGTGAAGGTGAACTGGACTGCGACCTGTGCCCTGATTTCAACACTCCTGTACGGAGCGGCTCTGCTGTTCGGCGGCCAGGAACCTGGCAGGGTGCTTCTCGACATCATCTTCAGTCTGTTGTTTCTGCGGATCGCAGCATGGTTTGCCCCAAAATCTGGGCACGATATCGTCCTTCAGAACACAGTGGGCAGGTCCGCTGTCTGACGCTTGCATGATCGCCAGCGCTCACCGTACTGGCCGGATCGATTAGTTACTCACTGGATAAAAATATGCTTCACTCGCACACTTCAAAAATCTCATGTCCGGGCTGCGGCTCAATAGATATCAAAATCTTTTATGAAATCCGGCAGGTTCCCGTGCACAGTGTGCTGCTTCTCAACAGCCGCTCAGAGGCGGAAAACTATCCGCGGGGAGATATCCGCCTGGGATTCTGTCAGGGCTGCGGTTTCATTTTCAATACAGCCTTCGACCCGGGTGTGCACGAGTACTCATCCCGCTACGAGGCCACGCAGGGATACTCGCCCACCTTCAACGCTTTCCATAAAAACCTGGCTCAAACATTGATCGACCGCTTCGATCTGCATGGAAAGCGGATTATTGAGATCGGGTGTGGTCAGGGTGAGTTCCTTTCTTTGCTGTGCGAGCTGGGGGGAAATACCGGCATTGGATTTGACCCGGCTTATGTGCCCGAACGCAGCCCTGTCGGTCAGAACGAACGCGTTTCCTTTATCCAGGATTTCTATTCCGAGAAATACGTTTCTACCGGCGGGGATTTCGTGTGCTGCAAAATGACTCTGGAGCACATTCCCCAGGTTGCTGATTTTGTCGGCATGGTGCGCAGGTCTGTTGAACAGAATCTGCAGGCGACGATCTTCTTTCAGGTCCCGAATGCCCGCTACGTTTTTGGGGAAATTGCTTTCTGGGACATCTACTACGAGCACTGCTCTTACTTCAGCCTGGGCTCTCTGGCGCGTTTATTCGCCCGCTCGGGTTTCGAGGTCATCGACCTGTGGAAAGATTACGATGACCAGTATCTGATGATCGCCGCCCGTCCGGTTTCAGAGCGCCCTCAAAACCTGTTCGCACTCCCGGACGATATGAGTGAGCTGGCGCAGGAAATCGATCATTTCTCCGCTCAATATCCCCACCGGCTGGCAGCCTGGCGCCAGAAAATCGCCGGGTTTACAGGGGCGGGGAAAAAGGTTGTCCTGTGGGGTGGAGGGTCCAAAGCCGTCGCTTTCCTGACAACCCTGGGGATCACCACCGGTGAAATCGCATACGCCATTGACATTAATCCACATAAAACCGGTTCCTTCATTGCCGGAACCGGCCAGGAAATTCAGTCTCCGCAGTTTTTACTGGCATACCGGCCGGATGTGGTCATTGTCATGAACCCGGTCTACTGTACCGAGGTCCGGCAGGCGCTGCAGCAGATGGGCCTGTATCCGGAGGTTATGGCAGTAAACAGCCACTAATGAAATAAAGGATTGAGCAGCATGAAAATCCTCCGTAACCCAATCGCCCTCATCAGCACTATAAGCCTGTTTTTAGGCAGCCTGCTGCTGCAGGGTTTTCCACCCGTTCATGCAAATGCCGCCGGAAACCAGGATGATACACCGGTTTATTTGCCGCTGGACCTTCGTTACCAGGGCTCGAAGGAGCCTGAGGTGACGCCCGTCCCGTCGGTTGATTTTCTGGAAACTTTCGATGGTGCCCCATCCAGTCCGGAGACATTTAAATCCCCGCGCTGGGACATATCTGTTCACACGCGCAACCTGGAGACCCTCTACAGTCTGGAGCCGATGGATGCCGCTCATGGCCCGGGATGTGAACCACCGCCGGCTACGCACAGAATCAGCCGTTATGAAGAAACGGTCTATAACTGCAGAGATCATGTCATGACGGCGATCAACGACAGAAGCTACGGGGTAATCTATCTCACACCGAACCACCTCGTGGATTTCTCGAAAGGAGAAGCGGTCATCCGTTTCGATATGTCTACCCAACGCGCCTCTCTACGGGACTGGGTAGATCTGTGGATTACACCCTATGGTCAGAACCTCCAGCTCCCCGCTCAGGAATGGATGCCAGACCTGCAGGGCCCTCCGAAAGATGCTGTGCTGGTCGAGATGCAGTTCGGCGGGAATTACTTCCTGTCCACTTTCTTCCGCAACTTCAAGGAAGAGAGGCTGGATTATGGGCGTCCGGACATTCAGGTCAACATCCCTTATGACACTGTCCTGACCCCCAGCCCTACAGAGCGGACAACCTTTGAGCTGCACATCTCCCGTGATCGTATTCGCTTTGGTTTGCCGGATTATGATTTTTACTGGTTCGACGTTGCCATTGATCCGCCGTTAACCTGGGATCAGGGGGTTGTGCGGATCGGACATCATTCGTACACGCCGGATAAAGACTGCAAAAAACCTGGCGACCGGAGCTGCCAGCCCAACACCTGGCACTGGGACAATGTCGAGATCAGCCCCGCAGTTCCGTTCACCATCCTTCACGCCGACCGTCGTTATGTGGACACAGAAAACCCCTCCGTTGTCTTTGAGAAACCGGCGCCGGACGGTGCTTACCTGCGTTTTTCGGCGATCGGCTCAAATCTGGAAGTTTCTTTCGATCAGGGGCAAACCTGGCGGCTTGCCATAAAACAGACACAGAAGAAGGATGTAGAAGATCATTTCTCTTCTTACTGGACACCGGTTCCATCTGGGGTTACCAGCGTGCACTTCAGGGGTCAGCGCTGGTCGGGTGGGGACTGGCATGCGCGCAATATTACGATCTGGTCCATCCGGCTCCCGTGAAGCGGCCCCAGGCAGAGAAGGGTATTTCAGGTAAGGAGCATTCATGTTCAAACTGGTAGCGCTGCGTTTATTAGAAAGCTATTTCCGCCATCGCTGGCTGTATCTCCTGCCCATCGTGCTGATGACGGCAGCCGGAGTTGTTTTCCTCCTGGTTGATAAACCCAAATATGCCGCCAAAGGTGTGGTTTACGTACAGGCTGAATCCTTTCTGGCTGCACTGAATTCTATCGGCCCGGAAAACACCAACTGGTGGTCAACCCCTGCACAGGCCACGGCAAATGACGTTAATGAACTGCTGCAGACCGATGCCTTTATCCGTGCAGTGATTCAGAACACAGACCTGGAAAAGGAAATGGATGGCGGTCCACAGGTTGTCGAAGATGTCATCGAAGCCACGCGGAAAAACCTGTGGGCTGTGCCCCTGGGGGAAAGCCAGGTTCAGATAAACGCAGCACATGAGGATCCGGTAATCGCCTCTCAGCTTGCCAATGCCGTAATCCAGGGGTACGTGCAGTGGAAAATCAACTCTCAGCGCGCGGAGAGTGAAGCCGCCCAGGCTTTCTTCAGTCAGTTAATCGTTGCCTATAAAGCGGAGCTGGATACAGCGCACCAGAAGCTGGTGGATTATTTAACTGCTCATCCCGAACCGCTGCGCGGCGAGCGGCCGGTTGTGGAACAGATTGAAATCCGGCGCCTGGAAAATGAAATTGACATGATTGCCGCGCGCTATACCAGCGCTGTGGAGAAGGAAGAAGATGCACAGCTGGCCATGGCCCAGATCGAAAGTGATACCAGCCAGTCGTATGTCTTAATCGATGCGCCTAAGGTTCCCATGAAACCGGATCGCTCGAAGAAAAAGCTGGCCATGACGCTGGGAATATTTGTCGCCTCCGGTGGACTGCTCAGCCTGATCGCTGTGGCCGGTGGAGCGCTGCTGGATCGTACGTTCCGTTTCCCGCTGGATGTGCAGAACTGGACAGGCCTGCCCGTTCTGGCCGTAGTTCCGGACCTCTCTCAGCCGGCCCGGCGACGTTTCTGGCGCAGGAAGCGGCCAGATAAACAGGCTGCCAGGGAAGATGAACCTCTGCTGCCCCCGAATGCGGAAGCAGCCCTGTCGTATACGCAGGAAGCTGGAAAGCAGGCAAACCCGGTTCCATGAGCACCTCTGGTCAGACTATCGCTAAAAACACCGGGATCCTGCTGGTTTCCCAGGTAATCACCTGGGCACTTACGCTCCTGATGACCGTTTTCCTGCCCCGCTACCTGGGGGCGGGAATCGTGGGTAAGCTGCACCTGGCGAATTCCATCTGGGCGATCGTCTCTATGCTGGCCGGTTTTGGTATGGATACGCTGATGACCAAGGAGATTGCGCGCGCTCCCCAGAGGTTGTCAGAGCTGCTGGGAACCAACCTGATTCTGCGCTCCCTGCTTTACGTGCTGGGTGCGGTCGTCACGGCAGCCTATGTACATTTTGCCGGTTACCCTGCAGATACCATCTCCATCATTGCCATCACCGGCCTGGCGATGCTGGTTTTTGGCGCGATCAGCGGCGCAGAAGCCAGTTTAATGGGCCTGGAGAAAGCAGATGTCCTCTCTGTGGGGAAAGTGGCCGGCAAACTGATCCTGACGGTGTTGACCCTGGGCGCCCTGTTTCTGGATATGGGAGTGCTGGTCATCGCTTCAGTGGCGCTGGTGTCCGCTTCGCTTCAGCTCTTCTATCTGCTTTCCACGATCCATAAGATCCAGCCTTTCCGGCTGCAGATCAACTGGCGGCTCGGAATCTGGATGCTGCAGGCCGGCTTTCCCTATCTGCTGGTTGGCGGCCTGGTGGTGATCTACCAGCAGGTGGATGTAATCCTGCTTTCACTCCTGGCCAATGAGAGCAGCATTGGCTGGTATGGAACCGCCGAGCAGTTGTTTGGCACGCTGCTGTTCATTCCCACGGCCTTTATCACCGCTGTTTTCCCGGTCCTGTCTCGTCTGTTTACCAGCGATCCGCAGGCACTGGTGAAAATTGCGCAGAAGAGCGCCAGCTTTTTACTGCTGTTGAGCATGCCAATTGGCTTGGGAATGATCGCCATTGCCGAACCGTTTGTCGTGCTTCTCTTTGGGCCAGAGTTTGCTCCCACTGGTCAGGTATTGATGGTATTGGGAATCGTGCTGGTTTTCACCTACCAGAACACTTTGATCAGTTACTACCTGATCTCAACGGACCGGCAGCAGCAATGGGTGTGGGTGATGGCTGTGGCGACCCTCGTTACCATCCCCCTGGATCTATTTCTGATCCCCTGGTGTCAGGCCGTCTTCAACAACGGGGCTGTCGGGGGTGCGGCCGCCTTTTTCATCACAGAACTGGGCATGATGCTTTACGGGTTGAAGCTGGTGGGCAATGAAGGAATAAATCTTAGAAGTGCATGGCAGGCGCTGCGCATTTTTCTGGCCGGGGCAGGGATGTTTGCGGTCACATGGTTGTTCCGCCAGCACTTCATCCTGATTCCCATCACCGTGGGTGCAGTTTCATATATAAGCCTGATCCTGCTTCTGCGGGTAATCCCTGCAGACGATTTCGCACTGCTGAAAGGCCTGGTGCAGGAAGCAGTTCAGCGCATTTTCAGTCGTAAGATCCAGCCGGCAGGCGCCGGTGAAAAGGGGTAAGTATGTGGGAAAACACGAAAGAACAACAGGATGATCCATTGACGGATCTGAGGCTGTCGATGCTGGAGGCGGAACCATTGATCGACGTGCCGGATTCAGCAGCAGAAAGTCTGCGGCAGATGCTTGCACAGCTTGGCCGGAATGGAATGCTTCCAGAGCGCCTTTCTGTGGTGGCTGCTCTGCGCGAAGAGGGCGTAACGTTTATCTCTCAGGCGCTGGCTGCGCTGATAGCGCATGATTATGGGACCAAAGTTTGCCTGGTAGATCTGAACTGGTGGTGGCCATCTGATCATCTCCGGATGGCTGATGCGCGCGGCGGGCTGGCCGCGGTGTTGAATGGGAAACTGCCTCTGGATGAAGCTCTGGTTTACAGCGGGTGGCCGCAGCTGTCCATCCTTCCTGCAGGCCGGCTGGAGCAGTATGAGCGTCCGGTTGTGGCCAGAAGCCAGGGATTGAGGGACGTTCTGGACGAATTAGCGTCACAGTTTGACCATCTGATTCTGGATATCCCGGCTCTGCTGGCCACGAGCGACGCAGTCCCACTGGCATCCAACGGGACAATGACCTGCCTGGTTGTGCGTCAGGGCGTGACCGGGATTGAGGATGTACGCCCGGCTCTGGATAAGATCCAGCACCTTCCGCTGGCAGGTGTGATTCTTAATCGGGTAAGGATCTCCACACCCGGGCCGCTCGTCCGCCTGTTTGCGGACCGCTAGGCGCGCCGGGGATCATATCAATGGAATTATTTGTGCTGTTCCTCTTTCTCAGTTTTGGTGCCGGCTTCTTTAAACCGCGGATGCAGATGAAATGGAAAGTCTTCCTCCTCCTGCTGCTCTGCCTGCTGCTGGTGTTTGCTTATTACTTTTTGAACCAGATCTAACAGCAGTCCGCTGATCCCAGGAAATTTACCGGTTTTTTTAATATGCTCGATCAATTCCTCCCTGTTCCAGCTTCATACCTGGCCAGTCAACGGCAGAAACGGCAGTCTACCCTCTGGCTGTTGTGGTTTGGCGCGGTGATCGGAACTGCGCTGCTGCTCAGCCTGATCCTGATCTCTGCTGGCCCCGACCCGGCCTGGATCGGCTGGCTGCTGTACCTGTGCGGAGCGGCGCTGATCCTTTACCAGCCCCGGGTTGGGCTGTATCTGACGGTTTTCCTCACCCTGGTGGGGGATTCCACACTGCTGCCCTGGTACCCGTTTGTCAAGAATTTTTCCAGCCAGGAATCGCTGCTCTACCTGGATGATGCCCTGATCATCAACCCTCTGGAAACTTACCTCATCCTGCTGTTTATCTCCTGGTGGGGGCGCGGCGCCATGCAGCGAAAAACTGCCTTCTTCACCGGGCCGCTGTTCTGGCCCGCGGTGGTTTTTATGGTCTTCGTAGGGCTGGGTCTGGTATATGGGATCGGGACAGGCGGCAATCCGAATGTTGCTCTCTGGGAAGTGCGCCCCATCTTTTATTTGTTTGCCATGCTGGTTCTATCGACGAACCTGCTCGAGCGGCGCGAGCATGCCAATCACCTGATGTGGGCGGCGATCCTGGCCCTGGTGGTAGAAGGGCTGGTGGGCTTATATCACTTTTTTTTCACCTTGAATGCGAGCCTGGCAGGGGTTGATACGATCACAGAACACAGCGCAGCCATTCACATGAACACCGTCTTTGTGTTCATGCTGGCAGCCTGGATGATGAAGACGTCTCCTGGTAAAAAGCTGGTCCTGCCGCTGGCAGCAGCCGTGCTCGTAATCCCTTACCTGGCGGCACAGCGCAGAGCCGCATTCATCACGCTGGCGCTCGCTCTGGTGCTCCTGTTTCTGATCCTCTACCGGGAAAAGCCGCGGCTTTTCTGGCTGGTGGCGCCGCTGGCAGCCGTTGCAGCAATCGCTTATCTGGTCGTCTTCTGGAACTCCGGAGGAGCGCTGGGCCTGCCGGCCCAGGCGGTGAAATCCATCATCGCCCCCGAACAGGCCAGTTCAGCCGACCAGTCTTCGAATATCTACCGGGAAATTGAAAATATAAACACCGGTTTCACCGTTCACCAGAAGCCGCTCACCGGGGTGGGTTTTGGCCAGAAATTCTACATCATCGTCCCCATGGCAGATATCAGCTTCTTCACCTGGTGGGAGTATTTTCCGCATAACTCGATCATCTGGATCTGGCTGAAGACCGGGATCGGCGGCTTTATGGCGATGCTGTTTATGGTTGGTTTCAGCATCCTGCTGGGGGCTCAGGCTGTAAACCGGGTTCGCCATCCCGACCTGCGCGCGATTGCCGCTACTGCCACGCTCTACCTGGTAATGCACTTTACCTATACTTATGTGGACATCGCCTGGGACATGCAGAGTATGGTGTATACAGGTGCAATGATGGGCCTGATCAGCCGGATCGAGTATCTCGACCTGCTGCCATCCCGGGAAGGCGGCGCGCTGCGATGGCCCTGGCTGTATTCCGGTACGTCTGCTCATTGAACTATTAAGGGGTTAGACGAAGTGGATCGAGCACTGCAAAAATTAGGTCAGGTAGGTTATGAGGAGCTGTCTGGCTATAATCCCCGCCTGCTCTTTGCCCGACTGCTCACTGCGCCGCTGCCCCCATATGTCGGTGGCAGGCTGCGGGCAGCAGTACTGCGTCTGGCCGGCTTTCGCCTCGAGAAAGGCGTCTTTTTTTGCGACATGCCCACCTTCATCGGGGGGCCGGGCATGTTCAAGAGACTGACCGTTGGCCGTGCCTCCTGGTTCAATATTCAATGCTTTCTGGATCTTAACGCATCGATCACGATCGGAGAGCATGTGGCAGTCGGTCCGCAGGTGATGCTGATTACCAGTACGCACCGTATCGGCGGTGCGCAAAGCCGGGCAGGCGAGATGTACGCTGAGCCGGTTGTGATCGGAGATGGGGTCTGGATTGGAGCCAGAAGCGTCATTTTACCGGGCGTTACCATTGGCAGCGGTTCCATTGTGGCCGCCGGAGCAGTGGTTACCCGGCCGGTGGATGAAAACTGCGTTGTAGCCGGATCTCCGGCCAGAGTCATCCGCCGCCTGGATGATGACGAATGTCGAGACAGTAATCGGGCAGGGGGATGATGAAAACAATTAACAGCACGACTCTTTCCCATTTTTTTGCTGTACTGCGAGCACGCTGGTATTTTCGGAATGCGAGTTATGTGGGCTCTCGCGTTCGCCTGTGGGGGAGAGCGTTTATTCAAAACGAAGGAGAACTGATTATTGGAGAGCGCGTCCGGGTGCAGTCGTCCCCGGTGCCGGTCGAGATGGTCATTGAGCCAGGAGGGCAGCTCGAAATTGGGGCCAGTACGTTTATCAACTACGGATGCTCCATCGGCGTGACCTGTGCGATTCAAATTGGGCCCAACTGCAACATCGGTAATTACACCATCCTCATGGATAACAACTTTCACCGCCTGGAACCAGACCGCAGACATGAGCGCCCTGAATCGGCTCCTGTGGTTCTGGAAGAAAATGTGTGGCTTGGCGCCCGGGTGATTGTATTACCAGGCGTAACGATTGGTGCCGGCAGCGTGGTGGGCGCCGGCAGCGTGGTCACGAAAAATATACCGCCCATGACTCTGGCAGCAGGTGTCCCCGCCCGGGTGATTCGCTCTCTCTAACGGTACCGCTTATGCTGTTGTTCAGTGTCGTCATCCCAACTTACAACCGCGTTGAAAGGTTAAAGGCAGTCATCCGCGGGCTGGAGAGGCAGGATTTTCCACTTTCCGACTTCGAAGTCGTCGTCGTCTCGGATGGTTCAACGGATGGTACAGACGAATACCTGGCGCATCTGCACACCACGCTCAATCTCAGGTTTTTTACGATCCATAACCAGGGGGCCGGAGCGGCCCGCAACGTGGGAGTGGAACAGGCGCGGGGAAAATACATCCTTTTTATCGATGATGATGTGGTTCCGGCGCCCGGGTTAATCTCTGCGCACCAGCACTGTCATGCGTCGAGGGGAGAAAAAACCGTTGTGCTGGGGCCGATGCTGTCTCCATCTGATTTTCGCATGACTCCCTGGGTGCAGTGGGAGCAGAAGATGCTGGAGAAGCAGTACCAGGCCATGCTGGCCGGACACTGGCAGCCGACTGCCCGGCAGTTTTATACGGGTAACACATCCGTCGAACGCACTTATTTGCTGGCCAGCGGAGGTTTTGACCCCCGCTTCCGGCGGGCCGAGGACGTTGAACTGGCCTACCGGCTGGAGGGGCTCGATCTAACGTTTGTTTTTAACCCTGAGGCAGTAGGCTACCATTATCCGGAGCGCAGTTTCACTTCCTGGCTGGATATCCCCCTCGCTTATGGCCGCAATGACGTGATTTTCGCCCGCGAAAAAGGGCATTCCTGGATTCTCCCCGCCATGGCTCAGGAATTTGCCTCCAGGCATTTCCTCACCCGGGCGCTTGTGCGTGTCTCACTCGGCAGGCCGGTTGTCAGTTCGATGAGTGAGCGGATCCTGTCTGGGCTGATTCGCCGGGGTCACTGGTTTGGGCTGGGGCGGATTTCGCTGGCCGCCTGCAGCGCGCTGTTCAACTTACGCTACTACCAGGGTGCAGCTCATGAATTGGGAGGCCCTGGCGCTTTCCTGGCGCTGCTGCAGAACGGCGCCCCGGCAGTTGAAGGGCGAGCGGTATAAGCGGTGATTCGGTAAGAGGTGCAACGCATGTGGGATTTATTCAAACAGGATGTCCAGCGCTGGATCGTCCCTTCTAAAATCGCAGATCCGTCTGAAGTTACTCTGAAGAATACACTCGCTGCCCTATGGCGGCACCTGCCGCTGCGGGCGATGCTTCTCTTTCGTATAGGCTCCTGGTTCCAGCACCGGCGCATCCCCCTGCTGCCGGGAATTTTCCAGCGCATGATCCTGTTCCTGTACGGCCTCGAAATGGTCATTGGCCAGGATATTGGCGGGGGACTGTACATTGCCCATCCGGCGGGTACGGTGATCTCGGTGAAAAAGATGGGCAGAAACTGCAGCGTGATCGCCAGCGTGACGATCGGGATGCGCAATGAATGGGATTTTCCAACCATTGGCGATAACGTTTTTATTGGCGCAGGCGCGCGTGTGCTGGGCGGCATTCATGTGGGTGACGATGCGCGCATAGGCGCCAATGCGGTTGTGCTGCACGACGTTCCGGCCGGGGCGACCGTGGTCGGTATACCGGCAAGAGTGGTGAAATCCGGCTCGCAGGATGGTCGCCAGCTCCAGCTGACCGCTGAAGGGGATGGTCTGTTATACGGCCCATGATTCACGCCACTTTCGTCATGGAACAACATATCGGCCACCGGGCGTTTTATTTGAATCTGCGCCGCTTTATCGACCAGTCGCCGCGGGTTCAGGCTCACTGGCTGGAGGTCACGTATTCCGAACCGGGTTTACTTTCTGACCGCTGGCCCTGGTTAAAGCAGGTCCGCGGCCGGGCGGCCGGATGGCTGCAGGTCAACCGCGGCCTGCGGAAGACCCGGGGGGACCTGACCTTTTTCAACACCCAGGTGCCGGCCACCTTCGCTCCGGGCCTTGTGGAACGTAAACCATATATCCTCAGCACCGATATCACCCCCATCCAGTATGACGCGATGGCCGCAGTATATGGTCACAGGGTGGACCGTCTGGCGATCGTGCGTCGATTTAAGGACAGCGTCAACCGCCGCTTGTTTACCCATGCAGCGCGCGTGATTCCCTGGTCTACCTGGGCGCGCGACTCACTGGTGCAGGATTACGGCGTCGATCCTGAGCGGATTGAGGTGATTCCACCCGGTGTCGACACCAGCTTCTGGCGCCCAAATGGCAGAGCGGAGATGCGGCGGGCTTCTGAGCCCCTGCGCATTCTGTTTGTCGGCGGCGATTTTTCTCGCAAAGGGGGACACGTCCTGCTGGATGCTTTCCGCCGCCTGCCGCCGGGGCAGGCCGAACTGCTGCTGGTCACGCGCTCACAGATCCCCGCCGTAGAGGGAGTCCAGGTGTTCAACAACCTGCAGCCTAATTCCAGTGAGCTGGTCGCGCTGTATCAGAGCGCAGATATTTTTGTGCTCCCTACACAGGCCGAGGCATTCGGGATCGCTGTTGTGGAAGCCAGCGCAGTAGGACTGCCGGTGATTGCTGTTGGGGTGGGCGGAGTGCCAGATATCGTAAAGCACGGCCAGACGGGCTTCTTGATCCCCGCGGGTGATGTGGACCAGCTGCTGGCGCATCTACAGCTCCTGCTGGAGGACCACCGTTTAAGACGGCAGATGGGCGCTGCAGGCCGCTGCCGGGTAGAGGAAAAATTCGACGGTTATAAAAACGCAGCGAGGATCGTGGAAATCTGCGAGGAAGTCATAGCGAGCACAAAGCGATGAAAGTTCATTATTGGGCCCTGATGGCCGGGCTGTTCCTTCTCCTGAGCGGGTGCGCCCGACAGGTCGTGGAGGCCCCGGGCAGCCGGTCATCCCTGCCAACCCCGACCATACATCCTTTTTTTGCTGCCCCGGAAGACTTCCACATAACAGGGGGTGTGGAAAGCATCTTTGCCGCGCCGGCGGCTGCCGATCCCTATAACCAGCGGAACACGCCGGCCCCTACAGTGTCTGCTGCTGGGGGGCCCTCAACACCCACACCAGCAGCCGCATCTCCCGAGATCGAAACGACCACCATCACGCTTTTTGATGAAAGCGTGCACGCTGACTGGGAGATAATCGACATCCAGAGTATGGATGTGGAAATGACATCCACACAGGCGCTGCGGGGGCGCACAGCGCTTGCCCTGACCCCTACGGATGAATTCCAGCAGTTTTTCATGGTGGTCAGGAAAAATGCCCGGAGCATATACCCTCGCGACAGGGTGCTGGGCCTGAGCCTGTGGATCAACAGCGGAGACGAAGCGCTTTACCCTGAAGATCTGGCACTCACCGTGGTGGGCAGCAACCGCTACCCTTACTGGCTGGCTGGCGACCGCTCTGTGGCGGGGGATGATGAGAATATTTTTTCAGAAACGCGCCTTTATTTTCTGGGCATCAACACGGAAATCCCGCCGCAGACATGGGTTGAGGTGCAGGTCTGGCTGGATGACCTGCTGTATGATCCGGATTACGAATATGTCACCGGTTTTTATATTAAAAACGACTCCCTGTTTCAGCGTACCTTTTACGTTGACAGGATTGAGCTGATCCTGCTGGATGAGGAGGAACCTGAAGGGTTATTGCCTGGAGCAGGGCAGGATGCTGCGCCGGTTCAACCATCTGAGACCCCCGACCCGCTACTTGAAGAGTATCTGCGCCGCCTGTCGCCGGGCTGGTAAGCGGCTCTCCGCGCTGGAAATCCACCCGGACTACGTTTAAAGAGGAGGGAAAACGACAATGATGAACCGGCTACTGCACAGCCTGATGGTCTGTGCCGTACTGCTGCTGGCTTCCTGTGGAACGCCCACGGCTGTGTTTTTGGGAGATACCGAAACGGCACCCGCCCAGCCCACACTGTCTGAACTGCCGCCGGAGCCCAGCGCCGCTTCCACGGATCCGGCTGCGGACACCCCTGATATGCCTCCCTCGCCAGCCGGGGATGAGGATATGTTTCAGATAGTGGTGGATACAAACCGGGACGTGCACCCCATCAGCCCGCTCATCTACGGGGTTTCGAACGCTCCCACGAATGAACTGCAGGCGATGGGCGCCACACTGCACAGCTGGGGAGGCAATCCGTCCACACGTTACAACTGGAAGATCGGGCATGCCTGGAACGCTGGCCGGGATTGGTTCTACCGCAACGGGAACTACGGATTGCCCGAGGGTTCGGTCAGCGATGCCTTTATCTCCGAGACGCTGGCGGCCGGCGCACAGGTGCGCCTGGCCCTGCCCACTCTGGGCTGGGTGGCGAAGAACGACGACAACAACACCTGTTCTTTCCCGCTTCCAGATGGAAGCTGCGGCGACGGCGGTGGTTCATCCTGTGAGAACCCTTATCAGGTTGCGGACCCCAACCTGGCGAATATCCCGGTTGACGAGGATTTTGTCATCGAATGGGTACAGCACATTCAAGAGCAGGGATGGGACATCCGCTTCCTGGCAATGGACAATGAGCCGGAGCTGTGGGGGTACACGCACTACGACGTGCACCCTTCCTGTACCACCTACGATGAAATCCTGTCCCGTTTCCTGCAGTACGCAGCGGCTGTCAGGGCTGCAGCCCCCGAAGCGGAGATTACAGGACCGGTCACCTGCTGCTGGTATTTCTACTGGAATTCGGCGGCCGGCGTGGGTGATAAACTGCTGCACGGCGGAGAGGATTTTCTGCCCTGGTTCTTGAAAAAAGTGCGCTCGCACGATGAACAAAATGGGGTGCGCACGCTGGATGTCCTCGATATCCATTACTATCCGGAGGGACTGTACAACGCCAACGCCGATCCGGAAACTGCCGCTCACCGTCTGCGCAGTACACGCTCTCTGTGGGACCCGGATTATGTCGATGAATCGTGGATCAACGAGCCGGTATTCCTGATCCCGCGGATGCAGCAGTTGATCGCCGAACACTACCCCGGGACCCGGCTGGCCATCAGCGAGTGGAACTGGGGGGCCGAAGAAAGCATGAACGGCGCGCTGGCAATCGCCGATGTGCTCGGTATTTTTGGCCGCGAAGACCTGTACATGGCTGCTTACTGGACCTACCCGCCCATCAACAGTCCTGCCTACCATGCGTTTCGCATGTACACCAACTTCGATGAGCAGGGAAGACGCTTCGGGGACCTTTCCGTACACGCCCGGTCTGATGATCAGGACATCGTCAGCAGCTACGCAGCCCTCGACCAGGAAAGCGGCAAGCTGTATCTGATGCTGATCCATAAACAACCAGACGAGCAAATTGAGGTTTCAGTCCGGCTGGGAGGCTACGCCCCACAGTCTCAGGCGGAAATGTTCCGCTATGCTCAGGATTATCTGGAGGGAATCACCCATTCCAGTTTTGATGTTATGGACAGCACCCTCCACCTGACACTGCCACCGTACTCCATTACCCTGCTCGTTTTCTATCCCCAATCGTAGTATCGCCAGGGGAATCGATCATAATTCCAGCCCCAGGGGGATAACGCAGCAGTCCGGATGTCATCAGCCTAGGTTGGCGCTATCACATCCGGGGGAAAGATAACCGTGAGCTACCGTATTGGATTTTTCATTGAGCAAATCCTGGGCCACAGGACCCATGGACTGAACCTGCGGCGCTTCATCCAGGATGCGGCGGATGTCGACGCCCAGTGGGCGTGGATTTCCTGGCAGTCGGGGACCCTGGCTGACCGTTTGCCGCTGCTGCGCAGCAACTGGACGCTGAGATCTGGGTGGCAGGCGCGCCGCGCACTGGCAGCGATGCAGCGCGAGAAGGCGCTGGATGCAGTCTTCTTTCACACGCAGGTTCCGGCCGTGCTTTCGCAGGACTGGATGCGTCAGATTCCTGGTATTGTTTCGCTGGATGCCACCCCACGCCAGTACGATTCGCTCGGGTCGTATTACGACCACCAGGGCAGCGCGGAATGGCTGGAGAACTTTAAGTGGCGGTTGAACCGGGATTGCTTCCACACTGCCCGAGCACTGGTGACATGGTCACGCTGGGCGCGGGATGGCCTGGTTGCAGAATATGAGGTCCAGCCGGAAAGAGTACACGTCATCCCTCCGGGGGTTGACGTTCAGGCCTGGCAGTCAGATCGGGCTCGTGAACCGGAAGATGTCATCCGCATTCTATTTGTGGGGGGAGATTTTGAAAGGAAGGGCGGCAGGCTTTTGCTGGAGGTTTTCCGCAGCCTGCGGGACACGTTCCCGGTAAATCTTGAACTTCACCTGGTGACCCGAGCGGTGCTGGCTCCGGAGAAGCGGGTTATTGTCTACAATGATCTCCAGCCGAATAGTCCTGAGTTGAAAGATCTGTTTCACAGTGCGCATATTTTTTGCCTGCCTACGTTTGGAGACTGCCTGCCGGTAGTTCTTGCGGAAGCGGGGGCAGCCGGACTGCCCAGCGTGTCAACTGATGTGGGGGGAATCGCCGAGATCGTTCAGGATGGCCGGACCGGCTATCTTATCCTTCCTGGAGATGGGAATGCTCTGTATACAGCGCTGGCCCAGTTGATCAGCGACCCCCAGCTCCGCTGCCGCCAGAGTGCAGCGGCGTACGAATGGATCCGGCAGAACTTTGACGCCAGGCGCAACGCAGGCCGGCTGCTGGATCTGATCAAACAGATCATCGATACCGAACGCGCCCGGAGGTCACAATGAACGATGTCCTGCTTACCATCTCCGGGGTGATCCCTGCAGATATTCAGACACAGGCTGCACGCGGGGACCGGCCCGAACCGGATTACCTGGCCATGAGCCGCGCCTTTGGCGCGGATTTGCTCGATTACCCGGCCGCCCGGCAGGTGGTTGGAAAACTGGCCCCCGTGCTGGAAAAGATTGGCGGGCCGAACCTGGTGCTGGCCTGGGCCTGTTTCCTCCTGCGCCGCCGCTACCGGGTGATCTTTACCGACGGGGAGCAGGTGGGCATACCCCTGGCGATGCTGCTGAAATTCGCCGGCTCCGGTCCGCGCCCGCGGCATTTGATGATCGTTCATCGCATCACTGCCCCGAAGAAAGTACGTCTGATGGACCTGTACAACCTGCAGGAGACGATCGACCTGTTCTTTGTGTACGCTGCCCTGCAGCAGCGCTTTATTCGAGAACGCTGGAAGGTTCCTGCAGAACGGGTGCCGCTCATCCCGTTTATGGTGGACACGAATTTCTACTCACCCCAGTTTACAGACACAGGAGAAATCGACATACCCTGCGGTGACCGGCCGCTCATTTCAACTGCCGGGCTGGAGCTTCGCGATTATCCTACCCTGCTGGAAGCGGTTCGCGGGCTGGATGTGCAGCTGGTCATCGCCACCGGCAGCCCCTGGTCGAAGCGACTCGACACAACCCGTGGGAGGGATATCCCCGAGAATGTCCTTGTCGGCCGCTTCTCTTATCGCGAACTGCGCCAGATTTACGCTCGCAGTGCCTTTATCGTGATGTCCCTCGAACCGGTGGATTTTCAGGCGGGTATCACGGCCATTCTGGAAGCGATGGCGATGGAAAAGGCGGTCATCTGTACGTATACACCCGGGCAGAGTGATATGATTGTGGATGGCGAAAACGGCATTTACGTTCCCGCGAAAAACCCTCCGGCCCTGCGTGCGGCCATTGTGGACCTGCTGTCTGACCCGGTGAAAGCCAGAAAAATGGGCCGCAGCGGGCGTCAGAAGGTGCTGGAGACAGCTACTCTGGAGAAATATGTCCAGCGGCTGAAACGTTATGTTGATAGAGCCAGACAACCTGATATCCCGTTAGGAGATGATCATGCTCAAGAACAGGCTGCTTCATCCTGAAATCCTGCGTTCGCTGGCCACTGCAGGTCACGGATCTAAAATACTGATTGCAGATGGCAATTATCCCTACCGGACAGGCTCGAATCCGCAGGCCGACCATGTCTATCTCAACTTTACACCCGGCGTGCTCAACGTGATCGATGTTCTCAAAGTGCTTGTGGATCAAATCCCCATCGAGGCCGTAGAAGTGATGGTGCCGGAGAGTGGGGAAGAGCCTGCTATCTTTGCTGAATTTCGCTCCTGTCTACCTGCGGACCTGCAGCTCAGCCCCCTCGGCCGCTTTGCATTTTATGAAGCGGCCCGAAGCCAGGATACATCGCTGGTTATCGCGACCGGTGAGCAGCGCGTCTATGCCTGTATCCTGCTTACCATCGGTGTAATTCCTCCTCCGGGATAATCTCGTGTATGCGATAAATGACAGTCATCCGGACTGTACTCAGTCCGGATGACTGTTTTTAAGGATATTTACTGCTAAGTGGTTATTAGATGGAGAAATCTTCCCCGTGCCAGATGCCGTGATCGGGGCTGTGGATGACAGGTGTCTGGGGAGTCTGCACGTTTAACTTCTTTTCCAGCTCCTGCACCTTCGCCATCATGACGGCCAGGGTCTCGCCGATAGTGTCGGGCAGCCGGTTGTGTTCCAGGTCTGGCCCTTTCGCGGCCGGAGCAGGGCGGCTGCGCACGACGATCTGCCCGGGAACGCCCACGACTACCGAATTGGGGGGAACCGGTTTGACAACCACGGCATTGGCGCCGATACGGCTGTGATCACCAATGGTGATGGCGCCCAGCACTTTCGCGCCCGCCCCCACAACGACATGGCTGCCTAGTGTGGGGTGGCGCTTCCCTTTGTTAAGACTGGTGCCGCCCAGGGTGACGCCGTGGTAGAGGGTTACGTTCTCGCCGATCTCGGCCGTCTCGCCGATCACGACTCCCATTCCGTGATCGATGAACAACCCGTTCCCGATCTTAGCGCCGGGGTGGATCTCAATGCCGGTCAGCAGGCGGATAAACTGGGAGAGCCCGCGCGCCAGCAGGCGCAGGTTGTGTTCCCAGAGCCAGTGTGCAATCCGGTATCCCCAGACCGCATGCAGGCCCGGATACAGGAGGATGACCTCCAGGGCATTGCGAGCGGCGGGGTCGCGTTCGAGCACAGAGCGCACGTCCTCCTGGATGGTTTTCCAGATGCCGGTTTTCGCAGCAGTCTTTTGGGCTTTCACGGTTCCGTTCAGTGTTACGTTTTCAGAATTCGACGCAGCTTTGAAAAGCATCGATATCTAACTCCTTGTATTATCCCGTCATCCAGCATAATCAGCATAAAGCTGGGTGCTCAGATAGCGTTCGCCGAAGGACGGAATAATCACCACAATCAGCTTGCCGGCATTCTCCGGTCTGCGCGCCACCTGGAGAGCAGCCCAGGTAGCCGCACCAGAAGAGATGCCAACCAGCAGACCTTCCTCACGCGCCATGCGGCGCGCGGTTTCAAAAGCATCTTCATTCTTCACGCGGATGACTTCATCGTAGATCTGGGTGTTGAGCACGTCGGGGACAAAGCCGGCGCCAATTCCCTGGATGGGGTGAGGCCCCTTCTGTCCTCCGGAAAGCACCGGTGAATTTTCGGGTTCCACGGCGATGCACTGGAAAGAGGGTTTGCGCTCTTTGATTACCTCGCCGACGCCGGTGATCGTTCCCCCTGTGCCGACACCCGCGACCAGGATATCCGCTTTTCCATCGGTATCACGCCAGATTTCTTCGGCTGTCGTCCTGCGGTGGATTTCCGGATTGGCGGGGTTTTTAAACTGCTGGGGCATGAAATAGCGAGGATCGGAGGCGACCAGCTCTTCGGCCTTGCGAATCGCTCCGGCCATACCTTCGCTGCCCGGGGTCAGAATCAGCTCGGCTCCGTAAGCGCGCAGCAGGATGCGGCGTTCCATGCTCATGGTTTCGGGCATGGTCAGCACCAGCTTGTACCCGCGCGCTGCACACACAAACGCCAGAGCAATCCCAGTGTTGCCGCTGGTGGGTTCTACGATGATCGTGTCTTTGTTGATCAGGCCGGCCTTTTCAGCCGCGTCGATCATGGCTACTCCAATGCGGTCCTTTACGCTGTGGGCCGGGTTATAGAACTCCAGTTTAGCGACTACATCGGCGACCGCGCCCTCGGTCACCCGGTTAAGACGAACCAGAGGGGTGTTACCCACCAGCTCGGTTACATTATTTGCAATTTTCATAGGATTACCTCCAGTAGCGATTAAGAATTAAAAACGGCCTTCTGCCGTCGAGTGCTTGAGGCTCGACTCAGGCGACGAAAACTGGCATATGCCATGAAGAGATGCGGGGTTGCTGTTCGCCGCCTGCGGCAGAGGCCGTTTCAGTAGTCAGTTGGAAGAAATGAGTTCGAAGGGCCTGAGCAGGTTATTGGTTAGTGTTAGCGGCGGTTACAGACCCCGCCTCATACAGGAGCAGCTCATCAACATTTCTCTCAAAATCTCCATACAAGACCTGATTCAGGATCATTCTATTGAAGTATGATCAGATTGTCAAGGAAACATGTCATCTTTCCGGATAACTCTCAGCATATTTTCAGCCCGACCTTTATCACTCCTGTCCGCTGTTCATACGGCCTTATAGGCCGGTGATCAGACCAACAATAAACACATGGAACCGCCCGGACCGGAGAAGATGCGATATCATAAAGGTAGTGAGAACGATCACCTTTGAATGACAAATGAAGGATATGTTCAGGCGATTTCATTTTGACCCTGACAGCCTGACGGTTCAGGTGGTCATCATCGTTTCGCTGGTGGTGATCCTGACGGCCGGCGCACTGGGAATCCCCTCCATCTGGTTGATTCGGAGCCAGATGGAGCGGCAGTCCTGGGAGATGGTGGGGCAGGGAAACCGGACTACTCAGGCGCTTTACGCCGCGGCTCAGCGTGATATCACCAACCTGGCGGTGCTCACAGCTCAGCGCCCGACCCTGCACGCTCTGCTGCAGGGAGACGATTCCTCTGCCCTGAAACGCTACCTGGAAACCCTACGGCAGGGAGCAGCGCTGGATCTCATCATTGTGTGTAAACCTAATGGGACGCCGCTGGAATGGGCCGGGACCTTTCCAGGCCCGGAACTGTGCATCTCCAGTGCGAGCGGTTACTTTCTGACCGGCGAAGATGAACCGCACATCTGGCTGGTCGATACCCAGCCGCTGGATACCGGCCAGACGGTAGTGGTGGGTACTGCGCTGGATGAGGCTTTCCTCAGCAATCTGAAGGCGCAGACGGGCCTGGAACATGCGCTGCTGGTCGATGGCAGCCCGGTAATCACGACGCTGCTCGACGACCCGGCCGGCTGGCAGGCATCCGCCCCTGGGAATGCAGAGGCTTCTGGCCGGATGACATTGTCCGGAGAACCTTACCTGAACATGCGCTTTGCACTGGATGCCCCCGACCTGGAGCATCTTGTGGCGCTGCCGGTTTCGGAAACGGTCGCTGCACAGCGCCGCCTGACTCAAATCCTGGCGGTTGGACTGATGGGCGTCATCCTGCTCGGATCGGTTCTGGGTGTGCTGCTTTCCGGCCGCATCCTGCGACCGCTGGCCGAGCTGCGCCACACGGCAGCGGCTTTCCGCAACGGAGACCTGGTCACGCCGGTACGCGTGCACACGCGTGTGCCCGAGGTGGCTGTAGTTGCCTATGCTCTGGAGGATGCACGCATCGCCCTGCGGCATTCGGTCAATCAGCTTCGCAAGGAGAAAGAGTGGATCGAGCACCTGCTGGAGGCCATCGTTGAAGGCATCGTAACTTTTGACCAGCAGGGCAGGATCACTTTTTTCAGCCGCGGAGCAGAACAGATTACTGGCGTTGCACAGGAACAGGCACTCGGGCGTTACTGTGATGAAATCTTTCCCACCCCTCCGGAAAGCCCGCGCTTTACGGAACAGATACCGGCGCCTGGACGGCGGCAGAAGATCGTTGTGAGTTTACGCAGCGGGCGCCAGGCGACGCTGTCTGTCACCGGGGCGCGGCTCGCTCCTCCTCAGGCGGGTAAGCCTAACGGTGCGCTGGTGCTGCGGGACGTGAGCGATGAAGACGCCGTCCGCCACCTGCTGGGAGACTTCCTGGCAAACATCACCCACGAATTCCGCACGCCGCTTTCTGCGCTGGCAGCGTCCATCGAGCTCCTTCTGGAGCAGCTTTCGGACCTGAGCGTGGATGAAATTAACGAACTGCTGGATTCTCTGCACCTGGGCATTGTGAATCTGCAGACACTGATCGATAATCTGCTGGAGGGTGCCAGCATCGAAGCCGGGCGCTTCCGTGTGTACCCGCGTACGACGTCGCTTGAAGAAATCGTGGAAGATGCCGTTCACACCATGCGTCCTCTGTTTGATAAGTACGAGCAGGTGCTGCACGTCCAGCTCCCCGAAGCACTTCCGGCCGTGCAGGCCGACCCCCGGCGCACCAGCCAGGCGCTGGTTAACCTGCTTGCGAACGCACTGAAATACGGCGCCACCGGCGGTGAGGTCACGCTGACGGCAGAAATGTGGCAGGAGAACAGTCTGCGAGTGCTGGTGGCCGATCGCGGTCCCGGCATCCCTCAGGAGCGGTTGCCCGACATGTTCACCCGTTTTGTGCGCCTGAGCCAGGAGGGCGAAAAACCGGAGTACGGTACCGGCCTGGGTCTGACGGTGGTGAAAGCGATTGTTGAGGCGCAGGGTGGGCAGGTTGGCGTGACCAGTCGGGAAGGAGGCGGCGCGGTCTTCTGGTTTACTGTGCCGCTGGCGGTAGAGGAGATAAAGCAGTGAAAGCTCTGGTCGTCGATGATGATCGCGTTCTGGCAGACCTGGTGGCCTTTACGCTGCGACGGGAAGGTTTTGAAGTCCTGCTGGCGTATGATGGCGCTTCCGGGCTGCGCCGCTGGGAAGAGGCCCGGCCGGATATTGTCATCCTGGATGTCAACCTCCCACACACCGTCCCCAAAATGGATGGTTTTACGGTGCTGCGCCACATCCGTGAGCAGGCGGATACCCCGGTCATTTTGCTCACCGTGCGGGAGGATGAAGAGGATATTGTGCGGGGTTTGAAGTCAGGCGCGGACGATTACGTGCTGAAACCCTTCAGCCCGCGCCAGCTGGTGGCGCGCATTCAGGCTGTCCTGCGCCGGGCGGGCAGGGCAGCTGTCCCCGCACTGCGCCAGTTTGGCGACCTGGTGTTCGACCCCGGGCGGCGCGAGGTGCGGGTCGGATCCCGGAAGCCGGTAATGCTCACGCCGCTCGAGAGCCGAATGCTGGATTATCTGATGCTGCACGCCGGCCATTATGTGACCGTTGAGGATTTGATCGAGCATATCTGGGGCGCCGAAAAAGGAAACCGGGAGATGCTGCGCCAGCTGGTTCGCCGCCTGCGCTCGAAAATCGAACCCGATACCTCGCAGCCCACCTATATTGAGAACCTCCCCGGCCTGGGTTACGGCCTGATGCAGCGCTCTTCATAGGCAGACAAACAGCTGCAGTTTATCCTTTCGGGAGCCGGACAGATGTCCGGCTCCTTTTGATTCCCGACAGCGCTGGTACCACAGACTCTGCTTTTTCCTTTGATATTGTCACAGCTTTGTCATTCCGGCATCACAGCCGCTGTCACGCGGGCTGGTTATACTGCGCGGGCAGTCGGATGCTGCTGCGGCTGCAGTCGTTTTCGGCTGACTGATGTTCGTGAGGTGAAGGATTTGCAATGTCTATCATTCTGGAACAACTAACCAAACGTTATGAGGGACATCCAGTTGTTAATAATGTCTCTCTCGAGATTGCCGATGGGGAATTCTTCGTCCTTCTGGGATCCAGCGGCAGCGGAAAGACCACCATCCTGAACCTGATTGCCGGGCTGACAGAACTGGATCACGGGCGGATTCTGCTTCACGGTCGTGACGTCACCCACCTCCCGACTCAGCAGCGGCGTGTGGGCTATGTTTTTCAGAATTACGCGCTGTTTCAGTACATGACGGTGGGAGAGAACATCGAGTTCGGGCTGACGGTCAAAAAGGTGCCCAAAGCGGAACGCCACCGCCGCCGGGATGAACTGCTCGACCTGGTGGGGCTGTCTGGCCTGGCGAACCGCATGCCGCGCCAGCTCTCCGGCGGGCAGCAGCAGCGTGTCGCTCTGGCGCGCGCGCTGGCTTCGCAGCCGGACGTGCTGCGGCTGGACGAACCCCTGGGCGCGCTGGATGCGAAAATCCGCGTCGAGCTGCGCCGTTCGTTGAAAGCTATCCAGCGCAAGCTGGGCATTACCACGATTCTGGTCACACACGACCAGGAAGAGGCCTTCGATCTGGCCGATCGAATCGGGGTGATGAGCTACGGACGGCTGCTCGAAGTGGGGACGCCGGAGGAGCTTTACCAGCAGCCCCAGACCGAATTCGTTGCCACTTTCCTGGGAACAGCCAATTTGCTGGTTGGCCGTTCGCACAACGGCAGCGTTTTCGTGGGCCCCGTGCAGTTCCCCTCCACCGGAGAGATGCTGCAGACGGATGATGGCGGGCGAGTGCAGGTGCTGTTCCGCCCGGAAGATGTCGCCCTGGCGCCCGACACCGAATCACTGGAGTGCCCCAGCCTGGGCCAGGCTGAAGTGGAGGAAATATCTTTCGGCGGCTCTGTCGAGCGCCTGCGCCTGTGCCTGCCGGCGATCCCCGGTGTGCGGGCTATTTCCCCTCCGGTGGCCTTTGGCAGCGCCTCGATCCGCGTCGATGCCACCCGTTCTCCAGATCAGGCCGCACGCTTCCCCCTGGCGCCGGGGCAGAAAGCCTGGGTGGGCGTGCGCCGCATTCACACACTGGCGCATCCGGGTCTCAGTTTCCTGATCGTTACCGATGGATCGCTGCGTGCACAGGCAGCAATCGACCTTGGCGCACAGATCGCCCGCCTGGCCCACGCACGTGTCACGCTGCTGGGCTGCGGCGGCAGCCGGGCGGATATGAAAACTCACCTGCAGGAAGCGCGCAAGCAGATGGGCAGCGGCTTCGCCTCGATTCACGTATGGGCCTCTGAAGACTCTCCTGCACAGGCAGTCGCGCAGCTCGTGGAGCGCCAGCCCCATGATCTGGTGATCCTGGGCTATCACCCTCAGGAAGACCAGCGCCTGGCCGAGGAGATCCTGCAGGCCGGTGAGCACCACCTGCTGCTGGTTCTGGGCCCGCAGTCTGTTCCCGGTAAGGCATTGATCTGTGTTGCGATGGGTGAACCGGGGAAAGATGACATCCTCTTTGCCGGCCGCCTGGTGCGGCATCTGGGCGCACAGGCCACCCTGCTGACCGTGACATCTACACCAGATCCCAGCGAGAGCGCCAATCAGCGCGCCCTGCAGTATCTGGAAAGCGGCGCCAGAACTTTGAACGCGCTGGGTGTACCCGCCCAAACCCTGATTCGCACCGGCCAGGTCCAGGAAGAAATCCTGGCCGAGGACAGCGCCGGCAAGTATGACCTGCTTGTTCTGGGTGCACCATTGACTTTGCGCCGGGGGGAGATATCCCTGGACGGAGTTGTCGGTCGCGTATTGAACCGGCTCAACGGCCATGCCGCGCTGGTTGTTCGTTCACACTATATGGGGCTGCGCGCCCCGCAGTTTTCCAGAGATGAACAGAGAATGAAACTTCAGGAGGTGCTTCAATGAACATCGTTAAGGTCGCACATCGTTGGTTTGGCCAGGTATTGCCCCTGTCAATTTTGCTGGCCGTTTTGCTGGCCGGCTGCGCCGCTCCTGCTTCAGAAATCAGCGACACAGGATCGAATGGGGGCACGGTAAAAGTAACTCTGGGCGCTTATACCACCCCGCGGGAAGCCTATCGCGAATTAATTCCTATCTTCCAGCAGCAGTGGAAGGAGAAAACCGGGCAGACGGTGGAGTTCGAAGAGTCGTATCTGGGCTCTGGCGCGCAGTCGCGCGCCATTGTGGAAGGCTTTGAAGCGGATATCGCCGCCCTCTCTCTGGAAGCGGATATTGTCCGCATCGAGGAAGCTGGCCTGATCACGAATGATTGGCGCAGCAAGCCCTATAACGGCATGGTGAGCACTTCGATTGTTGCATTTGCTGTGCGAGAGGGCAACCCGCTGGGGATCAAGGACTGGGCGGACCTGGCGAAGCCGGGCGTTGAAGTTCTGACCCCCAATGCGAAGACCAGCGGTGGAGCGATGTGGAATATCCTGGCGCTGTACGGGGCGGCCCGGCGCGGTTTTGTCGAAGGGGTTCCGGAAGGCGATGAGGCTGCTGCTCAGGAGTTTCTGGTCTCTGTTCTGGAAAATGTAACCGTGATGGACAAGGGCGCACGTGAAAGCATCACGAATTTTGAGAAGGGCGTCGGGGATGTCGCCATCACCTACGAAAACGAAGTTCTGGTAGGGCAGCAGAGTGGTCAGACGTACGAACTGGTGATCCCCCGCTCGACCCTCTTGATCGAAAATCCGATCGCTATCGTCGATGCCTCAGTCGATAAGCACGGAAACCGTGAAGTGGTTGAAGCCTTCGTCGATTTCCTCTTCACCACTGAGGCGCAGGAGATCTTTGCGAAATACGGGCTGCGCTCGCCTGATCCAAAGGTTGCAGCGGCCACGGCCGACCGGTATCCGCCGGTTGAAGACCTCTTCACCATCGAGGAATTTGGTGGTTGGGAAAACGCCACCCCCACTTTCTTCGGTGAGAACGGCATCTACGTGCAGGCTGCTGCAAGAGTTCAGGGATTGGATCAATGACTTCTGCTGTAGTGGATGGAAACCTGGGAGCCCGGCCAGGCCGGGCTCCACTCCCCTGGGGTCGCTGGGGAGTGCGCGCCGTTGCGCTGTCTTACCTGGCGGTCATCCTGATCATTCCGCTGCTGGTCATCTTCCAGGATGGGCTGCGTGAAGGGCTGGGTGAGCTGTGGCGCCAGGTGACGCTTCCTGTCGCCTGGCATGCCCTTAAGCTGACCCTCTGGACAGCGGCATTGATGACAGTGATCAATACGGTCATGGGGCTGGTCACCGCGTATGTGCTGGTCCGCTACGAATTTCCGGGGAAATCCCTGCTTAATTCGCTGATTGACCTGCCGCTGTCAATCCCCACACTGGTCACCGGTGTGATGTTTGTGATCCTTTACGGGCCGCAGCAGGCGCTCGGAGCATGGCTGAAAGACAACCTGGGCTTTCAGGTGATCTTTGCGCCGCCGGGGATTGTGCTTGTACTGTTGTTTATCACTTTTCCCTTTGTGGTGCGCACGGTCCAGCCGGTGCTCCTGGAACTCGACCGGATCCAGGAAGATGCTGCGGCAACGCTGGGGGCAGGGAGCTGGACAATCTTCCGGCGCATTATCCTGCCGCCGCTGCTGCTGCCGGTGCTCAGCGGTGGTCTGTTGAGCTTTGCACGTGCCATCGGAGAATTTGGATCCATTGTGATCGTGGCCGGTAACATCCCTCTGTATTCACAGACGGCGGCGGTGTACGTTCTGGGCGAAGTGGAGTCGGAGAACCGGCTGGGGGCGAGTGCGGTATCGATTGTCATGATCGCCATTGCCCTGAGCCTGGTCCTGCTGGTTGACTTTTTACACCGGCGCTCACAGAGAGGTTGAGATGGAAATTGCAGAAATTCCTGCAGCTGCTGTGCAGACAGCTTCCCGGTCTTTCCAGTCGCGCATGCGAGATCAACGCAGCAACGTCTGGGTGCGCCGCGGCCTGATTGCGCTTGTCCTGCTCTATGTAGGTGGGCTGATCCTGATGCCGCTGATTGCCCTGGTGGCAGGAGTGATAGAGGCTGGTGTGGGTCAGGCACTCCAGGAGCTGAGCAAGCCGGATGTGCTCTCGGCCTTCTGGTTGACGCTGTGGATCTCTGTGCTGGTGGTCTGTGTTCACGCCGTTTTCGGCACACTGGTGGCCTGGGTCCTGGTCAGGCATCGATTTCCCGGGCGTAATCTGCTGAATGCCCTGATCGACATGCCTTTTGCCCTTTCTGCCGTTGTGGTCGGGTATATGCTGCTGCTGTTGTTCGGGCGCAACGGTATGCTGGCGCCCGTCCTCCAGGCGCTGGATATTCAGGTCGCGTTTGCCGTACCCGGAATGGTCCTGGCTACGCTCTTCGTCACGTTTCCGTTTATGGTCCGTGAACTGGTCCCTGTGCTGGAGAACTTCGGTGTGCAGCAGGAAATGGCGGCCGCTACCCTGGGAGCCAACGGCTGGCAAACTTTCTGGCGGGTTACGTTTCCTGCTCTGCGCTGGGGTTTTATCTACGGTCTGTCGCTCACCTTTGCACGCGCCCTGGGCGAGTTTGGTGCCGTCCTGGTGATCGGAGGGGGCGTGCAGGGGAAAACCGAAACAGCCACGCTGTACATTTTCCGTGCCCTGGATGACCGCCAGTATGCAGGTGCTTACAGCGCAGCCCTGGTCCTGGGGCTTTTCTCGCTCCTGCTGGTAATGGGCACAGATTTCCTGCGCAGGAAAGAAAAGGTGTAATGAGATGTTAGTGCGGCGGGGGGAGACGCCGGCCTGTGGAGGGACAGGCCGGCTTCATTTTTATGGTTCACGGGCCTTCAGCTTTCCTTTTTTGAGTTACAATAGATAATTATCTAAGGAGGGTCTGTGAACTTTCAATCCACCACGGAAGAGAAGAACACGAAGCCCGGTCGCGACCTCCTGGTCATCGGCGGCCTGTTTGTGCTGGTAATGATCCTGGCGCTGGGGTTTATGCTGGGCGGTGAAGTTGGGCAGTTCATGCTGGCGGGCGCCCAGACTATCCCCTTTGTGATCCTGGCGATGCTCGCCTATCTGGGATCCGAACGCCGCTGGGCGCGCGCAGCCGCCATCCTGTGGCTTTTTATTGTGATCCTGGTCTATGTTCTTTTCAATCTGTCCCTGACCTTAATTGCGGTGGAGGGAAGCGAACGGTCCACACAGACGGTGGTGCTTGTTCTGCTGGGGATTGCGCTCGCCGTGCTGATCAGCCTGTTTGCCTTTATTCCTGCTGTTCGCCGCCTTTTTAGCCGCGTCATTCCCATTCGCAGCGACTCGTTCGTCCACACCATCGCACTGGTCACTGTCCTGGCTTTCACCCTGATCGGGTTTGTGCCCCTGCTGGTGGATGGCGCGCCGCCTCTGCTTTCGCAGAATATTCTGGAAATGCTGGAACTGGATGGGGGCGCAGAAAGCGATGCGAGCATGCGGCGCTTTGAAGCGTATGGCCTGCTGTGGACCACTGCAGGCGCAGTATTTACCGTCGGTTTTGGAATCCGGCGCAGCTTTTCAGAAGCCTGGAAACGTCTGGGAGTGGTGCGGCCAACGCTGAAGCAGGTTATTGGAGGTGTGGTCCTGGCGGCTGCGCTGGTCTTTCTGGTGCAGTACTTTGGCTCCGGCATTCAACGCCTGTGGGAAGTGATGGGCTGGCCGGTCACCGACGAGGAGGCCTTCAGTGAGCTGCTCGGGTTTGCGCTTACACCTGTGGGCGCTGTGCTGACCTCCCTGTCCGCCGGCATCGGCGAGGAACTTGCCATTCGCGGAGCCCTGCAGCCCCGAATGGGAATCCTGCTCCCCACGTTGTTTTTTACCAGCCTGCATGCCATGCAGTACAACTGGGATTCGCTGCTGATTGTTTTCATGCTGGGGCTGGTGATGGCCGTCGTGCGGGCAAGGGCCAACACCACGACAAGCATCATCGTGCACACGCTCTATGACTTTGGCGTGATCCTGCTTGCAATGCTGTTCCCGGACATGTAGCAGCCTGAGCGGGCCTGTTAAGCACGAACACCCGGGTGAGGGGGGCACCCGGGTGTTCGTGACCTTATAATAGTCGATTTTCGCTGAAAAAGCAAGCCTGAGAGGTGATTGTACGATAAAACCGACAGAATTGATGGGTTATCGTCGGTTAACCGTAGCCCAGTCGTCAAGTACGTAATGTACAGTCATGTTAATATGAAGACGTAGGGCGATTCATCTTCTTCTCCTCCTTGTCGAGAGCCGGGGCTGGCGTACCCGGCTCTCTTTGATTCTCTTTGGTGGTAAATCATGCTTGTTCACTGCTGGCCGAATATCAGGGAAGTCAGCGGGCGAGTAGGGAAATCCCTAATGGCGTCTGCTGGCTCCAGCAGATAAAATCCTCTCCAGGGTGGTTATATTCGCTGTTTCGACGGCAATTTGACGGACGGAGCAGGGGGTGTTTCAAGCCGTTCCAGCCTGCTGCGGCAGGCCAGATTCAGAGATAGAAAAGAATGGAGCAAATTACATATGGGTGATCGAGAGATCTGGCCGGGTAGGCCTTACCCACTAGGGGCCACCTGGGATGGGCAGGGTGTTAATTTCGCGATTTTCTCCGAAAATGCGACCGCAGTTGAACTGGTTTTGTTTAATCCGGAAGATGAGACTCGCGAGAGCGATGTTATCCCTCTCAAAGAGTACACCCATCAGATCTGGCATATTTATCTGCCAGGGATTCAGCCCGGCCAGCTCTATGGCTATCGCGTTCACGGGCCTTATGAGCCGCAGAACGGTCACCGCTTTAACCCGGCCAAGCTGTTGATCGATCCGTATGCAAAGGCCATTGCGGGGACGATCAAATGGGACGATGCCATGTTCGGATACGAGGTCAGGAATCCGGACGAGGATCTGTCGAAAGATGAGCGGGACAGCGCTCCTTTTCTACCGAAATGCGTGGTCATCGATCCAGCATTCGATTGGGAAGGGGATACATCCCCTGGAATCCCGATGCACAAAGCGGTGATCTACGAGATGCACGTGAAGGGATTTACGGCGAAGCATCCCGATGTCCCCCCCGAGCTGCGCGGCACCTATGAAGCGCTGACCTGTCCACCCGTTATCGAATACCTGAAATCGCTGGGGGTCACCGCTGTTGAACTGATGCCGGTTCACCAGTTTGTAAACGACCGCAGCCTGGTTGAAAAAGGGTTGAGCAATTACTGGGGATACAACTCGATTGGCTTCTTCGCACCACACGCCCCGTATGCCCATTCTGGAAGCCGCGGTCAGCAGGTAACTGAGTTCAAAAACATGGTCAAGGCTTTACACCGGGAGGGGATCGAGGTGATTCTGGATGTGGTGTACAACCACACCGCTGAAGGGAACCAGCTAGGCCCAACCCTCTCCTTCCGCGGCATTGACAACGCTGCCTATTACCGCCTGGTGGATGAAGACCGTCGTTTCTATAAGGACTACACTGGAACCGGCAATACCCTGAACATGATGCAGCCCAATGTGCTCCAGCTCATCATGGACAGTCTGCGCTACTGGATCCTGGAGATGCATGTCGACGGGTTCCGCTTTGATCTGGCTTCGGCGCTGGCGCGCGAGCTCCACGATGTAGACCGGCTGGGCTCCTTTTTTGACATCATCCACCAGGACCCCTTTATTTCCCAGGTCAAGCTCATCGCCGAGCCCTGGGATATCGGGGAAGGGGGCTACCAGGTGGGGCGCTTCCCGCCGGGCTGGGCGGAGTGGAACGGGAAATATCGCGACACCGTGCGAGACTTCTGGCGCGGCGCCGAGCAGCCGCTGGGAGAGTTCGCTTACCGTTTTACCGGCAGCCCGGATTTATACGAAGTGAGCGGCCGCCGTCCATCGGCGAGCATTAATTTCATCACTGCACATGATGGGTTCACACTGCAGGACCTGGTGAGCTACAATGAAAAGCACAACGAGGCTAACCAGGAAGACAACAACGACGGTGAGAGCCACAACCGTTCGTGGAACTGCGGTGTAGAAGGTCCGACCGACGACCCCGAGGTTAACAACCTGCGCAACCGCCAGAAGCGCAACTTCCTCACCACACTGCTGCTTTCTCAGGGAGTGCCCATGGTCCTCTATGGCGATGAGGTGGGCCGCACGCAGGGGGGAAATAATAACGCTTACTGTCAGGACAACGACATCTCTTACTTTCACTGGGATCAGGTGGACTCGTCTCTGCTCGATTTCACGCGCTTTCTGATCCAGTTTCGAAAAGATCACCCTGTTTTTTGCCGGCGGCGCTGGTTTCAGGGCCAGCCAATCCGCGGCTCAGGGGTCAGCGATATTGTCTGGTTCAGTTCCACAGCGGAAGAGATGACAGACGAGCAGTGGGAGGGTGACCAGCTCAAATCGCTGGCCATTTTCCTGAATGGGAAAGGTATTCACAGTCCGGACGAGCAGGGCAGACCGGTGCAGGACGACAGCTTCTATCTGCTGTTCAACGCCTACCATGAGCTGGTAGATTTCACGCTGCCGGCGAAGAAATATGGCCGCTCCTGGTTCGAAGTGCTCAATACCTTCACGGACCAGACCAGTGAGGGGGAGAAAGCATACGCTCCCGGAGATGCGATCCGGGTGGAGAGCCGTTCAGTCGTGGTGTTGAAACATACAGGTTGAAAAAAACAGCCGGCGGGTAACCGCCGGCTCTGTGTTTAATGTCTCTGCCGGGCATCTGGTATAACCCGGTATTGACCTGCTGACCTGCTCACCCGATTTAACACCACCGGGTGAATTAGACGCTGGGCGATCCTTGATGGCCATGCATTTTTTTAGAACATGGACCAGCCAGGGATGATGGCGCAGCGCTCAGGGCTCCAGATTGACCTCCACGCTCGCCAGGTGGACTTCCCCGCCGAAGGCTGGGCTGGGATCAATTACTGCGATACGGCCCGGGCCGGCCTCACTCAGCGTGTAAGGAACATCGGCGCTGAAAGGACCCGGGATTCCCAGATCGGGCGCCTCGACGATCACCGGCTGGGTACCAATCACGTTCCCATCCATATCCTGAACTTCGATCACCAGAGTCTGTTCAAAACTGGCCAGGGCGAAGCCTTCCACATGCGCCACTCCGCCGTTGATGGTCTGGGTCAGTGTGGGCTGGAAGATCACAATCTGTTCCGGCTGCGGGTCACGCGGGCGGATATCGGCAGGTCCGCTGGGGGTGAAGATCACGCCTGTCGAGGCGAGGTGGGTGATGCCGCCATCACGCGCGCTGGATGCGAACACCTGAATGAAGATATTCTCTTCCTGATTGAGTTCCACCGGCAGCTCGACCTCAAAGCTGCCGCGCTGCCCGGCCTCAGCCTGGATGTTGGTGGGAGTCTGGAGGACTTCGACGCCGTCCGCGGTGAGAACGCGCACCACCAGGTTCTGCTCGAATGTGGGGTCAGCTTCACCGGCGACCCGGATGGGGCTGGTGACCCGTGATCCGGGGCCCGGCTCGAGGATGAGAATGGCCTCCTCCGGCAGTTCAGGTGTCGTGGTCGCAGCCGGGCTGGTTGCTGAGGCTTCCGGCGTGTTGGTCGCTGCCTGAATGGTGTCGGAAGGTGCAGTGGTGGGTGTGGCGGCAGGAGCCGTGGTTTCCACAGGCGCCTGGGTTTCTGCAGGTGGAGCAGGCGATTCGGGAGGTGCCTGCGTAGGTGTGACCTGCAGGGTGGGCGGGGTGGTGGGAGCTGCAGGTATGCAGGCCGCTGCCAGGGTCAAAAGCATTAACAGCACGATCAGATTTCGGATACCGCTCATCGATACCTCCGTATGAAAGCTCCCCCTTCAGATGCGCGATTCTAACATAAAGAGTTCAGCGAACAGATGAGGCGTTTCTCTCACTTGAACGGGCGCTGCAGACCGCGAAAAATTTCATCGATCCAACCATCTAACAGGCTGGATAATGACGACCCCACAAGCGAGAGCCATCTCGCCCATTCCAGGCTCAGATGACCCAAACCGATTGGCCTGCTCGCGTACTCCGCAGGGGGGCGCGCGTTTGCACCAGAGCCCGGGATGGCTGCGGATTGTCTGAATATTCAAAAGCGCCATCCCTTGACATTCACCGGAAAGCGCTTATAATTGCCTTCGCAATTTGATCAAGGTTTCGCCCCGCAGGGGCAAATCGCTAATAATCAGATACGCCCGTAAGAAACCCCGGTGGCTGAAAGCAGCGCCCGGGAGCTTTGAGCCGATGTTTCAGGTATGACATCGGCCCGTTCTATCCTCAGGACAGAACGGACGGACCTTGACAAAGCGGCGGCTTGGCTTTACAATGCAGCCCGCTGTGGACCTTAACAACTGAAGAGTGATTAGAAGCAGAACCTGTCGAATTCCAGTGAAGTAGAAACGAACCGTGGCAACACGGACAGTTTTTGCGGAGAGTTTGATCCTGGCTCAGGATGAACGCTGGCGGCGTGCCTAATACAT
>JAAYXE010000074.1 GCA_012516075.1 Chloroflexota bacterium | reverse complement strand
TTCCGGAAGTCAATGACGCGCTGGAAGCTTACCAGAAAGCGCTGGAAATTGATCCGGAAAACGCGCAGGCCTGGGCTGAGCTGGCAAGGATTCGCGCCTATTCATCACAGATGCTGTCAAACGATACCCTGCGCCTGGAACGCTTGAAAGAAGCCCTGGAAGCAGCGACCCGCGCGGTGGAACTGGCGCCGGACGACAGCATGGTGCATGCGATCCGTGCATTTGTGCTCGACTGGTACGCTTTCAACCCCCTGGTCTCCCCCGAGGAGAACGAGCTGCTGCTGGGCGAAGCGAACAACGAAGCGCTGCGCGCATATCAACTGGACCCGAACAACGCGCTGGCGCTGGCTTATTACGCCGAAATCCTGGCCGACCAGCAGAAATGGGTCCAGGCCGAACAGTATGCCCGTCAGGCAGTGGAGCGTGATCCAAACTCGATGGATACGCACCGCGTACTGGGATACGTCTTTGAGACTATCGGAGCGTACAACAGCGCCATCGAACAGTATCGCGCCGCGGCAGCTATTAATCCAAATTTGACCTTCCTGTACATCCGTATCGGGAGGAACTACCGCGAAGGTATTCAAAACCCGGAGCTGGCTCTGGAGTATTTTGACCGTGCAGCGAAGATCAACGAGCAGCTCGGTGTGCAGAACCCGGTTCCCTACATCGAAATCGCACGCACCTACACTCAGGAGGGCCAGTTCTTTGCTGCCGCAGTCAACGCCCAGAAAGCCCTCAGCCTGGACCAGAGCACCGCAGCCACCTATGCCCAGCTGGGCAGCATTTTCATCAGGGCGCGCAACTACGAAGGAGCCGTCCCACTGCTGCGCTGCGCCATCATCGGCTGTACGGCCGAAGAAAACGAGGCTGCGCTTGAAGCAGTGGGCATGAACCTGGATGGTGTACCTGTCGCCCCTCTGGAGCTGAGCAACAAAACGGTCGGATATTACTATATCGACTACGGAAACGTGCTGGCCTTCCTCAGCCGGCCCAACCAGAATTACTGTGTTGAAGGGCCGGATGGAACACCCAACGCGCTGGAGATTCTGGACAGGGTCCGGCAGAAATATTCGGACGATTCCATCATGATGAGCATCATCGAAGACAGTGAGGGCATCTGCAGGCGCCTGGCCAGTGGGGGGCGAGCAAGCGGAACGGCTACGCCAACGGCTGAAGCAGAATCCAGCGCTCCCGATATGTAAGAAGTTTGCAAAAATCGATCTCAACCTCTTGACTCCCTCAAAAAAAGTCGTTATGATTTAGGCGCAAGTTAGCACTCTAAAGCATCGAGTGCTAACTTGAAATGCTGTAAGGGCATATACACGTCATAGACGACAATCTTTTATATCCACATCAGGAGGTCCATATGTCAATTTCACTTAAGCCCCTAGGAAATCGCGTGGTCGTCGAACCTCTCGAACAGGAAGAGGTTACCGCCGGGGGAATCGTGCTCCCTGAAACCGCGAAAGAAAAACCGCAGAAGGGGAAAGTTCTTTCCGTTGGTCCCGGTGAGCGCAACGATAAGGGTGAACGGGTTCCGCTTGATGTGAACGAAGGCGACACCGTGCTGTTTGCTAAATATGCCGGTACTGAAGTCAAGCTGGATGGCAAGAAACTGCTCATCCTGCGTGAAAGCGACCTGTTAGCAATCGTCCAGTCCTGACAGCTACCCCACAAAATTTCCGCAAAAGGAGTTTTAAACTATGGCCAAACAGTTGGTATTCTCTGAAGAAGCTCGCCGCGATCTTTCCCGCGGTATGGAAATCCTTGCTACGGCAGTGGCGACCACCCTCGGTCCGAAGGGGCGCAACGTTGCTCTGGACAAGAAATTTGGCTCCCCCACGATCACTCACGATGGTGTGACGGTTGCCAAAGAGATCGAGCTGGAGAACCCCTTTGAAAACATGGGCGCCCAGCTTCTGAAAGAAGCCGCCACCAAAACCAATGACATTGCCGGTGATGGCACCACCACCTCCACCGTCCTGGCTCACGCCATTGTGAGCGAAGGTATGCGCAACCTGGCCGCTGGCGCCAACCCGATGCTGCTCAAGCGTGGGATCGAGGCGGCTACCAAGGCTGTTGCCAAGAAAATTGACGAGCAGGCGATTGAAGTCACCACCAAAGAAGAAATCGCAAATGTTGCTTCGATTTCCGCTCAGGATCGCCAGATCGGTGAGTTGATCGCCGAGGTCATGGACAAAGTTGGTAAAGACGGCGTTATCACCGTTGAGGAATCCAAAGGCCTCGAGTTCGAGACCGAATACGTGGAAGGTATGCAGTTCGATCGCGGCTACATCTCGGCTTACTTCGTGACCGATTCCGAGCACATGGAAGCCTCGATCTCCGATGCTTACATCCTGGTCCACGACAAGAAAATCTCCGCAGCTGCAGATATCGTCCCCATTCTGGAAAAACTGGTCCAGGCCGGCCGCCGCGACCTGGTCATCATCGCTGAAGATCTCGACGGCGAAGCGCTGGCCACTCTGGTGCTGAACAAACTGCGCGGCATGCTCAATGTTGTCGCGGTGAAGGCCCCGGGCTTCGGCGATCGCCGCAAGGCCATGCTCCAGGATATCGCCATCCTGACCGGCGCCACCGTGATCTCCGAAGAGACCGGCCGCAAGCTGGACAGCGCCACCATCCAGGATCTCGGCCAGGCTGAGAAGGTTGTGGTCACTAAGGACGACACCACCATCGTCGGTGGCAAGGGTGATCCCGCAGCGATCAAGGGCCGCATCGAACAGATCCGCGTCGAGATCGAGAAGAGCACCAGCGATTACGATCGCGAGAAACTGCAGGAGCGCCTGGCGAAGCTTTCGGGCGGTGTTGCGATCATCCGCGTGGGCGCTGCAACTGAGACCGAACTGAAGGAAAAGAAGCATCGCGTTGAGGACGCTCTGTCGGCTACTCGCGCTGCCGTTGAAGAGGGCATCGTCCCCGGTGGTGGTGTCGCCCTGATCAACGCCATCAGCGCGCTGGACGACCTGAAGATGGATGATGAGGATGCCCAGATCGGCGTCAACATCGTTCGCAAGGCCCTGGAAGTCCCGATGCGCAAGATCGCAGCCAATGCCGGTAAAGACGGCTCGGTCATTCTCGAGGGTGTCCGCCGCGCTCAGAAGGAACAGAACAACCTCAATATTGGCTACAACGTCATCACCGAGAAGTACGTTGACATGGTCAAGGACGGCGTGATCGATCCCGCCAAGGTGACCCGCGGCGCGCTCGAGAACGCAGCCTCCATCGCAGCCATGATCCTGACCACTGAGGCGCTGATCACGGATCTGCCCGAGAAGGAGAAACCGGCTGCCCCGCCCATGCCTGATTACTAAACCGGTGAGCTGAGGTCCGCAGCCCCTGCATAACCGCAGGGCGCTCGCCCCACATTCACGGTTCTGTGAATAAAACAGTGTGAGATCGATCCGGATCTCACACTGTTATTTTTTAATACCGGTATCGCGGTGAGCGCGTATATAGACTCAGTAATACGTACTTTTTAAGGTTACTTTGACACGGCACCCGAAGTATGTTAAAATGGGCCGGATTGATCTGAGCAAGGAGAATGCAGACCCGCCGGTCCAACGGACCCATGCGTTTCATCTATCAAGACTTCGGATGGCAGGGTCATCCGGTGCGATACAACTGCAGGATTGTACAGCAGGCAACAGTTTGGTAGACATCTCAAGTCCCGGCCGGCAATTTCCGACGCGGGACTTTTTCTTTTCTGGACTTTTATTTTTTTTCACAACGATCGATCTTATTCCGGACGAACACCTTGTCCGCCCGGGCAGAAAGGATAACCATTATCTGGTAAGTCTGTATGAGCGGCAAAAAGCTGAGAGTAATTCCCCTCGGAGGCCTGGGGGAAGTTGGTAAGAACATGATGGCCTACGAGTACGGGAACGATATCATGCTGGTTGACACCGGCATCATGTTCCCCGAAAGTGACATGTTGGGGGTGGATTACATCATCCCCGACTTTCAGTACGTTGTAGAAAAGAAAGAAAACGTCCGGGGCATCGTGATCACCCATGGGCATGAGGACCATACCGGGGCGATTACGCATGTCCTCGAACAGATCAATGCACCGGTCTACTCCACGCGCCTGACCTGCGGACTGCTGGAGGTCAAGCTATCGAAGGCCGGGATGCTGGACCAGGTGCAGTTGAACACTGTGAAGGCCGGCGATCTTGTGCATATCGGCCCCTTCAAAGTTGAGTTCTTCCACGTCTGTCACTCGATACCCGACTCAGTTGGACTGGGCATTACCACTCCAGCCGGTCTGATCGTCCATTCGGGTGATTACAAGTTCGACCATACACCGGTCGACAACTGGCCCACCGATTATGCCAAGCTGGCCGAACTGGCGGGACGCGGCGTGCTGGCGCTGTTCGCCGATTCGACCAATTCTGATAAACCGGGCTGGACCCCCTCCGAGCGGGTGATTGACTCGGCTTTCGACGAGGTGTTCCGCAGCGCACCGGGGCGGATTATCATCGCCAGCTTTGCTTCTCTGGTCTCGCGCATGCAGCAGGTGGGCAACGCGGCGCTGCGCCACGGGCGTAAGCTGGCTTTCGTCGGCACCAGTATGGTGGAAAACGCCAGGATGGCCCGCAAGCTGGGGTACCTGGATCTGCCGGATGAGCTGATCCTCCCTATAGACCAGGCTTTGCGCCTGGATCCGAAAGAAATTGTGATCATGTCTACCGGCACCCAGGGAGAGCCCACCTCGATTATGGGCCGGCTGTCCACCGGCACGAACCGCCAGTTCGATATCATCCCCGGCGATACGGTCGTGCTCTCCTCTCACCCCATTCCGGGCAATGAGGAAAGTGTATACCGCACAATCAACCGCCTGTTCCGCCGCGGGGCGAACGTGATCTACGAAGCTATTGCGCCGGTGCATGTCTCGGGGCACGCCAGTCAGGAGGAGATGAAGCTCCTGCTGCACCTGGTGCAGCCGAAGTATTTCGTGCCCATTCACGGTGAACTGCGTCACCTGCACCAGCACGCTAACATTGCCCGCCAGGTGGGGATCCCTGCTGAGAATATTGCCGTCGTCGAGAACGGGCAGGTGATCGAGTTTGAGAACGGTGAAATGCGCCTGGGCGAACGTCTCCCCGGCGGTTGGGTCTTTGTCGATGGAGCCAGCGTGGGTGATATCGGCATCAGCGTACTGCGCGAGCGAGAAGCCATCGCCCGCGATGGTTTTGTGCTGGTCAACCTGACCTTAAACCGGGATTCCTCCAGCCTGGTCTGTGATCCCGAGATCATTACCCGGGGATTCATCTATAACAACAACGTCGATGACCTGGTTGAAGAGACGCGCCATGTGGTCAGCGAAGCCTTGAAAAGCGATCACAACGGCAGCCTGCAGAACGACCTGCAGCAGACGGTGAAATCGTTCCTGTATGGGAAAACGAAACGCCGGCCGATGGTCTTTGTCACCGTCAGCCGGGAATAAACCGGTACTGGCAAACGAGCTGGCCTGTTTGATTGAGCCAGCTCGTTTTATTCTTCTTTCCACCCGTACTCACCTAATAATGGTACAAAGGCCACCGGGGTCAGGCTTTCCTGCTTCCATCCTTCTGGAGTATGCACCCATCGCTCCAGCACCTGCCCCCCGCGCGGACCGACCGGGATCACCATCCTGCCGCCAGCATCCAGCTGCCGCAGCAGTGCCACGGGTGCACGCGGCGCGGCAGCCGTGACAAGGATTGCTCCGAAAGGAGCAAACTGCGGCAGGCCGCGAGAGCCATCACCCACGTGGATGGTTACGTTTTTTATTCCCAGCATTTCCAGGACCTTTTTTGCATTCTCGGCCAGCTCGGGAAAACGTTCGATGGTATGAACATGGCGGGCAAGCTGTGCCAGCACCGCGGCCTGATATCCGGAACCTGTGCCGATCTCCAGCACCACCTCATCTCCGGTCAGCTTGAGAAGCTGTGTCATCAGAGCAACGATGTATGGTTGGGATATGGTCTGCTCATTACCGATCGGCAGGGGTCCATCGGCATAGGCCAGATCGTGATATTCCGGTGGAATGAAGGCATGCCGTGGAATCCTGCGCATGGCATCCAGAACGCGGCTGTCACGGATGCCGCGCTCGATCAGCTGCTCATCCACCATGCGCTGGCGCGCGGCGACAAATTGCGGGTTTTCTTCAAACATCGTGCTCCTCCCTTCTGACACAGCCATCCGGCTGCACAGGAAGGGATGGTTAATATCCAGCTGCCGGCTGCTGTCCAGGTTCCTGAACCTGGCGGAAATGCGCCAGCAGAGCGCTCCAGAACGCATCCCGTTCGCCGGGAATAAAGGGAATATAGAGAGAAAGCCGGTTGGCCAGTCCGTGATAGCGCGCGTAAAGGGCTGCGGGAAGCTCCTGCGGTGCGGCGACAACCGCGAAGGCCTCGAGCATCCGGTCATCGATCAGCGCAGGCATTTCGCTCCAGCGGCCGCGAGCCGCCAGGTGGGAAAGTTCTTCCGCTGCTTTCTCCCAGCCGTGCAAAGCCATCACCGGACGGTAGGAAGGGGTCGAAGCGTAAAAGGCAATCTGCTGTCTGACGAACTCAGCTTCCTCTGGCCCTGTCACCACAAAGGCCGTTGTCGACACGCTGAACTCATCATGCGCCCGACCAGCCTGGTCTGCCCCGGTGTGGATGGCGGGCAGCAGGATCTCTTCCAGATAGCGCGGTGTATGAAAAGGATGGACATGAAAGCCATCCGCTGCTTCGCCGGCCAGGCGCGCCAGCCCCGTGTTCACCCCGGCTATATAGATGGGGATTTTCGGGTTGGATACCGGCCCCGGGTTGAAGAAGGGTGACATCAGGGTCAGTTTGTAATATTCGCCGCGAAAATTCAGCGGCTCTCCGGTCTGCCAGGTGTGCCAGAAGGCCCGCACGGCCTGGATCTGCTCGCGCAGTTTTTTGGTCACAGAATCCGGCCAGGGCATTCCAAAGCGCCGCTCCACGTGCGCCTTCACCTGGGTGCCGATCCCCAGGATGAACCGTCCATTGGAGGCCTGCGCCAGATCCCAGGCCGTATAAGCCAGGGTTGCCGGGCTGCGGGCGAAAGCGATTGCCACTGCAGTACCAAACTGCAGCCGGGTCGTATGCTCTGCGATTAGCGGGCCGGGCAGGAAAGGATCATGCTGCGTCTCTGTCGTCCACAGTGCGCTGAATCCGATCTCTTCAGCCGCCTTCGCAATGGCAGGGACGCTGGTTAGCGCTGCAGGAGGGAGCGTTGCATCCAGGTACATCATAATCAGGATAAAAGGTAAGCCATCACCCATTCCGTAGTCGCCCGCAGGGCATCGGTGTGGGTGCGTTCATAATTATGAGATGCATCGACGCCGGGGCCAATGAGCGCGATTGCAACATCGCCCCCGGCCCGCCAGTACGCCTCTGCGTCGGAACCATAATAGGGGTAGATATCGACTTTATATGCAATGTTATAGGTATCAGCCAGGTCCAGCAGCCTGCGGCTCAAATCGTGATGGTAAGGGCCGCCTGAGTCTTTGACACACAGGGTGGCGTGGAACTCATCTGAAGCCTGTCCTTTCCCCACCGCGGCCATATCCACAGCCACAAGCTCGCGCACGTCTGCCGGGATGCCCGAAGCAGCACCATGGCCTACCTCCTCGTAATTGCTGAAATGCAGGTAGGTCTTCTGAGCTGGCCGCAGGCCGGCCGCCGTCAGCGCTTTCACGGCAGCCACAAGGCAGGCCACGCCAGCTTTGTCATCCAGGTGGCGAGAACGCACAAAGCCGTTGACAACTTCCACCCGGGGGTCAAACGCGACGAAATCGCCTACCTCGACGCCGGCAGCGCGCGTCTGTTCTGCGTTCTGCGTACGCACATCCAGCCGGACCTCCATGTGGTCATCGTCGCGTTTCAGATCGTTGACTTTACTCCCGTAGACATGCCCCGAGGCCTTGGTCAGCAGCAGCGATCCCCGCAGCGCATCCCCCCGGCGGGTGAACACCGTACAGCTTTCACCCTCCACAGTGTTCCAGGCGTAAGAGCCGATTTTGGTCAGCTTCAAACGGCCGTTGGATTTAATTTCCTTCACCATGGCCCCGAGGGTATCCACATGGGCGGTGATCGCCCGCGGGCTGTCATCCTGCTCGCCCGGCCATTCGACCACCAGGGCTCCTTTTCGTGTGCGCGTGCACTGCAAACCCGGGATCGACCGCAGGGCATCCTCTGTAAACGCCACCGCCTGCTCTGCAAATCCTGTGGGGCTGGGTATTTTTAGTAGATCGACCAGAAAAGAAAGCAGCTCATCGATCTCAATGGGTGGGAGTGAAGTCATAGATTTTGCCTTTGATGTTCGGAAAGAGCAGGTTGATAATGAGTACTACCCCGGGTTCTACACAGCAATCTGGCCTTCGAACTCGATGAACGCCTGCCGCCAGTGGTCCGGTACAGGGATCGTCTGACCAGTAGCGGGGTGCCCGGTGACGATAACGGTTGATCCGGTCGCATATGTTATACCCCCATCTCCATCAATACAGTATTCCATGGTCAGGCTTTTATTCCCCAGTCGGGCAACCCGCACTCCCACACGGATGGCATTGCCAAACAGGATCGGCGCGCGGTATGTGATTTGAGCTTCTGCCAGTAAGACCAGCACATCCAGCAGACCTTCCCCCTTCCAGAGACCTATATGCCTGAAATAAGCCACTCTGGCCTGTTCCATATACGTCAGGTATCGTGCATTATTGACGTGCCCCTGCGGATCGAGGTCCTCATACCGTACTTCAATCGGATGATAGAAACGGAAAGTGGCCATGTAAAAATTATACTGTACGGCCCTGCTGTTCCCCGGATATAAGTTGAACGCGAGAAAGAATCAAACAGCTCTCAGGCGCGGTATAATACGGCCCATGGAAAATCCCAGCATTGATGATACTCTATCCACACCAAAAAAGACAGCCTCACCCGATGATTCAGGGGTTACTTCTCAACCCTGTCCTGCAAAAGCAGGGAAACCGCGCTGGGTAACCCTTGCTCTTCTGGGATTGGGGTCCCTCCTCTTGATCGCTGCCGCCAGCGCTTTCGGTGGTTATCGTTCCGGAATCCATCTGCGCGAGAGCGCCAAAGCTACTCAGGATGCTGAACAAATCCAGCTCCAGTTTGCTCTGGGTGAACAGGAGCTTGCCGCCGGGGAGTACAACCGGGCCCGCCAGCGCTTCGAGTACGTCATTCGCATTGACCCTGAATTTCCAGGCGCTCAGGAGAACCTGGCAAAGGTGCTGGCAATGCTGAACACGACAGCCACCCCGGC
>JAAYXE010000073.1 GCA_012516075.1 Chloroflexota bacterium | reverse complement strand
GGCGAGAGAAGGCTATCTGGCGGGGGTGGACCAGGGGGTCATCAGTCTTTCCAATTTTCTGGCTACGGTGATGCTGGCAAGGGTGGTCAGCCCGACGGAGCTCGGCATTTACGGTGTGGGATTCACCTCTCTGCGTCTGGTTCGCGCCGTCCAGGAAGGTCTGGTTATCCAGCCCATGAATACGTTCGGCGCGGCAATGGACGAGCAGGACTTCCGCAGATACAGCACGAGCATGACGGTACTGCAGGTCCTGCTGGCGCTCGCCGGCGGACTGCTGGCAGCGGCAGCCGGCTGGCTGCTGACGGTCACGGGGAACGATGTCGCCGGGCCCACACTGTTTTCCCTGTGGTCCGCATTCATCTTCTGGCAGCTGCAGGAATATGTGCGCCGGGTACTGTATACGCGCGGCGAGGTTTTCCAGGCGGTGCTCAACACCGTGCTCTCCAACCTGGTGCGCCTGGCGTTGATGCTGTGGCTGATCTCACAGGGAAAACTGACCGGGATCAGCGGGCTGCATGCGATCGCCTGGGGTTCGCTGGCGGCGCTGATCCCCGGCGTCTGGCAGATGCGCCGGCATCTCGCCGCTCAGGCTGATTCACTGCTCGCCACCTGGAAGCGCAACTGGGAATTCGGGAGCTGGATCGTGGGCAGCACGCTGGCCAACTGGGTCGCTGTGGAGTTCTACCCGGTTCTCACCGCCGGATTGATCAACTTTGCGGCGGCTGGCGCTTACCGCGCCATCCAGAATCTGGTCGCCCCCATCCACCTGCTGCTGCGAGCGATCGACACCTTCCTGGCGCCGCGCGCTGCCAGGGCATATGATGAAGGAGGCCGGCCGGCGCTGCGGCGGTTGATCTATCTGACGTATTCCATTACAGGGATTCCGATTCTGGGCGTGCTGGGGCTGGCCGTGCTCTTCCCGACCTACATCCTGCGCTTCCTGTACGGAGAGACCTATCTCCCGTACAGCGACGGGATTATCCTGATGGCGATCTTCTACGCGCTGATGTTCTTCTACTGGCCGTACCAGACGGCGTTAAAAGCCACGCACCACTCTCGCCCGCTGTTTACAGGCAACCTTCTCGCGATCGTGGCCATGTTTACCATCGGCCTGTGGATGATTTACCAGTGGGGGGTATACGGCACCATCGCCGGGCAGATCTTAAACGCCCTGGTGGTGGCCATCGTGCTGTGGGCCGGCTGGCGCAGGGTGAAGTCAGACCCTGCCCAGACGCAGCAGCCGCCGGGGAATGCGCCCGTCCCAGTCTTTGCGCCAGCGGAACCAGAACACCAGGAGAAAGGCCAGCGCAATCAGCTTTAAATCAAAAGCCAGGCTGGCGTAGCGGATATACAGCCGGTCGAAGCGCAGCTTCTGCCGGGGCGTCAGGTAATAATCCCCTGCCACCTGGGCCAATCCCGCCAGCCCCGGGCGCACACAGTGGCGCTCAGCATATTCGGGCATGGGGATGAGGTAGTCGCGCACCAGGATGGTACGCTGCGGCCGGGGACCGACAAAGCTCATATCGCCGATCAGGATGTTAATGAGCTGTGGGAGCTCATCCAGCGCGGTTTTGCGCAGAAAACGGCCGATCACCAGCACTCGCTCGTCTCCCTCGGAGGCGAGGACCGGCCCCGTATCGTGTTCCGCCTCACGGATCATAGTGCGGAATTTGAACTGGTGAAAGTTCTTCCCCCCCTTCCCCACCGAATTCTTTACGAAGAGGACCGGCCCGGGATCTTCGAACCAGACCAGAAAGGTGATCAGGAACCAGGCCGGGAATGAAAGCAGCATCCCCAGCAGCGCGAGCAGGATATCAAAGGCTCGTTTTGCCGGGGATCCAAACGGCGGGGTGCCGATCGTTTCATAATGACGCCGGAACACTTCCTGCTGGATCTGCTGGGAAGGGGGCGCGTTGTTCTCCCAGAAACACTGGTTGATTCCTGAAGCAAGCACCCCTCCTGCCACCGCCCCACAGCCGGAGACCAGCAGAATCGCAACTGCGCCGCCAGCGGACAGAGCCGGGGAAGCGAAAAAACCGCCTGCCAGAACAGCAGCCCCCAGGCCGATGCTGCCCAGGAAGGCCAGGCGGTAGCGCTGCCGGTGCGGCAGAGGAAAGCGGCTGAGCAGGCGCTCCAGCAGCAGCACCAGGGCAATATGCAGCCAGAACTGCCAGAATAACCGGGGGGAACTTGAAGAAAAAGTGACCCAGCCAAGCAGCAGGGTCAGCGACAGGTAGGCCAGGTCCCTCCAGCCGGGGGCCTCCACAGCCGGAGATGCGCCTTCCTTCGTTGTGTGTGCGTAGTTCCTGGCCATTGTTAGAGAAATTATAATCGACAGCCCGGCCGGCGCCGGAATTTCTGTAAAGGCCCCGGTGATATAATTTTTGGGCATTGATGATTTTGATGTTGTCGAAACGAGGAGATCTAATTCATGTCCGAAGAGCGCTCGAGAAAGCGCACAGCTGCCGCACTGGCAGCCATTTTGATCGTTATCCTACTGATCTCCGGCGCAGCCCTGTACCCCCAGATACAAAAGCAGTGGACAGCGCCGTTAGGGCCGGCGCTTGAACTTCCCACCTACACACCCGAACCGGTCACGCCAACGGCGCTCGCACAGGTTTTACCCACCCAGACGCGCGCCGCAGCAGATGTCAGCGTATCTTCCCCGGCGGCCTCGCTGCCGCAGGCCAGCGCCACCCCGGCGCCCACCGCGACGCGACAGCCCCTCTGCGGTGGGCCGCCCACCATGGTCGTCCTGGGGATCGGCGCCGACAGCGGCGTGGATTACCGCTACGGGTTGGCCGATGTGATGCGCGTTGCCCGGATCGATTTTGTCAACGCGAAGGTCAGCGTGCTCTCTCTGCCGCGCGACCTGTGGGTCGAGATCCCGGGCATTGAGGACCACAACATCACACATGGGAAGTTGAACCAGGCTTATTTTTACGGCGGGTCGGGGATGGGGTATTACGACGGCCCCGGTGAAGGCCCAGGCCTGCTGGCGCGCACCCTGGACCATAACTTCGGCCTGCGCGTGGATCACTATGGGGCTGTCAATATGCAGACCTTCGTCAAGATCGTCGATGCGGTCGGGGGGATCGACCTGTACCTGCCTTACGACGTCGACGGAAGCCCGGTGGACGACCGCACCATCGATTTGGGTTACTTTACCGCCGGGCAGCATCATTTCACCGGTGAAGAAGCCCTGCGCTTTGCCCGCATCCGCAAGCGTTACAATGACTTCACCCGCCAGGACCACCAGACGATGGTGATCTGTGCGCTGAAGGAAAAGGTCACCAGCCCCAGTGTGCTGCCAAAAATTCCGCAGATTATCGCCGCCTTCCAGGGATCCGTGCTGACCGACCTCAGCCCCGAACAGATCTCGCAGCTCGCCTGCCTGCTCCCGCACATCAAACGCGAGAACCTCATTTTCACCAGTCTGCCCGAAGAGATCTTAAAGCCCGCAAGGGTCTACAATCCGGTGCTGAAGAACAACACTTTCGTGCTGGATGCGGATTTTGACGTCATCAGAGACTATGTCGACCAGTTTCTGGCCGGAACCTGGCCGACGGAGCCGGACGAGCCATCCTGCCCATGAACAGCCTGCCCCCACTGCATGTTACGAAACTGCTGCAGCGCTACGGCCTGCGGCCGGATAAACGCCTGGGGCAGAACTTTTTAATCGACCCGGCTTCCCTGGAAAAGGTGGTGGAGGCCGGCGCTGTCGGGCCGGAGGACGCAGTGCTGGAGATCGGGCCCGGGCTGGGCAGCCTGACACGTCTGCTGGCACAGCGGGCCCGGCAGGTGGTTGCCGTGGAGCTCGACCATGACCTGCTTGCCCCCCTGCAGGAGGTGCTCGCCGGGTTCGACAACGTCAGGATTGTGGAGGGCGACATCCTATCCTTCGACCCGGCGGCTCTCATGGGCGGCGTAGAGCAGGAGCGCTACCTGGTCGTCGCCAACATCCCCTATTACATTACTTCAGCCATTCTGCGCCATCTGCTGCAGGCGCGTTTGAAACCGGACCGGATGACGCTAACTGTGCAGCAGGAAGTCGCGGAACGCATCCTGGCCGGGCCCGGAGACATGAGCCTGCTGGCTTTGAGCGTGCAGGTGTACGGACGGCCGCGCATCGCCGCCCGGATCCCGGCGGGTGCTTTCTACCCGCCACCCAATGTAGATTCGGCTGTGATCCGCCTGGACCTTTACCCGCAGCCGCTTATCCCCGAAACCGACCTGGACACGTTTTTTCACCTGGCGCGCGCCGGTTTCAGTCAGAAGCGCAAGACGCTGCGCAACTCCCTGGCCGGGGGAATGCACTGGCCTGCCCAGACCGCCGGTGAAATTCTGCAGGCAGCCGGGATCGACCCCAGAAGGCGGGCAGAAACATTGAGCCTGGAGGAGTGGGACCGCCTGGTGCAGGTGACCCGGCAAATGGGTAAAGAAAAACCGGCCTGAGCGGCCGGTTCTTTATTGATCAGGCTTTTTATGCTGGTGATCAGAGCGGCGGTTTGACGCTCTGCATCTCGGGGTCGCAGATGTGACGCTGCACATGGCTGTATTCAAAGAGCATCTGCCAGACCCGCACGGCCGCCTCGCGCTGGATGCTTGACGACATTTTCGAATGGCCCCAGCGGCGGTCTGCAAAATAAAAGGGGATCTCAACAAAACTGTAGCCCAGGCGGTACGCCAGGTAGATCATCTCCACCTGGAACGCGTAACCGTTAGAGCGCACCCGCTCCAGCGGCATCCCCAGGAGGGTCTCACGCCGCCACACCCGGTAGCCGCCGGTGACGTCGCGCACAGGGATATTGAGGATCGAGCGGGCGTACAGGTTCCCAAAAGCCGACAGCCCCTTACGCCACAGCGGCCAGCGGTGATCCACCGCGCCCCCCGGAACGTAGCGCGAGCCCAGAGCGACCTCAACGTTTTGCAGGGCGGCCAGCAGTTCGACAAGCAGCTCCGGCGGGTGAGAGAAATCGGCGTCCATCTGCGCCACGGCTTCGGCGCCCATCGCCAGCGCACGCGTAAACCCTTCAATATAAGCGCTGCCCAGGCCGCCCTTCCCCGGCCGGTGCAGGACAGAAACACGGTCGCCGTATTCGCGCGCCAGGCGGTCCGCTACCTCGCCGGTCCCATCGGGGCTGTTATCGTCGACGACCAGCACCCGGAGCCCGGGCAGGGGCAGTTGAAACAATGCGGAGACCAGCTTCGGGAGGTTCTCCGCTTCATTATAGGTAGGAGTTACAACGGTTAGCTGCACAGGACCTCTTATTTGCTGCAGGGGCGCACCAGCGCCGCTTTCATGCTCTGGATATCCGTGAAAGGTCCGTCTCCCGGGCTCAGCCGGTGGAAGCAGAGCTTCAGACGGTTGGCGACATTTGCTTCCGGTCCCCGGTCCTTCAACGGATAAAAGTATTCGATCGCCTGTTCCAGGCGGCTGCGGATGCGCTCCTCCAGAACCGGCAGGTTCGCGGGGGTGGTCACCAGGAGGAATTCGGTCGAACTCAACTGGCCGAGGAAGTCATTCGGCCCCCCTACCCCGCGCACTGCATTGTGAATCATCAGGCTCACCGCCCGCTGGACGTCATCCGAGGCCACAAATCCATAGGCCTCACGAAAATGGTCAAAATTGAGCAGGGCTATGAAGAGCAGGCCCCAATCGTTCCCCTGCAGACATTCCTGCAGGCGTTCATCCACCAGAGCCCCTTCCGCCAGACCGGTGACCGGATTTGTCAGGCTGCCCGGGCCGGCACGGCGCAGGGCATTGCGCACGCGCAGACGCAGTTCCTGGATATCGAAGGGCTTGGTGATGTAATCATCTGCGCCCAATTCTAACCCCTGCAGGCGATCCGCGCGCTCGCGTTTTTCGGTCAAAAAGATGATGGGGATATCTTCCATGCGCCTGCTGCTGCGCAGCCGCCGGGCCACCTCAAAACCGTCGATATCGGGCAGGCGGATATCCAGGATGACCAGATCGGGGCGGCTGCTGCGGCACAGGTTCACCGCATCCTCCCCCGCATTGGCTGCCTGAACCGCATATCCCTGCACCCGAAAGTACGCGGTCAGCATCTCAGCGATATCGACATCGTCTTCGACAACCAGCAGCGAGGGATTTCCTTCAGTCACAGCAGCCACCTAACCGATGGGTGTCTTATTAATAATGAAATCACAGGTGGGGTCGCCCATGGCAACACAGCGGGCCTCGTTTACGCGGAATTCGTTTCCGCCGGAGAGCCATTTCAACCCTTCCTGCAGCAGACCGACAGCGACATAGCAGACGGGCTTGTCCACCCCGGAGCGGCCCCAGCAGACCGGGCAGCGGTGGATGGTGTACACGAAATCATTCTCCCGCTCCTGTACGCTGGTTTTCTGGTCGCTGATCTGAGTAAAGATGCGCGCCATCGCCATCAGCCCGATGCGCATTTTCGCGTGCAGCGGCAGGACTTTAAAAGCCAGGTCGCCTGCGCCGGCCAGAGCGCCAAAATTTCGCAGAGCATCGGCAAAGGCTGCCCTTCCGGCACGCAGCGCCAGCCCCCGGCCGCCGCGCGGCCCGTACAACTCCTCCAGGGCCAGATTAAAAGCGGAAAAATCAGCGAAATCGAACTGGCGCTCCAGGTTATCCGGAGGATAGTTATCGATCAGATGCGGCAGGTGTGCCAGGTTGAGGATGGCGTTCAGCCCGTTCTTCCCCAGCACGTCCTCCATGGCCATGATGGTGATGCGGGCGATCTTGTTAGCGTAGTAATATTCGCTCTTTGGAATCGGGTCCATGGAAGTCTGCCAGTTAGATGAGTTTCGCTAAGGCTTCGGCAGCCCGGCGCATATCCAGGAAAATCAAACCCAGCTTGGCCTGTTCGCGGGCCAGTGCAGTCAGAACTGCATCTTCGCCCACAGACATCAGGATTACATAGCCCTGCTGCCCTTTGATATACACCTGGTCCAGCTCGCCGCGGCCCAGCTCAGAGGCGATCCGCTCGCCCAGGGAAAGCATGGCCGCCGACATGGCTGAGACACGATCTTCTTCCACGCCCTGCGGCAGGGCGGAAGCAATACTCAGGCCGTCAACGCTGACTACCGCTGAGGCCTCGATATCCGGTGAGGACGCCTGGAGGTCACGTAAGCGTTCCACCATTAACTGGGAGCGTGATTTCATCACGGTGGTCCACTCCTTAAGGATAAAGCAGTTAAATAAGACTGTTGCTGTATGGTTTTATGTCGGGAAGAAAACCTTGCACTCATTCCTCCTTAGAACACCCTGTGCGGTGCCGCCGGAGAAGCTGAACACAACTAAAAATCACTACAACGTTCGCAGGTAGGGCTTACTGTAGCATACGGAATTTTTCGTGTCAATGGAACCTTGCATATATCTTAACAGCCTGTTGTTCCTGTTAATCGGGGCGTGCTATAATCTGTGCGCCCATCGAAAAGAGGGAAATCGACACAATACCCATATCGAGGAGGAAAGCAGATTTCCATGCATGCAGTTCGAAATCTGGCGCAGAGAAGCGTCCTGTTGCTGTCGGCCTGTCTGGCTGTTCTGATCCTCTCGGCCTGTGCTGCCAATCCGTCGCCTCAGGCCGGCGAACCCGTGACCCTGCGCATCGCTGTGATCCCTGTCCTGGACAAACTGCCCATGTACGTAGCCCAGGAGGAGGGGTTGTTTGCCAGGCATGGTGTCAATGTAGAGTTCATCGACGTGCAGTCTGCTCCGGAGCGAGACCAGTTGATTGCAGCCGGCCAGGCCGACGGTATGGTCAATGAAACGGTTTCCACCATTTTCTACAACAAAGACAACCCCCAGGTGCAGATCGTGCGCATCGCCCAGGCCGCCACGCCTGAGAATGCCCTGTTCCGCATTATGGCCTCAAAAGACAGCGGGATTTCGGACGCTGAAGGGCTGAAAGGGGTGGAGGTCGCCATCGCCGAAGGAACGGTAATCGCCTACCTGACGGACCGCCTGCTTCAGGCTGAGGGCTTCACTCCGGAGGAGATCCGCACAGTGGCTGTGCCGAAAATTACCGACCGCATGGCACTGCTGGACAGCGGTGAACTGAGCGCCGCCATGCTGCCCGAGCCGCTCTCCTCGCTGGCGGCCAGGAACGGCGCTGTTGCAGCGCTGGATGACACCAGTCATCCGGAGTACAGTTACAGCACCATCGCCTTCCGCAAACAGGTGATCGACGAGCACCCCGAAGCCATCCGCGCTTTCCTGGCGGCAGTCGAAGAGGCGGTGATCCTGATCAACAAGGACCCCGGGGCCTGGAAAGACCTGCTGGTGGAACAGAAGCTGGTACCTGAACCGATCATCGACACCTTCCAGGTATCGCCCTTCGCCACCGCTTCCGTCCCCACACTGGAGCAGTGGGAAGACGCACTGGCCTGGACGCAGGAAAAAGGGCTGATCAAAGGGGATGTTTCTTACGAGAGCTCGGTTAACGCCAGTTTTCTGCCCAAATAGGAAGCCGGCAGCTTGAACGGTATGTCAGGGTGCGGGCAGGTATACCCCAGCCCGCACCCTGCAGTGATTATTGAAATGATCGAAACGCAGTCGCTTACGTACACCTATGCGCAGCACACACCGATCTTCCAGGATTTCAACTGGAAGGTCGAAAAAGGGGAAGCCTGGGCGGTCCTCGGTCCCTCCGGCTGTGGCAAAACCACGCTGCTCTATCTGCTGGCCGGCCTGCGCTTCCCCACCAGCGGCGCGGTGCTGGTTGACGGCCAGCGCCTGCAGCGCCCGCGCCCGCAGACCGGGCTGATCCTGCAGGAATACGGGCTGCTGCCCTGGGCCACCGTGCGCCAGAACGTGGAGCTGGGCATGCGCATCCGCGATTTTTACGGCCCCGACGGCAAGCACGCCCCCAGCCATGCCCAGGAACCGGTCGAAATCGATGTGTGGCTGCAGCGCCTGGGGCTGGCGGATCACCAGGATAAATACCCCAGCCAGATCTCCGGCGGCCAGCGCCAGCGGACAGCGATCGCACGCACCCTTGCCCTGCACCCCGACCTGCTGCTGATGGACGAGCCGTTCTCTTCGCTGGACGCCCCCACACGCGAGGGGCTGCAGAACCTGACCCTCGAACTGCGGGCCGAAGCCGGGCTGACGCTGGTGATCGTCACCCATGCGATCGAAGAAGCGGCCGTCATGGGACAGAAAATCCTGCTGCTCGGGATGCCTCCCAACACCGAACCGGTAGTGATCGACAACCCGCATGCCGGGAAACCCGGCTACCGCAATGAGCCTGAATACCAGGCCCTCTGCCGGCAGTTAAGAGAAAGGATGGCCGCAGCCGTATGAAACGCCGTGACCTGCTGCTCACTGTAATTGGACTGCTGCTGTCCTGGCAGCTTGCCTCGCTGCTGGTGAACCGCCCGATTCTGCCCTCCCCCCTGGCGGTGGTGATCGCCTTTTTCCAGGAATTGTTCCAGGAAGACCTGCTGCTGCACCTGCTGGCCAGCCTGTGGCGGGTGCTCTCAAGCACCCTGCTGGCCATCGCCCTGGCCGCCCCGGCCGGGCTGGCGCTGGGCCAGTCTCAAACGCTCAACCGCATCTTCTCCCCGCTGGTGTACCTGCTCTACCCGGTGCCCAAGGTGGTGCTCGTGCCGATTGTGCTGCTGTTCTTTGGTATCGGCGACCTGCCCAAGATCATCATCATCTTCCTGATCCTTTTCTTCCAGATCCTGGTGCTGGTGCGCGACCAGGCCGCCGCCATCCGCCCCGAGCTGATCGAGAGCGTGCGCAGCCTGGGAGCCGGACGCCGGGCGCTGTTCCGCTTTGTATACCTGCCGGCCAGCCTCCCGGCGGTGCTGACCGCACTGCGGCAGTCAGTCGGCACGGCTGTAGCTGTGCTGTACGTGGCCGAGCTCTTCGCCACCCGCTACGGCCTGGGCTACTATATTTACTTCAACGGCAGCACGCTGTTTGATTATCCGGCCATGTATGCCGGCGTGGTGGCCCTCAGCCTGATGGGACTGGCCCTCTACTTCAGTGTGGACTGGCTGGAGAAGCGCCTGACGCCCTGGCAGTTCGTCCACATGGACTCCAGGCAGGGTGGCTCAGGCCCAGCCCAGAAGAAGCGGGAGCACCAGGCCCAGGGAAAACAGCAGACTGTATAGCAACGTGAGCTGGCCGGTTCCGGCCAGCGCTTCGTTTAAAGGCCGGCCGCTCACCCGCCAGATCATGCGCACCAGCCTGACGGCCAGCGGCAGTGAAAGCCACGCCAGCACCACCCAGAAGGTGGTCAGCCCGGCGGCAGCCATCCCCACGGGGATCAGATAGGCAGTGGACAGGCACAGCAGATACTCCCGGCGGGTTCCTTCCACGCCAAGGCGAACCGCCAGAGTGCGCTTTCCGCTGGCGCGATCGGTGTGGATGTCGCGCAGGTTGTTGACCACCAGGATGGCGGTGATCAGCAGCCCCATGGGAATGGATGCCAGCACAGATAGCAGACTGACTTCTCTGGCCTGCACGAAATACGTCCCGATGACGGCCACCGGGCCGAAGAAAATGAAGACAAACAGGTCACCCAGACCGTGATAGCCCAGCGGGTACGGCCCGCCGGTATAGGCAATCGCCGACAATATGGAGGCCACGCCAATAGCGACGACCAGCCAGCCGGCCGCCAGCACCAGATACACTCCCAGCAGTGCTGCCAGTCCAAAGGTGACCCACATCCCCAGCAGCACCTCACGCGGAGACAGCAGTCCGGCCTGGGTTACCCGCAGAGGCCCCAGCCTGTCTTTTGTGTCTGCCCCTTTGTGAAAATCGAAGACATCGTTGGCTAAATTAGCGCCAATCTGCAGCAGCAGCGCACCGAAGAACGCCGCCAGGGCCGGACCAGGACGAAAGGCGTTATCGACAAATGCCGCCGCGCTGCCCACGATCACCGGCGATACCGCTGCCGGCAGTGTTTTCGGGCGTGCAGCTAAAATCCAGGTTTGAAGTTTCGATGGAGCGGTCATATCGGGTTAGTATAATCACAAATTCACGCCTTACCAAGACTTAGAACCCGGATCCGGCAGGCAATGGATGGGCGCCGTTCAGCAGGTGCTCACCATGCGATCACTAAAAATGGGCTATAATAGCCGGCGGAGTAAGGTGGGAAAACAGCATCACAGCAGGATAGATAGGTAACAGAGTCGAAGGTTTCGCATTCGGTTCAAGAGGTATACACACATCACTTCTTCATCCTCTCACGGAGATGTTATGCGACGATACTTACCGGTTTTAGCTCTTCTGTTTGTTCTGCTCCTGGCTGCGTTCAGCAGCAGCCCGGCTGCAGCCGCAGAAGGAACGAGCTCATCGAAGTCAAGCGTTCTCTGCATGCCGGGTATCTACACCAGCAATCCCGGAGACTGCGCTCCCCTGGGACCTTCCAGCTACCTGACGGAAATGGCAGAAAAGGGGATCACTTTCCCCCTCACCCCGCTCCCGGCAAAAAAACCCGATTTCAGCTACACCTATATTGATTACCGCTATGGTTTGATTCGCACGCCCAACGCGCCGGTGTACAGCTCGCCGCAGGATGCAATTTCGAACAACAAAAAGGCGGCCGTCAGCCGCATCTCGGCCCCGTTCAGCTATATCTCCTACACGGAGGAATATGAAGAGAACGGCAAGCGGGCATACATGATCGAACCCGGGATGTGGATGGGTGCGACGGACGTCATCCGCATCGGCGCCGTGCCCCTGTTCCAGGGTCTGGTCTTCTCACGCACGCCGGAAAGATCGTTCGGCTGGGTGCTGACCTATCTGTACCCCACCGAAGTGATTTCCAAGCGCACGCCCGGCCTGCAGGTGCAGGACTACACCGGCCGCGTGCTTGGGCACCAGGAGATAGTGCAGGTCTACGCCCGTGCGGACGCTCCGGACGGCGGCTGGGTAATGATCGGCCCGGACGAATGGATCCCCGAGCGGGTTGTGGCGGAAGTCTATCCAAACACTACCCCACCGGAAGGGGTCACCAACGGCCGCTGGATCGAAGTGAACCTGTATGAGCAGACCATCAGCGTATACGAGGACCGCGAGCTGGTGTTTGCCACCATCATGGCCAGCGGGTTCGAACCCCTGTGGACCCGTCCGGGCCTGTTTAAGATTTACCAGAAGGTGGAGAGCACCCCGATGCGGGGCTCTTTCTCCTCAGATGGATCGGACGCTTACTACCTTGAAGATGTACCCTGGACGATGTACTTCGACGAGGCGCGCGCTCTGCACGGCGCCTACTGGCGCACCCAGCTTGGTTTCCCCCAATCACACGGCTGTGTGAACCTCTCCGTCGGCGATGCACGCTGGTTATTTGAGTGGGCAAACGAAGGTGACTGGGTCTGGGTCCACGATCCGTCAGGGCAAACACCTACCGACCCGAGCCTGTACACGGCAGGGGGAGCATAACAAGCCGCCGCATATGTTTGCACACCGGAAAATCGCCTGCATCCTCATCCCGATTGTGCTGCTGACGATGGCCTGCCAGGCCGCTACACGGGCCTGGCAGGCAGCTTTTAATCCCAGCGACACGCCTGCCCCACGCCCTTCCGCCACCCTCAACCCAACGTTCAGTCCCACAGAAACCAGCACATCCACGCGGCGTCCGGTGACAGAGACCGCCAGCTCGCCTCCCACAGCCACGCTGCGCCCAACCGTGGCGGCAACTCAAATCCGCCGGCATCTGCGCGTGTTCGAAGAGATATGGAACACGGTTGCCGCGGAATATCTGTATGAGGATTTCAACGGGGTCGATTGGGATGCCGTATATGTCGAATACCGCGAGCGAATAAGCCAGGGCCTGAGCGATGAAGAGTTCTATCTGGCGATGGAAGAGTTGATCAGCGGCCTGGGCGACGAGCACTCGCTGTTCCTCAACCCGGAAGCGGCGCGTGAAGAGGACGCGCAGTTCGCCGGGGAATATGATTATGTGGGTATCGGCGTGCTCAATACGCTCATCCCGGAGAAGCGGAAGGTCAGCATTGTGCTGGTGTTTCCGGGCAGCCCTGCGGAGGAAGCGGGGTTGAAAGCGCACGATTCGATCCTCGCCGTGGATGGGGCCCCCATCCTGGGCGAAGATGGGCTGCGCTCAAACCTGCTGCGCGGCCCGGAAGGGACGAGCGTGGTGCTGACCGTACAGTCACCGGGTGAAGCGCCGCGTGAAGTGCGGGTGGAACGACGCAGCATTCGCGGCGCCACGCCGGTTCCGTATGAAATCCTGATCACCCCCAGCGGGAAACGCATTGGCTATCTCCTGCTGGTGACCTTCAACGATATCACCATCCACGAGCAGGTCGGCGATATCCTGCGCCAGATGTCCGCCAGCGGGCGACTGGACGGCCTGATCATCGACAACCGCCAGAACGGCGGCGGCGCCGATACGGTGATGAAGGGCACGCTGGCATATTTTGCGCGCGGCACTGTCGGATACTTTGTCAACCGCCAGCAGGAAGTTCCGCTCAATATCCTGGGGCACGATATCAACGGCTCTCAGAACTTACCCATCGTGGTGCTCATCGGAAGAGGCACCGCAAGCTTTGGCGAGATCTTTTCAGGGATATTACAGGAAAAGAGAGGGGCTTACCTGATCGGCGAGCCGACCGACGGCAACGTGGAAATCCTGTGGGTATTTGAATTCAGCGACGGCTCGCGCATCTGGCTGGCGCACGATACCTTTCAACCCCACGGGAACCCGGAAGCGAACTGGGAAGAGACCGGCATCCTTCCCGATGAGGTGGTGTACAGCAGCTGGGACGAAGTCACCATGGAAAACGATCCGGTCATCAAAACAGCGCTCGAACACTTCGACCAGCAGTAGATTGCTCCCTATCTGTGCCTATGGTAAACTTCTAAGCAGTATGTGCAAAGGGGAACAAACCAGAGGGGTTTTTCAGTTTCACTAGAAAATCAGGAGAAAAACATGCTCACAATACCAGAAATGATCCTGTTTGTTCTGGTCGTACTGGGTTCCCTGTTTCTCACCTGGAAAGCCGCCGAGCGCATCGTCCGTACGATCGGGCGCGGGCAGGGAGAAATTGATTGGAACGCAGCCCGGAAGCGCCTGGTATCAGTGCTGCTTAAAACCATCACCCTGGCGCCTACCTTTCGCCTGCGCCTGGGCCCCAGCCTGTTCCACGGGTTTGTGGCCTGGGGGTTCATGTATTACCTGCTGGTCAATCTCGGGGATGTGCTCGAAGGCTTCATCCCGGGGTTCGAATTCCTGGGCCACGGCCTGATCGGCAGCCTCTACCGCCTGGGAGCAGACCTGCTCAGTGTGGGTGTGCTGGTCGGAATGGTTTTTCTCCTGATCCGCCGCTTCATCGTACGCACCCCAGACCTGACGGCGCGCGAGGATGTGCTGCTGCAGCCCAGCGCACGTGCAGGCATCCGGCGCGATTCGGCTGTCGTGGGCGGTTTTATCCTGGTCCACGTGGGATCACGCTTCCTGGGAGATTCATTCGAACTGGCCGCCAGAGGGACCAGCACCTGGCAGCCGTTTGCCTCCACGGTATCGGCCGCATGGGCAGGGCTCAGCCCGCAGGCCCTGGTGGTCGGGCAGCACGTCTTCTGGTGGCTGGCCCTGGGCACCATTGTGATCTTCCTGCCCTACTTCCTGTATTCCAAGCACCTGCACTTATTCTTCGCCCCGATTAACTTCCTGCTCAAGCCCGAGCGGCGCTCCATGGGTGAGCTCGACCGCCTGAACTTCGACGATGAGACCATCGAGCAGTTTGGCGCCACCCGCCTGGAGGACCTGGGCTACGAGCAGATCATCGACGCCTACGCCTGCATCATGTGCTACCGCTGCCAGCAGGTCTGCCCGGCTTACAACACCGGAAAAGTGCTGTCCCCCGCGGCCCTGGAGATCAACAAACGTTATCTGCTCAACGAAGAAGGGGGACGCCTGGCCCGGGGAGAGGCCAGCTCGAAGACACTGCTCGAATATGCCATTACGCCCGAGGCCGTGTGGGCATGCACGGCCTGCGGTGCATGCGTGGATATCTGCCCGGTGGGCAACGAGCCCATGCGCGATATCCTGGATATCCGCCGGGCGATGGTCCTGATGGAAAACGAGTTCCCCGAACAACTCCAGAACGCCTTCCGGGGCATGGAGCGGGCGGCCAACCCCTGGAACGTGCCGCCAACGGAGCGCATGAAGTGGGCCGAAGGGCTCAACGTGCCCACTATCGAAGAGAATCCCGAGCCGGATATCCTCTGGTGGGTGGGCTGCGCACCCTCCACAGATGCACGCGCACAGAAGACTGCCCGCGCCTTTGCCGATATCCTTAACACCGCCGGGGTGAACTTTGCCGTACTGGGAGAGCAGGAGCAGTGCACAGGGGATTCTGCCCGCCGGGCCGGCAATGAGTTCCTGTTCAACGAACTGGCGACCATGAACGTCGAGGTGCTCAATGAGGTCGCGCCGAAGCGCATCGTGACCACCTGCCCGCACTGCCTGCACACGCTCAAAAATGAATACCCGGCGTTTGGAGGGCACTACGAGGTCATCCACCATACGCAGTTGATCAACGAGCTGGTCGGCACCGGACAGATCAGGTTGAAGAGCGATGGGGCAGAGAAGATCACCTTCCACGATCCCTGCTATCTGGGGCGGCAGAACGATATCATCGAGGAGCCGCGCCAGGTCCTGAAGCAGACGCAGAGAGAGTTCATCGAGCTGGCCCGCTCAGGGAAGAAATCCTTCTGCTGCGGCGCCGGCGGCGCGCAAATGTGGAAGGAAGAAGAGCACGGCTTCCAGCGTGTCAACCAGAACCGCATTCAGGAAGCCATCGGCACCGGCGCCGATACCCTTGCTGTCGGCTGCCCGTTCTGTATGGTGATGTTGAACGACGCCAACAACGCCGAGAACAGCGCCATGAAGGTGCTGGACGTGGCCGAAATTGTGGCCAGCCAGATGGAGCGCTAATTGAACTGCAGTGGGGTGGAGCACCGGTGCTCCACCCCATTATTTATCTTACAGGCGGGATTAAAACGTATCGTTCAGGAATTCTGCGGCGCGAATAGTACAACAGGACGCCCGAAAGCACAATAAAGAGCGTTATAATCTAAATTGTACGAATAAGGCCGTCCACGGGGGATCGACGCGCGCCGGGCGCTGGCAGCCGCTCCAGGCTGCCGTTCTCCGCGGGGGAAAGAGGAGTAACTGAATAATGACCGACACGATCGAAAAGCAGGTAGAAAAGCCCATCGATCTGGCATTAAGTGACGAAGAAATCCTGGCCGATTACCGTCTCGCCTATCAGAGCCGCCAGGCCAGCCTGATCGGCCGGCGGGAGGTGATGAGCGGGAAAGCCAAGTTCGGCATCTTCGGCGACGGTAAGGAAGTAGTGCAGCTCGCGATGGCGAAGGTCTTTCAGAAGGGGGATTTCCGTTCTGGTTATTATCGCGACCAGACCTTCATGTTTGCCACCGGCCAGACCACGCTCACCGCATATTTCGCCCAGCTCTATGCACACGCCGATGTAAACGCCGATCCGATGACCGCCGGGCGCTGCATGAACGCCCACTTCGCCACCCGCTTCCTGGATGACCGCGGGGAGTGGCTGGATCTCACCCTGCAGCCGAATTCTTCATCGGACATCTCGCCGACTGGTTCGCAGATGCCGCGCCTGGTAGGCCTGGCTTACGCTTCGCGATTGTACAGGGAACTGAAAGAGCTGTCCCACCTGAAGCAGTTTTCCAATAACGGCCGTGAGATCGCCTTCGGCACCATCGGCAACGCTTCCTGTGCGGAGGGGATGTTCTGGGAGGCGCTGAACGCCATCGGCGTGTTGAAATCGCCGGCCGTGATCGTTATTTATGACGACGATTACGGAATTTCGGTCACCAACGAACACCAGCACACCAAACAGAATTTATCGGAGCTGTTGAAAGGCTTCCAGCGCGAACCGGGGACGACGGATGGTTTCGACCTGTACACCGTGCGCGGTTGGGATTACCCGGCGCTGGTGGATACCTTCCGTAAGGCTGCGGCGACCGCACGGGAGGAACATGTCCCCGCGGTGATCCATGTAACCGAGCTCACCCAGCCGCAGGGGCATTCGACCTCCGGCAGCCACGAGCGCTACAAATCGAAAGAACGCCTGGCCTGGGAAGAGGAGTTCGACGCCCTCAAGAAATTCCGCGAGTGGATCCTTACCCAGGAAATCACAGGCGCTGATGAGCTGGACCGCATCGAAGCGGAGGCGCGCCAGGCAGCCGAGGAAAGCCGCCGGGCCGCCTGGGAGGCTTACATCCAGCCGATCCTGGAGGAACGCCAGGAGCTGCTGAGTATTCTGGAGCAGCTTGCAGCGCAATCCACAAAGTCCGCTGAGCTGCGGCACCTGCAGGAGCAGTTGAAGGGCATCCAGACCCCCCTGCGCAGAGATCTCATGACCTTTGCCCGCAGCGCGCTGATCGAAGTCCGCTCGGAAGATCTGCCGGCCAGGGCTGCCCTCCAGCTTTGGAAGCGCGAACAGGAAGAGGCCGGCAGGCAGCGCTATGATTCATATCTTTACCGCGGGACTGCCCTGCAGGTGCCGGTGGTGGAGGCTGTCTACGACGACCCGCCGAAGCAGGTCTACGGGTTCGAGGTGCTCAATGCCTGTTTCGACGCTGCCATGGCTCGCGACCCGCGGGTGATCGCTTTCGGGGAAGATGTGGGCAAACTGGGCGATGTCAACCAGGGCTTCCGCGGCCTGCAGGATAAATACGGCCCGCTGCGCGTCTCCGACACCGGCATCCGCGAGACAACGATCGTCGGTCAGGCCATTGGCATGGCCATGCGCGGCCTGCGCCCCATTGCCGAGATCCAGTACCTGGACTATCTGCTCTACGCTCTGCAGATCCTATCCGATGACCTGGCCACCCTGCTGTGGCGCACCCACGGCGGGCAGAAAGCGCCGGCGATCATTCGCACCCGCGGGCACCGTCTGGAGGGCGTGTGGCATTCCGGTTCGCTTATGGCCGGGATCATCCACCTGGTGCGCGGGATGTACGTGCTGGTGCCGCGCAACATGACCCAGGCAGCCGGGTTCTACAACACCCTGCTGCAGGCCGACGAACCGGCGCTGGTGGTCGAAGCGCTGAACGGCTACCGCATCCGGGAAAACATGCCTGCCAACATCGGTGAGTTCACCGTGCCGCTGGGGGTGCCCGAAATCCTGCGCCCGGGTACGGATGTCACGCTGGTCACTTACGGCTCCACCTGCCGCATCGTGCTGAAGGCAGCCGAGCAGCTCAGCCGGGTGGGGATCGAGGCCGAGGTGATCGATGTGCAGTCCCTGCTGCCCTTCGACCGGCCGCAGATCATCCTCGAATCGCTGAAAAAGACCAGCCGCATCGCCTTCATCGACGAAGATGTTCCCGGAGGTACCACAGCATACATGATGCAGGAGGTGCTCGAGAAACAGGGCGGGTATGAATGGCTCGACTCTGCGCCGGTCACCATCCCGGGGAAAGAACACCGGCCGGCCTATGGTTCCGACGGCGATTACTGGTCCAAACCAAACGTTGAGCAGGTATTCGAAACTGTATACGAAATGATGAACGAAGTGGATCCGAAGAAATTTCCACTGTTCTTTTGATCAGCTCAAACCCACAAGCTGCATACGTAAGGAGAGGCCATGCCAACGGATGTCATAATGCCACAGCTCGGGGAATCGGTTGTTGAGGGCACCATCACCCGATGGCTGAAGACGGTAGGCGAACGCGTTGAGGAATTTGAACCCCTGCTGGAAGTGAACACCGATAAGGTAGATTCCGAGATCCCCAGCCCGGCAGCGGGAGTGCTTTTGGAGATCCTCGTGCCGGAAGGGACCACGATCCAGGCCGGTGCGGTGCTCGCCCGTATTGGTGAAGCCGGCGAACAACCTTCGGGGAACGGGTCACCTCAGGGAGAAAGGCAGGTCGAGACCGTTGAACACGCAGCCGAAGCTCGCCTCGCAGAACCGGTCGCGGCAGGTGAGCAGAGATCTGCTGCTCCCGGACCGGGGAGAGACAGCGCGCTGGGCTTCATCTCCCCTGTGGTCGCCCGGATTGCCCGCGAGCAGCAGGTGGATCTGTACCAGATTCAGGGTACCGGCCGGGGAGGGCGCATCACCAAGAAAGATATCCTGAATTACCTGGAACAGCGCGAGAAAGCTCCGGCATCCGCCCCAGGGGTGAGCGCGCCGTCCATACCGGAGCCTGCTGCACCGCCGCCTACTCCGCCGTCACCAGAACCGGCCCCGGCACCGGCCCGCCCGGCTGCGCCGGCCGCGATCCCTGGTGAAATCCTGCCTCTCACCGCAGTGCGGCGCGCCATTGCCGAGCACATGGTGGCCAGCAAACGCACTTCGCCTCATGTGACCACGGTAATGGAAGTCGATATGAGCCGGGTGGCTGCGCACCGCAAAGCGAATAAAGAGGCGTTCGCCCGCGATGGCGTCAACCTCACCTTCACACCTTACCTGATCGCCGCCATCGTTTCTGCACTCAAGGCTTATCCGATCGTCAACTCCTCCTGGACGGACGAGGGCGTGCGCATCCACAAGGAGATCAATATCGGTATGGCCACCTCGCTGGGCGAGGACGGCCTGATCGTGCCGGTGATCCGCAGCGCAGACCAGCTTTCTCTGCTCGGCCTGGCGCGCACCGTGAACGATCTGGCCAACCGGGCACGTGCACGCCAGCTCAAACCGGATGAGGTGAAGGGGGGTACCTTTACACTCACCAACCACGGGGTCAGCGGGTCGCTGTTCGCCACGCCCATCATCAACCAGCCGCAGTGCGCCATCCTGGGAGTGGGCGCCATCCAGAAGCGGGTGGTGGTGATCGAAGATGAATATGGCAACGACGTCCTTTCCATACGCCCGATGGCGTATGTGACTCTCACCTTTGATCACCGCATTTTAGACGGGGCCATTGCAGATTACTTCCTGGGGAAAGTGGTAGAATCTTTGCAAAATTGGGCCTGAAATTCAAGGGGAAAGGCATTACCAGGAGGGCACAGCCATCTGCCCCTCCTCCTGCCCCCGCAGTTTATTACACAGGAGAAAAACATGAGTGATTATGATGTCGTCGTCATTGGCGCCGGCCCTGGGGGGTACGTGTGCGCCATTCGCTCTGCACAGCTCGGTTTAAAAACAGCCATCGTCGAAAAAGAATTCCTGGGGGGTATCTGCCTTAATGTCGGCTGTATCCCATCGAAATCACTGCTTAAAAATGCCGATGTGGCCCACACCCTGCGCAAGCGCGGCGAGGAGTTCGGCTTTTCCTTCGAGAACCTGAAGCTGGACTACAGCGTCGCGGTAAAGCGCAGCCGGCAGGTGTCCGACAGGCTTACCAAAGGCGTGGGCTTTTTAATGCGTAAAAATAAGATCGACGTGCATATGGGTGAAGCCCGCGTGACCGCCCGCGATACCGTCCAGGTGAAGGACAGGGAAGGTAAAACGACCGATCTGAAAACGAAGAACATTGTGGTCGCCACCGGCGCCAGCGCCATTGTCCCCAGCGGCTGGGAGAAGGACGGCGAGACCATCCTCACCTACTGGGAGGCGATTTTACAGGAGAAAATGCCGCAGTCGGTGGTGGTGATCGGCTCGGGCGCCATCGGCGTGGAATTTTCCACGATATGGAACTCTTACGGCAGCGATGTGACCATCGTCGAAATGCTGCCGCGCCTGGTGCCGACTGAAGATCCCGAAGTGAGCGCAGAGCTGGAGAAAGCCTTCAAGAAGCGCGGCATCAAAGTGCTCACCGGGCATAAGGTTGAATCGCTGAAAAAGGGTGGTCCGGGAGTGCAGGTGGTCGTTTCCACCGCGGACGGCGAGCAGAAGACGATCGAAGCCGAACAGGCGCTGGTCGCCATCGGCGTGCGCCCCAACGGCCGCGGGCTGGGGCTGGAGGAGCTGGGCGTTGAGATCGACGAGCGCGGCGCCATCGCTATCGACGATCGCATGGCGACCAACGTCCCCGGCATCTGGGCCATCGGCGATGTCACAGCCAAATTGATGCTCGCCCACGTCGGTATGGCCCAGGGGACAGTGTGCGCAGAGAATATCGCCGGCGTCGAGACGATCGTGCTGAATTACGAAATGATGCCGCGCGTGACTTTCTGTGATCCGCAGATCGCCTCCTTTGGGCTGACCGAGGAACAGGCGAAGGAGCGCGGCTACGAGATCAACGTGGGGCGCTTCCCCTTCCAGCCCAACGGGAAAGCCCTGGGCCTGGGCGAGACCACCGGCTGGGTCAAGCTGATCGCGGATAAGCGCTACGGTGAAATCCTGGGTGCCCACATGATCGGTCCGGAGGTCACCGAACTGCTGCCAGAGCTCACGCTGGCCCAGATGATGGAGCTCACACCTGCCGAAATCGCCCGCAACGTGCACTCGCACCCCACCCTGAGCGAAGTGCTGGCGGAAGCCGCTCACGGCGTGGAAGGCCAGCCCATTCACATTTGAGGCGCTATTCCATTCGTCTATTCAGAAAACCAGCCGGCGCAGCGCCGGCTGGTTTTCTTTCATCATTTCGTTTTATGTTTGATTTTTTAAGTTTGGATCAAGTTTTTATGCTCTCATAATAATTTCATACAGATAAACTTGCCTTCCTTTAATATACGTGGTATAATAAAGGTTGCGTTTGCACGCATAAGAAGGGGATAGTGCGGACGGAAAGTGAGGTTATGGCAAAGCTAATTGACAATCACCTGTTGCTTGCAGAAAACGAAGATGACCACCACCAGACTGCGATAAACCGGATCATTGAATTAGGAAACCGCCAGGGTTACGTTTCCCTGGAAGACGTTACACGCTATCTGCCGGAAATTGAACAGGAACCCGAGCTGCTTGAAGAGGTATTTTCGGCTCTGATTAACGCCGGGGTTCCTTACCTTGAAGACGACCCCCTGGAAGGCCCCACAAACCAGGAACTGGACGAAGAAGAGGAAGAAGAAAAAAGGGTCGACATCGAGGATGATCCATTGGCGAACATCGATGTCGATGACTCCATTGGCCTGTACCTGCGAGAAGCGGCGCGTGTGCCCCTGCTGACGGCCGAAGAAGAGCTTGACCTGGCCCAGCGGATCGAACGCGGCCGCCTGGCGCGCGAGGAACTGGCGCGCGGGAAAGCCACAAAAAACCGGCAGAAAGAACTGCGCCGCCTGGTCAACGATGGCTGGGTCGCCCGCGAACACTTGATCACCGCCAACTCACGCCTGGTCATCAGCGTAGCCAAGAAATATATCGGCCGCGGCGTGCCTTTCCTGGACCTGATCCAGGAGGGCAACATCGGTTTAATGCGCGCGGCGAAGAAGTTCGAGTACCGGCGCGGCTATAAGTTCAGCACCTACGCCACCTGGTGGATCCGCCAGGCGGTCAGCCGGGCGGTGGCCGACCAGGGCCGCACCATCCGGGTGCCGGTGCATATGGGTGACCAGATCACCAAAATGCTGCGCAAGCAGCACCAGCTCAAGCAGGAGCTCAGCCGCGACCCAACTCCCGAAGAACTGGCTGCCGAGCTGGACGTCACCCCCAAGAAGGTGGAGTACATGATCCAGGTCGCCCGCAGGCCGCTTTCGCTGCAGATGCCGGTGGGCGAGGAAGAAGACGATGTCCTGGGCGACTTCATCGAAGACCAGGAGATGACTCCCCCCGAGGAGACAGCGACCAACAACCTGCTGCGCGAGCAGATGAAGGAAATCCTCGACCGCCTGCCGCCGCGCGAGGCGCGCATTCTGCAGCTGCGCTACGGACTGCTTGACGGTCAGGTTCTAACGTTGAATGAAGTCGGGCGCAGAATGGGCGTCACCCGCGAGCGCGTCCGGCAGATCGAAGCACAGGCGCTGCGGCGTTTGCGGAGCCTGGGCATCCAGCAGGAGCTGCGCGCGTATCTGGATTAGCCCACAGCCGCTCAGCCCGCCGGGTTATTTCACAAGAGAGCGGTAAAAACTGGAAACATTTTCCATCACCACCGGGTAGCTGGCACATTCAGCTACCCGGTGCTGGTTAATTTCTGCGGCGTGCCGCAGCAGCTCCGGATTCGAACGGGCCGTTAGAACTGCGCTGGCAAGCTCCTGCGGGCTGGCAGGATCGACCAGCAGCCCGTTGATTCCCGGTGTGAGCCATTCGCGCAGCGGCTCCAGGTCGCCTACAACCGGAAACGCCCCACACGCCATGGCTTCCAGAAGGGTGTTGGGGGTGCCATCGTGCGTCGAGGGGGAAACCATCACCGCGGACCGGCGGAACAGAGCGGCCATCTGCTCCGGACGCTGAGCGGGAAGCAGTTCTACCCGGCCGGAAAGCCCCAGTTCCTGCACCCAGCGCTGCGCCTGGGGCTCGCTGGCCATCGCCGGACACACAAAGCGGACTGCTGGATCTTCCTTCAGCACCAGCGCAGCGGCTTGAAAAAACGTGTCGCTGCGGACATAAGCGCGGAAGCCGCGCGGGTTGATCACCTGAAACAGGTCCGGATCCCGTTCAGCAGGGCCGGGATGAAAAATCTCGCTGCGGATCCCGCCGTTCCCCGGGCAGACCAGCACCGGCCGGGAGGGGTCCAATCCCCAGGCGTGTGCCAGGCGGATATCTCTACGGCAGTCAGCCTGCAGCGCGCTGGCCTGCTGCAGCGCCCGGCGTGTGGCTGCGGCCATCAGAGGCGTGGCCGGGGCATGCAGGGTGAAGTCGTTCCCCCAGACGGAGATCAGCAGCGGCACATCCAGGTGAGCCTCCGCCGCTACCATCCCTTCATAGGGGATGCGCATGGCATGCACCAGGTCCGGACGGATGGCTGCAGCGATTTCTTTCAGGCGCCGGGCGGCCTGCGGCAGCGTGAGCGGCCCGATCAACTGGCGCACCCGGGTACGCAAACCAGCCAGCTTTCCACTCCAGATCCCCCGGCGCTCCCCAGCAGAGCCGCTGCTCCCACGCGCTTTCGCCGCGCTCAGCGCGGCGCTGATGATATGCAGCGAGGCCAGGGGCAGCTCCGGCCGGCAGGGAAAGGTGGAGACCAGATGGACTTCGTGGCCCTGTTCCACAAAGTAGCGGATCCAGTTGAGTGCAATCGGCGAGCGGCCGTCGGCAACGTACAGCAGGCGCATTTTCGTGAGGGTTTCTCCTATGGGTTCTGCTGCGGTTCCGGGGCAATCATGTGTACCGCGGCGGGGACCACTTCTACGGTAATCGGTGTCGTGCCCAGGATTTCACCATCCGCCTGCACGGTCTGCGGCGGGTCGGCCTCCACCTCGATGTGTCTGGCCTGCCAGCGCAGCAGGTTCTCGCGGTTTTCATTCCCGCTGGCCATGCTGGCTGCTACAGACAGCAGTGCGCCCACGTCCGCATTGCGCAGGATGATCACATCCAGCAGGCCATCGGATACGGAGATATTGGGCGCCAGAGAGATACTGCGCAGCCCGACAGCGCCCGAATTGGCAATAATGCACGTCAGCCCTTCAGCCTCCACTTCTTCGCCATCCAGGCGCAGGCGGTAATGGGCTGCCGGCGGATTGGACAGGGCCTGCAGGGCGGAAAGCCCGTAAGCAAAGACCCCCAGGCGGTCTTTGAGCTCACGATCAGCACCTTCAACCATGGCCGCCTCCAGCCCCATACCCACCCGCAGCAGGAAATAACGGTCACCGATCCTACCCATGTCCACCTCGCGCACGTAGGGGCTGGGGTGAACGGCCAGGGCGCAGCTGCTGATCAGATCGCCCGGTATACCCACTTCCGCCGCCATAACGTTGGCCGTGCCGCCGGGAATAATGGCCAGGGGGATTCCAGATCCCATCAGCCCGCTGGCCACCTCCATAACGGTCCCATCGCCGCCGTACACGGCGACGGCATCCACCCCCGCCCGGACCGCTTCCTGCGCCAGGCGGTGGGCATCACCGGCCTGTTTGGTCAGGAAGACATCCCAATCGATATCGGCCTCCTGCATGGCGGTGTTCATCGTCTTCAGGATCGGTTCATCCCGTCCTGCTGCTGGGTTGATGATGACGTGCAGGCGCCTGCGCTTCTGGCCTTCCTGCCGGCGCACAATCAGCTTCCTCAGGCGCTCCAGGGCATTTTCCTGCAGTGTCTGCCCGGCGGCCTCCGTCTCCATACCCGGATTCTTTTCCATTCAGGTCTCCTCCCTGTACCGGTAAAACGTACCAGCTGCTGCAGCGATCAGGCGTACATCGTGCTGATTTGGTTCAACGCGCAGACAAAAGCGTCGACCATAGCCTCCAGGTTGACCTCTTCCACGACAATCCGGTACGATTCCTGGCCCATGCGCCGCAGCCGGTCCAGGTCTGAAAGGGCTTCTTCGAGCGCGGCGCGCAGCGCCGTACGGTCTCCAGGCGCAACCCGCCAGCCGTTCTCCGGGCGGACGAGATCATCCTGTGTGCCGTCTCCCTGCGCGACGATCACCGGAAGCGCCTGGCTCATGGCCTGCTGGACCGCCAGTCCGCCGGTTCCCGGGAGTACAAACAGGTCCGCCTGCCGGAAACAGGCTTCCAGAGGCGGGCCGTGCAGTTCGCCCAGAAAACGCGCCCGGGGGTACACGCGTGCAGCCAGCTCTTCAAATTCTGCGCGAGCCGGACCGTCGCCCACAATCGTGACCGCCGGCTGCAGCCCCTGCGGCAGCTCTGCACAGGCATAAAACAGGTTATCCAGGCGCTTGCGCTGCTGCAGACGCCCAACAAACAGCAGCAAGACTTCTCCCGGTTCCTTACGCGGGCGCTCAGGCGGTGATCCGGTGGGGCGAGGGGCAGCCGCATTCGGCGCGACGAAAACCCGCTCGGGCGGAAAACCCAGGGCCCGGTACTCTGCCGCGCCCCGCTGACTGTAAGCAATCACCCCGTCCAGCGAGCGCAGGAACGTCAGCCGGTTCCAGCGCCGCAGCCCGGCCAGCGGGCCTGTCAGCGGCGGCTCGCCCAAACCCCAACCCAGAACCGGCCGGCCGCGGGCATGCATCCAGCGTACGGCCAGACGCGAGCTGGGATAGCGTGCATTGGCCTCCAGGATCAGCACATGCGGCTGCCATTCATCAAGCCAGCGCAGGATACCCGACTGCCAGCACTGGTACAGTGCAGAAGTAATCGGAAAGATATTGCGGTTCTGAGCTTTCCGGTAGTGCGCTGCCGTAAGCTTATCGGTGGTGGCCACATGTTCTTCCGGAAGTGGAAGGCCGGCAAAAACGCTCAATCCCCCTGTACATGCCGCTGCGAGACGGTCAAAGAAAGCAGCCCGGTAGGCCGGCAGCACGCGCTGCTGCAGCCCCACTCGTCCAGAGTACTTACTCATCCCGGTCATTATAATGGGCAAACTCCCGTCTCACAAGAAGGGATCAGCGCGAAGCAATTCCCGGAAACGCAGCCAGGTAGGCTTTCCAGTCCAGCGCGTCCAGGCTGGGGACCTCAGGGTAGCCGGGCGCCATGCGGCAGATGCGGTAGCCGCAGCGCTTCAGGATCTTCCATGCCGCCTGCGCCGACTCTCCGCCGTGCAGCTCCAGCAGCAGGACAGGATGGGCCTCCTGTAAGAGCCTTTCCATACCGGGCAGAGCCAGCACCTCGCCTCCCTCAATGTCCATCTTAAGGACCTGCGGGGCCGTGTGACCCTGGGTGAAGACGAAATCATCCAGGCTGAGACCCGGTACCTCAACCGCAGCGGCGTATGTCACGCCCTCCCGCCCGGCCGAGCCTTCGGCTTTCCCCATATCGTCGGAAGGGCCAATGAAAAAGCGCACCGGACGGGTCTGGTCGACCACTGCGGCATAGATCACGCTCACCCGCTGCCCTGGCTCGCTGAGCGCCAGGTTGGCCTGCAGCCTCTCGATATTCTCCGGCAGCGCCTCAAACGCAAAAACCTGTCCACCGGGACCGGCTGCGCGCGCCAGCAGCAGACTGATATAACCCACATTGGCGCCCACATCATAGGCGACCATACCGGGCTGCACCAGTTCTGCAATGGCGGTCTGCAGTTCGGGTTCATAGGTCCCCAACCAGTAATCCTTCTCCGCCTGCATATCCAGCAGCATAGGGATCCCCTGCAGGCCGCCGGCGGCTATCTCCACACGCGTCAGCCCCCTGGGCGCAGAGCGGTTGAGCATGGAGCGGATCAGACGAGCAAAGGGAGGGAAGCGGTAAAAACCGCGCTTGACGGAGACCGGCAGCCGGCGTGCAGCCACAGCCGCAAGCTTCAGGATCACCGGGGAGAGGGCGTTACCCAAGCAGCACCTCCGCGTAGCGGGCGACCATGGTCTCCAGGTCGAAGGCCTCTTCGGCGCGCTGTCGTGCGGCTGCGCGGAAACGCGGCTGGTTTTCCAGGATCTCCAGAGCGGCGTGCACCAGCGCGTCTACATCGGGCGGATCCAGGCGCCAGGGGTCGCCCCCGTAAGCGGCGATCCGGCCGGCATCGCCGGCGACCATCTCGGGCAGGGCGCCGGTGTCAAAGGCCACCACCGGCAGGCCGCAGGCCAGCGCTTCCACCACCGAGTTCGGACAGGCGGCGTTCACGTCGGCGGAATACAGCAGGTGCGCGGAGCGGTCCAGAGCAGGGATCTTCTCGTGCGGAACCACACCCGCCCAGTGCAGCGTAAAGGGTGCCCCAGCCTGTGCCAGGCGTTCCTCCCATGATTTCTGCAGCGCCTCAGACACCCTGCCTGCCACCAGCAGTTCGACCGGCATAGCAGCCTGATCCCCCTTTGCGAGCAGCGCTTCCAGCCGGCGTGCCAGCTGCACGGCTGTCTCCAGCCCCAGTTCGTAGCCCCCCATCAGGCTGCCTTCGACCAGCAGCAGGCGGCAGCGGTCATCCGGCGGGGTTTCGGTGCCCTGGGGGGTAAAATCATCCAGGTTAACGCCGTTATAGATCACGGTGTGCTCCACCGGGGTGGGCCCGTGAACTCGTTCCCACCAGCGGCGCGAAAATTCGCTCTGGTAAACGATGCGGCTGGCGATGCGTCGGCGGATGAGGGCAAGGATCAGGTTCCCGTACTCGGCGCGCAGATAATGGCGCACATCCAGGCGCCCGGAACCCCGCCGGGCCTGCACACGGTGGATCCAGTTCATCCCGTCCAGGCGCTGGATGACGGGGATGCCGCGCCGGCGGGCCTGCAGCAGGGGGCGCAGGTGGCGTGTGCCGCCGACGACCAGCAGCGCACGGGCCTGGGTGTCGGCCGGGTCGTAGCATACCTCGATTCCCCTGTTCTGCAGGCCGGCAGCCAGTTTCTGCTGAAAGGAGACCATACCGCCCACACCGGAAAGGCGCGGGGTCAGGCAGACGAGGGGCGTTTGTGCCGGATTCATACGCTGCGCTCACGATAACCGACGCAGCGCGCCGGGTTTCCCGCCCAGATCTCATACTCCCCCGTTGACTGCAGCAGCACAGCGTTTGCACCGATCACCGAGCCGGCTCCGATGCGCAGCACCCCTTCCCGGCACAGGACTTTGGCCCCGGAAGCCAGGATCACGTCATCTCCGACTTCAATGCCTGCAAACCGGGACTGCGACGCCGGACGGTAGATATCTGCACGTCCCAGGGTGACGCCCGGGTAGATTTTGACCCGGTCCCCGATGCGGGTGCGTGAATGGATCACCACCCCGAAACCGCCGTGGGCCAGTTCCAGATCGCGCCCCACCTGCACAGAACGGGGAAATTCCACCCCGAGCAGCTTGAGGAGCAGATATGCAAGGCGCCCCACAACGGGCCAGGAGCGGGCATAAACGAGGGAAGTGTAGAAATCCATGCTTGAATTCAAGGAGACTATGGTTTACCGCCGCCTGGAGTACCAACCACAGCGGCGCAAAGGATTGTAATCGAAAGACTGGCAGGATTCCAGCCCAGAATAACGAATGAAAACGTCACATTTTCCATTTTAACTGAAATAAGTCCTTGACACAGAACGCCTGTTCTGCTATATTAATAGCACAAATGAACGGTTTTCAGGCACGATGGGAGCGAGAGGACTATGATGGCGCGAAAACGGAGCAAAGGACTGAGCGAACGGCAGAAGAAAATTCTGGAGGTGCTGGAAAGATTTCAGGCAGAGTACGGCTATCCTCCATCCATTCGTGAGATTTGCGAACAGGCAAAAATCTCCTCGACCTCTGTCGTGAATTATTACCTGGACCAGCTCCAGGAAATGGGCTATATCGATCGCGACAGCCGCGTTTCACGCGGCATTCGTCTGCTTAAGCCCGTGTCTGAAATCACCGGCAAGGCCGTTACGGCTGCGAAGCAGACCGCCCGCAGCGCTGCAGCCAGCATGATCGACATGCTGCGTATTCCTGTCGTCGGCCGTATTGTCGCCAGCGCCCCCGCACCGGTGCCTCCCTCCGACTTCTCTTACTACGACCCTGAGAGCATGGTCGAAGTGGCCAGCAGCATGCTGCCCGAACGCGGCAGCGACCTGTACGCCCTGGAGGTCAAGGGAGACTCGATGATCGACGCCATGGTCTTCGATGGCGACATTGTGATCATGAAACCGGCTCACGAGGCCCGCAACGGCGAGATGGTCGCCGTCTGGTTGAATGACCGTGACGAGACCACGCTGAAGTATTTCTTCCGGGAAAGCGACCGTGTCCGCCTGCAGCCGGCCAACCCTACCATGGATCCCATTTACATTGACGATCCTTCCACCGTCCAGATCCAGGGGAAAGTGGTCATGGTTATCCGTCAGGTGAACGGAGTTCCGGTTTAATTCACGCTCCCACAACCATCTGGTGTATCAATCCCGGCTGTCGCGAGATCGCCGGGATTTTCCTATCTCACCCCTCACAGGACACAGTGATCATAACCGGCCCCTGTGGGCCGGAACGCCTGGCAGCCCGGAGACGTTATCCATAATCCTGTCGATTCTGAGGCGCAGGGATTGTCTCCAGTTTTAACTGGGTTTATAATCAATGTGAGGGTAGCGAGAGGAGAGCGGCACTGGTATCAAAAAGGAGAGAGTGGCTAGAGAGAACGAACCTATGGCATCATACTTTCAGGGGTCTAGAATCTTCGCCAACTTTTACAGTAAACGAGTACGCCAGTGGTTTGAACAGGTTTGGGACACCCTCCCCCGTGAAGACCGCCGCCAGCTGGAACGAGCGCTGGTGAATATTACCGATTACATGTGGTTGAGTGGTAAAGGTGTCGCCCTTTATGATCCCACCTACCGGACCATCCAGGTACGGGGATCAGAACTTGAAAAACTGGATGAAAACCTGGTGAAGCACATGATCGCATGGACCTTTGCCCATGCGCTCTGGACACAGCCGGGGATTTACGAACTGGATAAAGAGACTGACGGAGAAGCCGCTGCACAGGCTGAGAGCTGGGGGTTCCCCAGACCGACAGCACTGGTGGATGAGGCCAGAAAGAACTGAGCCGCCCAACCCTGCAGACAGAAGTTAATCCCACCATTTTTGTCAGGATTAATTTCTGGCCGTGAGGTTTTTTCATTTCCTCTTTCTTTGACATTTCATCCCCTACAAGGTATAATTCAGGTTCGCGGGCATTGACGTCTCTGCTCGCCTCTTTTTGTGCAATCTTTCCGCCCCATTTCGCGGATTGTAACTTGATATTTTTAAATATTGGAGAGTAGTGCTATGGATACGGATCCTCAAGTTAACCCCGGGAGCACTGAGGTCGGCGATGGCGAAGAAATCCGCGATCTCGACGAGACTCAAAAAATCGCTGATACCACAGATCCTACCGAAATAAAATCCCTCGAAGATGTAAAACGCAAAATGCACTTTACCGGTACCGTGACAAAAATCACGCTGGCAGGCGCCGTAGTGGATATTGGACTGGAAGTACCCGGGGTCGTGCATATTTCCCAGCTTCAGACAGAACCGGTGAACCGCGTCGAGGATGTGGTGCAGGTTGGCCAGAAAGTGGACGTCTGGGTGCGGCGGGTATTCCCCAAGAAAAACCGCCTCGAGCTGACCATGATCGAGCCCCTGGCGCTGGAGTGGCGCGAGATCCAGAAGGGTATGGTCGTCAAAGGTAAAGTGACCCGCCTGGAAAAATTCGGTGCATTCATTGATATCGGCGCCGAGCGGCCGGGTCTGGTGCACATCAGCGAAATGGCGCACGACTACATCAAGAGCCCGAGCGAGGTCGTAAAAGAAGGCGACGAGGTGGAAGTCCAGGTTCTGAGCGTCAACCGGCACAAGAAGCAGATCAAACTGAGCATGAAAGCGCTCGAAGAACCGCCTGTGAAGGTCGCCCGTGAAGTCCAGCAGCCCAAGGCTGAGGAAGTTGAAAAGGAAGAACCCGTGCCCACCGCCATGGAAATTGCCCTTCGAGAAGCAATGGAACGCTCTCAGTCGCGCGGCGAGCACATTGAAAACCCCTCCAAAAACAAGCGCAGAGCAACAGCCGATGATATTGAGCGCATCCTGGCGCGCACGCTCCAGAATCGCGGACGTAAATAATACAACGCTGAGGATCCTGTAATATCCGGCTGCAGCACAGCTCATAAAAAAGCAGATTCGCTAAACCTGCGAATCTGCTTTTGTTTTTAACGGGCTGGCTTACGGCAGGGGGTATAGACCGGCAGCTCCATGACCCGATACCCACCGGCCTGATTCCGCACGGTGTACACAAACAGAGAGACCGGCGGTGCCGAATCAGGGTCTGCTCCACAGCAGGGTCCCTGCTCAAACAGGCTCCCATCGGGGCTGGAAAATGTCACGGCGAACAGGTAGGTCTGCTCATCCACCTGCTCCACGTCCACAATATCACGCAGCAGCAGTTCACAGCGGAACCCGTTGATGCGGCAGGCAGCCTGCAGCAGGGCTTCACGTTCGGTTATGGGTATCTCCGGATTGTAACCCAGGAGCAGTTCGTAACTTCCCCCGTACAGCGCGGCTGCATCCCGGTAGCTGCCACTGTTAAAGGCCTCGAAATACGCATCGAGAGCCTGTCGGGCTGCTTCCGGAACCGCGCCGGAGGGCTCCCTTGACCCATCCCCTGCATCTGCACCGTTCTGCGTGTTCTCTCCGGCAGCCTGGTTGAAGATCTGCTGGGCAAACAACTCCAGCATCTGCATCTGTTCCGGTGAGGCTTCCTGAGACCCTTCGCCGTTGAAATCCAGGCGAATGGTCATCGCGTCGGCCTCCGCAGGGTCGCGGTGATCATTCTCGAAAGGCTGCAGCATTTCCATCCAGGCTTCCAGGATCTCCATCTGTTCACTGGAGAGCTGCCCACTGCCGACAGGCTCGGGCTGGCCGCTTCCGCAGTTGGCCGCCTCGAACGCTCCCGAACGGTAGACAACCAGATCGTTACAGAAGCCGGCGATTCCACCCTCGCGGTGCCAGTTCAGTACAATTTCATCCGTGCCCGGAGCCTGAGTTCCATCCTGCGGTGCGCCGGCCGTCGGGGCGCCGCAGGCTCCCAGCAAAAAGGCGCACAGGAGCAGGGCCAATGCCAGTAGCTTAATTTTCATACCATCCATCCTTCATACAGCCTGCCCGTCTTTTCAGGCCGGGAAACGGAGCCATTCCGCCTACTATTCAGACGCTGGTCAGAGAATAAAGTTCCGCCCCCGGGCCCGGGAAACAAAAGCGGAGGCCGCACAGTTACAGGCAGCCTCCGCCGGACTTCAACGGTCATGGAACAGCTTCAACTTCGCCAGCAGCACCCCCTGCTTATTCGTATTTTAACGCATTCACCGGGATGAGTGTAGCAGCGCGCAGCGCCGGGTACAGCCCGGACAGCAGGCCAATCAGGGTGGCGAAGACCAGAGCAAAGACCGGCAGCCAGGGCGGCGTATAAACGGCCACGGTCGGCGGCATTCCGCCCGTCTCCGCTGCCTGCCCGGCCAGATAGGCCATGGCCAGCACGTTCATGATCTGGCTGGCGCTCCATCCCAGCACAACGCCCCCAAGCCCGCCGATAAAGCCGATGCCGGCCGCCTCGCCCAGGAACACGCTGAGCACATCGCGGTTGGTGGCGCCAATCGCCTTCATCAAACCGATTTCGCGCGTGCGCTCCAGGATAGCCATCGCCATGGTGTTGGCGATACCAATGGCGGCCACCAGCAGCGCAATGGCGCCTACCCCACCGAAGATCACCTGCAGGACGACGTAAAAGCTGTTGATGCCCTGCACCATCGACATGGGCGTCCAGGCCTGGTAACCCATCGCCTGGATCTGGTCGCTCACGTCCACCACCTGGTTGATGTCTTCAACGATCACCACGACGTCGTTGTAGCCGGTCTGGTTGCGGTTGATGCGTTTGCCCTGCCCCCATTCGTTCATGGCAGTCACATCTTCCATGGTCATGTAGATGGCCCAGTCGGCTTCACCGCGCGATTCAGCGATCACACCCGTTATCCGAATGGGGATAGACTTCTTGATCTCGTTCCCTTCCGCATCCCATTTCATCAGGTTCAGCTTTACAGTGGCGCCCATCAGATCGGGCGGCGGAGGGGGTTCCTGACCGGGGCGCAGGTTGGGATCGTAAAAGTTCTGGGCGATCATCGCCCCAACCACAGCCGACCCTTTTGAAAGCTCCAGGCTGCCCTGCTGTGCTCTCAGCCCCAGAAGGCTCAGGTCATTCACGTTGACGCCGCGGATGTTGGGCCAGGTCTCCAGGCGGTCATAGGTCAGCGTACCACCGTACATCAGGTAATCCCGGGCGATCACCTGCTTGACGCCGGGGATGGCAGCAAATTCTGCCAGTGACTGGTCGGTGATCAGGGTGACATTGCTCATGTCCATCGCGCCGCCCGGCCCGTACGCAATCGGCCCCTCCCCGTAGTTGGGGGACACCTGGATCTGCGTCAGGTCGCCGATGCCCACGAGCTGCTCATTGGCGTTGCGCTGCAGACCGGTGGCCAGTGAAACCAGCATCACCACGGCGGCGGTACCGATCACCACACCCACCGCTGTCAGCGCGACGCGTGCCTTACGCCGGTTAAGGTTATCGATTATCAGTAACAGCAGATCTAACAGACTCATATCCTTATCCGATCGGCCCCACATCAAGGGGTGCATCTTCCGGGAACACTTCCTCGCCCGGGGGCATTCCACCCGGCAGCATGTCATCCGGAGAAGTCCGGCCGCTGTCCAGGCCCAACAGCCCTTTGATGAAGCGCAGCACTTTATCCCAGAAGCTCTCAGGGCCGCTGTCCTCTACCGGCAGCGGGTCGACCATGCCGCCCTCGCCGGGCATCTCGCCCGGGAATTCTCCGGGGAACCCGCCATCGGGGCCCTCCGGCATGGGTTCAGACTCCATCACTTCGACGGTAATGGTGCGCACGATCGACTGGGGCTGGTTGAAGTCATCCGTGTAGTCGATGGTCACGGTGAGATCCAGCGGGCCAGCCCCAAAGGGGACCACCATGGGATCGAGCGTGTAATATCCGCCCGGATCGAGCGCTCCCACGAGGGTGGTGTTGTTGCTGATCTCTGCATTTTCTGCAGTTACACGCATATTCCCCAGCACGGCAGTCTTGCGCCCCAGGTTGACCACCTGCAGTGGGATCATATTGGGCTGGCCGGAGAACAATACGCCCGGATCACGGTAAAAGTTCACTTCGAGCTGGGGCAGCGAAAAAACCAGCAGGGTGATCACCTGATCGTCGGGGTACGTCAGGCCGTCCTCGCTCGTATACGTAAAGGAGATCTTCATCGGGTAAGCCCCCGGATTGGCCGAGGCGTTTACGATCAGGTCGGCGCGTGCGGTAATGCTGCCGTCCATGGCAAGGTCGCCCAGGAACTGCACATTGGAGGCGTCTACGGGAGCAAAATTACCGAAATCGCCCGAGCCGCCGTCCACCCCTCCGGGAACCGGAGTACCGTTCACGTCGGGCGAGGAGCTGGAACCACCGCCCAGGATCATGGTCACCCGCCGGGCGTCGTCATTGCCCACGTTGTGCACGTTCAGGTTGAGCGAGAAGCGGGTGCCCGGCTGCAGGGTTTCCACATCGGTGCTGTAGCCGCTGATAACCAGCTGCGGGCGGAACACCTCCACGGCAGTGGGTGTGGCCGTAGGTACGGCCGGGCCTGAAGCCCCTTTAACTGGCAGTGAAAGGGTGAAGGTTTCGCTGTAAGACACGCCGGCCCGGTCGGTATAGGTCACCTGCATGGCGATGGTGGCGACCGTTTTACCGTACAGGTCGGTCGTCGCGATCAGGGGCTGCTCGATGCGGCGGTTTTCACCCGCGTCAAGTTCTCTCAAAGCAGCAACGCCGCCGGTTTCGCGCGGAATAAAATCTCCCGCCGCAAAGGTTACGACCACATTGCGCGCTTCCGTCCCGCCGTTGTTGCGCAGCCTGACCACCAGATTGACGACCTGGCCAACGCTGACGCTCTCTTCTCCGGCCCGGTAGCTCTCAACCACCACCAGCGGGCGGGTAAACGGCGTGCTGTTCGGATCGACGGGAGTCGTGGGCTCGGGCGTAACTGGAGGGCCCGTAACGGCTGCAGTGACGGTCAGGAAATTATCCACGGTATACCACGAGCTGTCGGGGTTGCGCACGGTGATGGCGTAGGTCCCGGGGGCAATACCGGCTGGCACCTGGACCTGCAGGGAGGTCTGGCTGATAAAAGTGGTCGCCAGTGCCCCGCTGCCCTCCAGCTCCACCTCAGCGCCATCCTGGAAACCGCTGCCGGTTACGCTGATCAGCGTGGAAGTGCTGTTAGAAACGGTATTCGGCTGTACGTCGGTGACGGTTACGCCGCCCTGAGCCAGAACAGCGGCAGGGTTGAAGACCAGCCCCCAGAGAGAAAAGAAGAGCACAAGTAGAGCGAGGATTTGAGATCGTTTCATCTGTTAATGCTTTCCGTTTTCAGTTTAGTGAGATCGAGGTGGCCGCCTGGAATGCCTTCTCATCCACAATACGGCCATCCAGCAGGTGAATGGTATGCGTGGCAAACTGCGTCATGCGTGCATCGTGGGTGACCACCACGACCGTACGGCCGCTTTGATGCAGTTCGGAGAGGAGCTGCATGATGCTGATCCCGCTGGCGGTGTCCAGGTTGCCGGTCGGCGCATCCGCCAGGATCAGAGGTGGATCGTTTACCAGCGCCCGGGCGACCGCCACCCGCTGCTGCTGCCCACCGGAAAGTTCGGTCGGCCGGTGATGGGCGCGATCCTCCAGACCGACACGCTGCCGGAGCTCCATGGCCCGCTCCAGGCGCTTACGACGGGGGACACGCGCAAAGCGCATCGGGAAGGCGACATTCTCCAGAGCCGTCATGCTGGGGATCAGGTTGAAGGACTGGAAGATAAAGCCTACCGAGCGGCGGCGGAAGACAGCCAGAGCGTTTTCGTCCAGCGATTCCAGCTGCTGTTCGCCGATGCGAATCGTCCCACTCGTCGGACGGTCCAGCCCACCCATGAGGTGCAGCAGGGTGCTTTTTCCCGACCCCGATGGGCCCATGACAACCCAGAATGTGTTCGCGGTGATCTTCAGATCCACGCCGGCCAGAGCATGCACGGCCACCCGCCCCATCTGGTACGTCTTGCGCAGTTCAGATATGGTAATGAACGGAGACGAAACCGCGTTTGATTCGTTCATACGTCGTTTAGAAGAAGGGGCGAATGATGGTCAGGCTGCTCAGCTTGGCGATTCCAAAACCGACCAGCGCCTGAAAGAGCAGTACCAGCAGCAGGGTAATCAGCACAGCGCTCAGTGCTTTTGCGATGGAAATCCCGTTCCCGCTGCGTGCACCGATCACCAGCAGAATGCCCTGCCAGATCACATAAATGTCGACCAGGCCCAGCAGGGCAATCAGAAAGAGCGCCAGATCGCTGTCACCCGTGGGAGCAAACCCGGAGAGGCCGGGGTTCTCGATCAGGCGTTTTCCAAAGACCAGGCTGCCTGCCCGCACCAGGTCTCGAATGGCCAGCGGCAGGCTGGCCCAGGCCACCAGGTTCAGCGCCGAGCCAGTATCGCCGCGGCCGCCCAGCAGAGTCAGGATCAGGTGCATCAATCCACTGACAGCCAGCCAGCCGATCCAGATCGCAGAAACGGAACCCAGCGCAGGGAAAACATAGATAAAGACCGGGCCCGAGGTAGCCTCCAGCGCCTGCAGCATCTGGGCCTGCTGTTCCGGGGTGTAGTATTCAAACATGGGCGGAACCGTCTGACCCGACACGGCTGCAGCCTGCTTTACAGGCCCGGCAGCAGCCACCTGCAGCAGAGCGGTCAGGGTAAGTATTAACAGCGGCAGCAGCCAGACGCCTGTGGTCTGGGTCATTATTTGAGCCAGCGTCCGGCGGGGACGGAAGAGCACTCCCAACACCCAATCGAAGCGGAAACGACGGGTAGTTTCAACCGGCGGCAGTACGACTTCGGTCATAAATCCTTCCTTCATTAGGAGTTTGATGACAATCCTTCTCTGGAATAATATCACCGTGCAGGGGAAATAAGTTCTATTATGAGAAAGATTCTCATTTTTAATAGGACGAAAGCTTTCCTGTGAAAGTTCCATTCCGGGCAACTTAATTTTCCGGAAAATTAAGGATTTATCCGGCTTCCTGAGTAAAACTGCTTAAATAAACAGGCAGCGGGCCCATCCCGCTGCCTGTTTACAGTAATTTCGAGGATGCCTACTCGGGAGACTTCGGCAGTTCGGGGGTGACGATCGAACCATCCGTGTCGGAAAGGGTCCTTCCCCCGGCCCGCTGCCCGTCCGTCACCCGTGTCTGGCGTGTGTCCGCCGCGCTGCGAGTGATCAGCTGGAGCGCCTTCTGCCACGCGCTGCGCCGTTTGGGCTTCTCCCGCCGCTCGAAGTAAGGGCTGTGATAGTAGGGAGAGGTGTAGAACGTCCCGCGGTAATACGCGGCAAGCTCTTCGGGGATGCGGTTCAATACCACACCCAGCACCCGGGCTTTCGAGCGCCGGATCTGCGTCACCATGGTTTGCACGGCGTCCTTGCGCGTGTACCCCGGACGCACGACCAGAACCACACCGTCCACACGCGTGGAAAGCACCGAAGCGTCGGCGACCACGAATGGCGGCGCGTCCACGACAACATAATCGGCCATCTCCTGCAGCTCATTGAGGATCTCAACCATCCGGTTGGAGGCCAGCAGTTCTCCCGGATTGGGAGGCGGGGTTCCACCCGTTATCACCGACATCCCTCCCTCGTGGATCACCTGCAGCGCATCCTTCAGCGACACTTTCCCGCGGAAGACATCACTCAGCCCGTTCTTGTTGGGTATTTTCAAGAACGAGTGAATGCGCGGGATGCGCAGGTCGGCGTCAACCAGGATCACCCGTTTCTCCGCCTGGGCGATAATCGCTGCCAGGTTCGTGGCAATCGAAGTCTTGCCGTCTCCCGTGTCGGCGCTGCTCACCAGAATCGTCCTCACCGGCCTATCGACATTGGAGAACTCCAGGTTGGTGCGCAGGTTGCGAAAAGCCTCGGCATAGGGATGGCGCGGGTGCCGGGCCACGAAGGGCTGCTCACCTGAGGCGTCGTCCTCGTCCAGGATCTGGCCGATCACCGGGTAGCCGACCAGGCGCTCAACATCCTGCGGGGTCTTCAACGTATCGTCCAGATACTCCAGCAGGTACGCCGCCGCGACGGCCAGCACCAGTCCGATCATACCGGCAGCCAGCACGGCCGTGGCCTTGTTCGGGCCGATCGGGCGAGTGGGCAGGCCGGCCGGTTCCATCACCGTCAGGGTGTTGATGGCCCCCTTACCGGTCGATGCCAGCAGGTTGGCGTAGTTCGCCTGCAGAGTCGTCAGCTTACCCGACAGCGCCGAGATCTGGTTCTGTGCATCGCTGATCTGCCGGGCGCTCACCATGGTGCCCAGCTCGGTCTGCAGCTGCTCGATATCCCGCTGTGTCTGCTCGATCTGTGCTTCCAGGGTGTCGAGCTGTGCAGAGATAAACTCCTGGCGGTCGCGCTCTTCCGGCCGTGAGCTGGTGGGCGTGAGCAGAATCAACTGGTTAGCCAGTTCATTGGCCACCGCCTGAGCACGCACCGGCTCGGTGTCGGTCACCGATATTTCGATGAGCTGGCTGTTATCCACCGCTCGCGCCCGGTACTGCTGCAGCCAGTCCAGCCCCAGAGCCGCCATGGTGGCATCGCGCACCTGTTCCCGGTTGGCAATATCGGCATATGTGCTGGCAAGCTGCTGCCCCAACCAGAACTCATTGGTGGACGGGTTGGGGTTTTCAATCGCTCTACCGATCATGAGCGTGGTTTTTGCCTGATATACAGGTGGCTGCGTAATAACAACAAGCAGGCTGGACAGCATCGCGATCAGCGTTGCCGCAGCGAGCAGCCACCACCATCTGCGTATCGGGTATAGATAGTTACTGATTTCCATCGTCTAATCCAGCCTCTTCTTCCTTCCTGAGGTCTACGTCTTCAATTACCCCCTGCCGTGCTCCTGCTGAGGTCACCCCCTGGCTGTAACTGCTGGTGTACCTGATGGGCAGTCATATTGTACCAGCAGCGCCAGCAAGAAAACCGGCTTACGCTCAAACACACGGCTGAGCGCGTCAGCCCCGCACAACAGACTGCAGGAGTTCACCCTGTGCGGATGCATAAATGGCTTCCAGCCGGGCGGCCGCGTGGTCCCAATGATGCTCCCGTTCCACGTAGCGCCGCCCTGCATCGCCGATCTGCCGGCGGTAGGCAGGGTCTTCCAGCAGGCGCAGGATGGCTTCCGCCATCTCATCCGGCCGGCTGGCGACAAGCAGCTCCTCGCCTGCACGGGCGGAGAGCGCCGCAACCGCCTGCGGGGAGGCCACAACCGGCGTTCCACAGGCCATGGCTTCCAGCACCTTGTTCTGGATTCCGGCTCCGTAGGCGATCGGCGCGGCTGCCACGCTGGCCCGCTGAAGGTAAGGGGGCAGGTGCTCCACGGTGCCGGTGATGGTGATCTTGGGATGTTCGCCCAGCGCCTGTACCTCGCGGACCGGGTCTTTCCCGACCACGGTGAGCCTGGCGTCCGGCCGGCGTGACCAGACCAGGGGCATCACCTGCTCGACGAAGTTCAGCACCATGGTCACATTGGCATGGTAGCTCATCTTGCCGCTGAGCACGATTTCACCGTCAATGCGTTCGCGCTCGGGGCCGGGTTTGAAATAATCCAGATCCACCCCATTGGGGATCACTTCCACCGCCGGCTGCGGCGAACCCGGCGGCAGCAGCGTCAACAGCGCCTGGCGGTCGGCCGGAGATGTAACCGTCACGCGGGAGAACTGGTTTAGCAGCCAGCCCTCGTAGCTTTCGGTACGGCCCAGCTCGAAGCGTGTGATCCCGCGGCTGATAAACGTCTTGCTGCGCTGCACCGCCTGGCGGAAGAGGAAGCTGATCGAATCGACACTGTCCCAGATCACCGGCAGCGAGGTGCAGGAGCGCAGGTGCAGCCCGTAGGCCGCCCCGCGCAGGTGCTCCACATGGACAGCATCAAAGGGCCGCCCGTTCTGGCCGCGGACCAGTTCCTGCAGTTTGTGCGCCAGTTCCGGATGCCAGGAGTACACGGTCTGCAGCGGTTTACGCGTCGGCAGGGCCGCCAGGCAGTTCCAGACCGAGCGCCAGCGCGGGATCTCCAGCGAAACCACCGCATGCACGTACGGTTCTATCTGTGCCAGAGATGCCCGTTCCGCTTCGTCCCCCCACAGGGTCGCCAGCGTCACCTGGTGGCCGCGTCTCGCCAGGCCGCGGATCAGATTGTGCGGCCGCACCCGGATCAGGTTGGGGACATAAGGCACGATATACAGAATTTTCACCCGCTTATCTCCTCTTCATCAGCAGGGGGAAAAAATTCTGTACTTCTTCTAACACCGTGACCGTCACTTCAGCGGTGGGGGTCATCCCCGGCGCGCTTCTCAATGTATAGGTAAAGGTCTCCTGGCCGAAAAATCCAGGGGCAGGAGTGTATTCGATGAAGCCGTTCCGCCGGGTTAATTTGCCTCCGGCAGAGCCTTTGGAGATGCTTTCGATCTGCAGTGCTGCGCCGCGATCGTTTTCCAGCACATTGAATTTAACGGTTTTGCTGTTATTATTAACCGTATACTGGTCCTCTTCCGCACAGACCAGCACGTCCTTCAATGCTCTGTACCATTCATCAGCCATTTTTATGTATCCAGCATTGCTGGGATGCAGGTTATCATCCATATCTTTTTCATCCAGATTGACAGCATCATACATATTCACCAGCCCGATCAGGTCCCCTGCGTCCAGCCGCTCCTGGTACAGAGAAGCGATTTCCTGATTCAACTGCCTGGTCTGCTCATTCTTTATTGTGCTGTCCCTGCGGCCAATGATCTGGGCCAGAATCACATACACATCATGACCTTTATCCCTCTCGTACCGGTCAATATTGTCCAGGATCCCCCGGATGTTTTCCTTGATCGGAATAACCGGATCGCTGGCTTTCAGACCGGAGATGTCATTGGTCCCGATGTGCAGCAGGACCACATCCGCAGGGTTTTGAGACAGCCAGTTGTAAACCCTGGGCTTGACGAAGGCTGTCCCTTCTCCTGGCCAGCCTTCGTTATCATCGTCAAAGTTCTGGCCGGCTCTGGCGCTGCTGCGGCTGCCCACAAAGTCCACGGAATAACGGTAGGAGCCTTTCGTCAGAAGGTCCCAGAGTTCGTTGCGGTAGCCAGAGCAGTGTTGTTCCTGATTTCCATCAGAACAGTCGCCGTCACCCCAGGTGATGGAATCACCCAGGGGCATAATACGCACAGGGGCGGCGCAGTAAGCGCCGCGCATGGCCATTGATTCATTCAGTAAGGCGCTGAAGTTTTCCAATCCGAAATCATCAAGATAGGGATCCTGTTCCATGTACAGGGCATCCGGACTGTCCGGCAAATCATCCCCCGGCAGCGGTTTACCGGCAGGCGGATCTTCGTCAGGCGGGTCGTCTGAGAACATCCCGGCCGCATGAACGGATCCGGAGGATGGGAAAAGGACGAGAAAAATCAGCATAAAAACGATAAAGAAACACAGTAATAAAGAAATATTCAGGCGCATCATCCTGGACAATTCCTTATCACTAATCAATTTCAGGCATTAACCTGGAGCAGGCGTCGCAGAACTGGAACATGCTGGGCCAGCCCCACCACAGCCAGGGCCGCGAAGATCACCAGCACGGCATCGACCGGCAGACGGTAGCGGACCAGCGCCCAGGAGAGAATGTGAATGAGGGAGTAAACCAGCGCAAAACTGCCCACCAGAACCAGTGGTGACGGGGGTTTGAGCGTCAGCCCGTGTTCCCGCACGGCGCGCAGCAGGCCGTAGAGCATAAACGGCCAGAAGATGCCAAAACTGGCCATGCGCGACAGGTTGCTGATCGTTCCCGAATCGGCTGAAGGCCAGAACATGAAGTAAGCCGGGATGCGGCTGGCGGAGAGCAGCACATATCGCAGCGGGTCCTGCAGGACGAAACCGATGCCCCGCTGCAGCAGAGCCTTATCCAGTGCAGCCTCGTTCAGGTGCAGCAGTTCCGGCGGCAGAAGATCGTAATAGGTCCCCATCCACCAGGGCAGGATGGGCAGGAAGCGTGTCCCGTAAACCGGATGGTTGCCCCAGTAGAACGCGTAGCCGGCGTTCGTGTTCAGCAGGACAAATTCACCAAAGCGCGCATAGTTATATGCCGTGAACGGCAGGATCATGAGCGCGATCAGTGCGGCGCTGAGCAGCAGGCCGCGCCAGGTGCGGCGGTCCCCCAGAAAGATCCACAGAAAGAACAGGGGCACCACCAGCAGGAAAAGCTGGCGCAGCAGCACAGCCGCGCCAAGTACCAGCCCGAGCAGCGCAGGCGTCAGCATCTCCGGGGAAGCACCGCTCCGCATCCGGTCCGTCCAGCGGATGGCCAGCCAGATCGCCGCCAGGATGCAGACGATATAAAAGGATTCGGTCATCAGATTGGCGGCGTAGTAGACAAAATAGGCGTACACGGCAGTGATCGCTGCCGCCGCCAGGCCCACCCGTTGACCGAACAACCGCTCACCCAGCAGGTAAGCAAACAGCGGCTGCAGCAGGCCTACCAGCAGCGCCTGGATCAGGCGCGCAGCCAGTGGATTGGGTCCCAGCAGCCCATAGATCAGGATGAGAAAACCTGTGTATAGATAGCTCCAGTGCGCGGTGGGCTCGCCGGCACGCGTTGCCGGCCACCAGGGCTCTCCAAAGTTGAAGCCGTGTCCGGCCAGCACCCGCTGTGCCAGAGTGTGATAAGAGATCTGGTCTGCTGTGCCTGGCAGTTCCTCCACCTCGTTCCCCAGGAAGAACGCCGCCCCCAGCCGCAGCAGTACGCTGATCAACAGAATGGACAGCAGCAGCCAGTTGGAACGGACAAACACCCTAAACTTCAATACCTGCTCCTACCTGTAATTCTGAAGCGGCCTGGTAGACCGCGTCCATTTTGCTCAAAATCACCTGCCAGTCGTATTTTTCTTCGGCCAGCCGGCGGCCGTTCTCGGCCAGCCGGCGCTGCAGCTGCGGATCGCGCAGCAGGCGCACCACGTTGCGAGCGAAGGCCTCCGGTGCATCGGCGACCAAAACATCGCGACCGGGAAGTGCCTCGATGCCCTCCAGCCCCACCGTCGTGGTGACCACCGGCATGGCACGGGCAAAAGCTTCCAGGATGCGCACCCGCATGCCCCCACCGGCGCGCACCGCCACCACCATCAGCGCCGCCTGGTCCATGTAAGGATCCAGGTCTGGCACGTAGCCGGTGATCTCGATTCTACCCGCATGCTGGGCAGCAAGACGTGCGAAGTCCTCCGGGGGATTCTTGCCGATCACGGTCAGGGTCGCATCCGGCTCCTGCTCCAGCACGAGCGGGAAGACTTCTTTCATAAACCAGCGGATGCCGTCGGCGTTCGGCGGATAGTGCAGGGTGCCGAGCGTGACAATATTTTTCGATCCCGCTTTGCGCCGGGCCGGCTGCAGGGCCTGCGTATCCACGGCAATCGGGATGACGTGAATGGGCCGCGATTTAGGGTTAATCCCCCCGTTTAATGCAGTGGACTGCAGCGCATCAACCAGCGCCCGGCGGTCCGGCTCTGTCACCGCCAGGGTGTGATCGAACTGGCGAACGATCCAGCCTTCATACTGCTTCACGCGCCGGGCTTCGACGGCTGCCGGAATACGCAGCATCCAGGGCGCGTTGAGGCGCATGCGCTCGATAATCGTCCACACGGCGTTGTGGGCATCGAAAACCAGCACAGGCGAATCCGAAGCGCCGTTTTTGAACGGCAGGGCAAACTGGGCCATCCCCAGTTGATCCGCGTGCACCGCATCGAACCGCTCTTGAGCGGCCAGCCCGGCCAGCAGGCGGCGCATGGCGCTCAGATCATCGCGCTCGATCAGGAACGGCCTGCCGCTGAGATGGCTGCGCAGCCAGTATCCCACATCGGCGAGGCGCGAGCGGCGGATCGGCACGGTGTGCACCGCCGCACACAGTTCGCGCAGCACGGGCACATACTGCTCTTCCTCCGGGCGCACAAATGAGACCAGGGTAACCTCATGGCCCTGAGCGGCCAGGTAGCGCAGCACATGCCAGGTTTTCACGCGCGGCCCGGCGTCCGGCGGGTAGGGGATGATCTGAGTCAGAAAGAGAATTCGCATGCACAAAAGAGGCTCTTCAATAGAGCCAACAGGTTCGCTGGGGCCGGACGAGCCGCCCCCAGCGAATAGAAACGTCCTGTCAGAACCGGCAGAATCGTTATTACCGATTCACCAGCGGCAGGAAAAGCTGCGTCTCGCCAATCTGCCAGGTGAAGTTGACAACCTTGCTGCCGCCGTCACCGTTGCTCACCGTAACGGTCACCTGATACGGGCTGCCCGAATCGGCTCCCGAAGCGACCGTACCGGAGATTACCCCGGTGCTCGTGTTGATCGTCAGGCCCGGCGGTAGATTGGCTGCTGTGAATGAGAGATCGCTGAAAGGATCGAAAACGTTGATCTGCAGGTTCACCGTGTCGCCAACCTGGTTGACCCGGTTTCCAGGGTTCTGCACGACCGGAAACGGAGCGTTGATTTCCGTCAGGGTCAGGGCGCGGTTATAAACCGCGACTTCGTCCAGAATCCCTTTATAGAAATAACCTGGAATATCGGCAATCGTATAGGTACCGAACTGCAGTCTCTGGCTTGTGACGATGTTACCGGAAAAGTTCGTAGAAAGCGTACCGCTTAACTTCCGGTCGACGTAAATTCGCATCTGTTTGGCAGTGCCGTCGTAAACCCCCACGATATGATGCCACTTGTTGTCATTGATCGGTACGTCACTAAATACCGAGAGCCCTTTTCCAGTGCTGGTGACGCTGTCTCGAATATGGAAGATAGCGTAAGCATCACCGCCGGACGAGCCGCCCGGTTTCTCCCAGCCGCAGCCTAACCACCACGAAGTGTAGTTCGTCGGGCTATCCTTGTACCGTCCGATGAAAACCTGGTTGCTCACTTTTTTCCCATCTCCATCCACGCTGGAACAGTCGTTATCGGCGGGAATTTTCACCCAGGCTTCAACGCTGAAGCTATCTGTTATTTGCCATGACAGACCTTCGGGCCGGGTTTTGCTGAGCTGGTCGTTAACCCCGTCGAACTGGAGCGCCTTCCCGAACATTCCCGTGACCTCCTGGGGGCAGGTCCCGGCAGCCGGCGTACACTCCACATCATTCGCCCTCACGGCGTCATCGTACAGGAATTGACCAGCCCCGAGCACTGTATGACCATCCAGAGGCCAGTAGGAATAGGGGTTGGAATAATACGGCAGGCTTTGCTGCGCCTGGGCCGAGTACGCCGCCGCGCCAGCCCCCAGCAGTATGATCACAATTAACGCTGCCGGCACCCACACCGGTAGAACTTTACTGCGCATGGTATCTTCTCCTTCTTCCTTGCATTCCCGCATCTTTATTCGAGGTCTTCTGCATTGTTTTGTTATGCGTGCTCTTTACTCTGCTGCACATCTTCCCAGGGGGATTTAACCAGCGTGTGCAGTGAATCTATGATCCAGCGCTACGGATCGCCCGGATCGTGCAGGTAGACGCGCATGGTCATCACTTTTCCGGGGATATAAACGTCGTAAACTCCTTTCAGTTCAGCACGGGTATCGAGCCAGTTCTGCAGTGCAGGAGAGATATAGCTGCGGTTGTCCATCACGAACCACTTTCGCTCTGTACTGGCGTTCAAATCGCTGATCTTCACATCCTGGCTGGCCAGGATATCCTCATCCATGTAGTAGTCTCCGACCCTTTCGCGCGTGGAGTAAATCACGTCGCCGGGGGCCTTCTGGGCCGCCACCTGGGCAAACGCGGCCTTGAAGTTTTCGCGGTTGCCATTCTGGAAACTGTAATAAAGCACGTTCTGGCTCATTGCGTCGGCGAACGGCGCCAGCAGGACGAACACAGCCAGGACAACCATCTGCCCCCGGGCGCTCGTCAGGATCTCACGCGCGGCAATGGCAGCCAGGATGGCGAAGCTGGGCAGGACCATAAACACATAGCGCGAGAAAGCCTGTGTAAAGGGGGCAATGGCCACCAGAATCAGGCAGGGGACCAGCGCGCCCAGGAACAGATACAGGCCGGGGCGGCTCTTCTGCAGGACTAAGAACAGACCGCCCAGCATCGCCAGGAGGAAGAGCGGCAGGCCGGTGTCGTAGATGATCGAAAGCCCCACGCGCACAGGGTCGTGCTGGTGACCGAGGATCCAGAACGAGAAGTCTCCCAGGAAGTCATCGACAAAGACCTGGTACAGCCCGAAGATCACCGCCGGGGCTGCCAGCAGCGCCAGGTTGCGCAGAGTCAGTCCTATTGGCTTTTCAAATTTGAGCAGGAAGAGGGCGATAAAGTAAACCAGGACCGCCGGGGCGATAAAGGCAGCTACCATACGCTCCAGGGCCGCCAGGCCAAGCATGAGGCCCGCCACGACCAGGTACACAAAGCGGTTGGTCTCTAACCAGAAGAAGAAAGCGAGCTGCCCCAGCGTGTAAAAGAGCAGCAGAAAGGTATAAAAACGGGCGTTCTGCGACCAGAACAGATGCCAGGGGGAGATGGCCAGAAACAGGACGGCCAGCAGAGCGACGAAAGGACCGAACAGGCGGCGGATAGGGAAATACAGGACGGGCAGCGTCAGCAGCCCGACCAGGGCAGGCGCCAGGCGGGCGCTCCACTCACTCACCCCGAAATGGTTCAGCGCGGCAGCGATGACCAGCAGCGACACGCGCAGACCCGGGTAAAAGGGGAAACTGCTCACCGCCTCCTGTGCGTAGCCAATCTCGAGCACCTCATCGATCCAGAAGCTCCATTCCCCCAGCTTATAGAAGCGCAGCACAGCGGCAAAGAGCAGGATACCGGTAAGCGCCAGAGCCTGGTAAATCGTGCTCTTCTCCAGTCGGGTGACACCGGTTTCGACATGCAGGCTGTCCAGTCGTGATCCGATCGCATCCAGCATATTGGTTTTCTTACCCCTCTACTCGTCCATCCATCATCCAGCCCCCTTTATTTGCAGGCCTGCCGCAGCAGGCAGAAATAATACCTTACTGGCTGCGGCCTCGACAACTTCAGGTCGCCCCCCTGGCCGGGCTGCCGCTGGCAGCGCTTTCGCGCCGGGTCAGTTCAGGTCTGAACCGGCAGGCCGGCTTCCTGAAACCCTTTAATAAAGGTATGGCTGGTGTAAGATCTGGTTATACCCTTCCAGAAACCAGAACTGACAAACCATCTCCCCGCAGTAAGCAGGCTGAAAAAACCAGCAAAAAACCGGCTGCCGGCTGTGAAAATGAACCGGTGCCGTAAATTCCAGATGCAGGATGTGAAATAAATCCGCACCACGCGCCCCTGCCATTCGGCCCCTTTTGCCGAGGCTCGCAGGCGGCGCCATGCGCCCGGCTCGTGCAGAATGGCTTCGCGCGCCCGGCGGCTGCCTTCACTGCTCTGGGCGCGGTATGGGTTCGTCGTACTGCCTTCCTCGCCCATGCCAATCGTGGCGACCACCTGGCGCATCCCGGCGACCGGTCCGCGCAGCACGATCCGCCGGCAGAGATCGACGTCCTCGGTGCTGGAAATAAAGGGGTTGAAGCCCCCTGCGGCAAAAAATGCGCTGGCTTTAATCAGCGAAGACTGCAGGGGCAGCCATTCACCGGCCATTACCTGAACAAAGCAGTTGCCGTCCAGCTCGTGGTGCAGCTGGATGAGCGCCTTTCCCTGGCGGTCAACAAGCTGCGAGCTGCCGTACAACCAGTCGGCCTCCGGCTTTGCTTTTGAAAGGGCGTAGAACCCCTGCAGCGCGCCGGGCATCAGCCAGTCGTCATCATCCAGAAAGTGCAGGTAGCGGCCGCGCGCCACAGCCGCCCCGGTGTTGCGCGCCACGCTGCGCTCACGGCGCTGGGTGCTGATCACGCGCACACGCGGGTCCTGCTGCCAGGGCGCAGGGGGCAGGTCCTGCCCGGAATCATTGACGACAATCACCTCGAATGGTTCATCCTCGAACCCCTGGTCAAGGACGCTCTGCACCGCCCGGCTGAGCACCGGCCGTGCGACCGTTGGAATGATTGTCGAACAAAACATGAAACCGGCCTGAACCTCCCCACTGACCACTGCGATCACACTTTTATAACGCAGGAGTACGCTTTTTGTTACGGAACAGGGGAATCAGTCTACTTCAGCTTCGGAGAGTGGACGGCGCTGTGAAGGGCCGGAGGGCACGTTCTGGCGGCGTTCGAGCAGGTACAGCCCGCCGAGCACCAGCAGGGCGAACAGCGCTTCTGTTGCCAGGGTTACCAGGTGCTGCCAGGCAAAGATCCCCTCTGACCAGCGCACCCCGTAAAACAGCGTGAAAGGCACATCGAAGCGGGCGGAACTCAGCGGCCAGAGGAGCATAACGCCCCGTTCCCCCAGGGTGACCACATCCATCAGGACGTGCAGTTCGTAGCTCAACAGCAGCGGCGGGAACCAGGCCTTAAAAGCATGCATACGCCCGCGAGCCAGCAGCACGGCAAAGAGCAGCGCGACCAGCAGCCCGACCACCAGGCTGTGAGTGCCCTGGTTGTGGTAGCGGCCAATATCGCCGGCCAGAATACCGGCAACGGCGTCGAAATCCGGCAGGATTGAAAAGACCAGTGTGACGAGCAGGATCAGCGGTAGGCGCCAGACCTGCGGCTCCCAATCGGAGCGCCGGCGGCGCAGCAGCCGGTAAACGGCGTAGCCTGCGGTGGTGTGTGCGAGCGGTGATGGCAAAACTTCGTGCTACCTCCCAATTCTTCATATCCATTTCCCCCGGCGGTGATTATACCAGCCTGTGCATCTTGTGACCGCTCAGGGACAGGCGTCCGCCCACACCTGCTGCAGTGCCGTGAACCATACCCCGGCCATCTTCGTGTACCCGCTCTGATTGGGATGGAGCCCGTCATCAAGATCTGCAGGATAGTTCAGAGCGTGCTCCATATCCACCAGGGTTATCAGGTCGCCGTTTCTCCGGCGAGTGCTGACCATATCTGCCAGCCTGTTGTTGAGTTCAGATGTGGCCATTCCCTGAGGGCTGTTCGGATTATGACGGTTTACGATTTGGGCCAGGATGACATGCACTTTCCGGCCGGTTTCGCTCTCGTACTCGTCGATCTCGTTCAGGAGCGAGTTGGTCTCACCCATGACCTGGGTAGGCGATTCTCCATTGCTGATATCGTTCGTGCCGATGTGCAGCAGGATCACATGAGGTTCTGCTTTACCGATCAAATTCTGGCCTGGAATATTCGGATTGAAACCGTTGTAAATCACGTTACGAATGAAATGCGCCGTTTCACCTCCATGCCCCTCGTGATCGGTGTCGAAATCGTGGTTGGCCTGGAATTCAGCACCCAGCGAACCGACGAAATCGAACGCGTAACCAGCGTTCACCAGCAGGTCGTAGAGCGGTTCGCGGTAGCCGGTGCAGTCCTGATTTGCCGGGTCGCTGCAGGTGCCGTGTCCCTTGGTGATGGAGTCCCCCAGGGGCATGATGCGGCACACCGGGCTGCCCGTCGGCTCCGGTGTATGGGTAGGGGTAGGTGTAATGGTGGGCGTATTCGTCGCCGTGAACGTTGGCGTATGTGTGGCCGTGTTTGTAGGCGTCGGAGTAAAGGTTGCCGTGCTGGTCGCCGTATTCGTCGGTGATGGCGTAGGTGTGGCTGTCGCGGTGGCTGTGGGAGGGTCCGTCTCCGTCGGGGACGGAGATGTTGTTGGTGACGGAGCAGGCGTCTCCGTAGGAACCGTAGTCGTTTTTTCAGCGGTGGTCGTTGGCGTTAACGTAGTTGGTTCTGTCGAGACTGGTGTGGCCGGATCCGGCGTATCCTGCGGATCAGGCGCGGGGGTATTCGTGTTCTCCGGCGAGATCGTCGCAGGTACAGGCGTTGAAGATCCGGGAGGTGTAATCCCCGGCACACCGGTAACGGCAGTCGTTGCGGTGCCTCCGGTGGGCTGCGGAGTTGAGCTTTCATTCGGGACACGGAAGGAAGCGCCCCGTGCAATCAGCGGAAACCAGGCTGCCGGACGCATTTCCCCGCTCTGCCCGCGAGCCCGACCAGCCTGTGTCCCCGGGCCGGTCTGCGCTCGAACCGAAAGTGTCCATGTCAAACTAAGCACCCATAAGAGCAATAGTGCGCAGATCAGTGTGAAGCGACGAAAGTTCGACATCCTGGTCAACCTGTTGAAAGAAGTTTATGGACAGACCGCCGCCAGTTCCGGAAGCAGGGCATTGAACCAGGCAGAGGCCATCTTTATATATCCGCTCTGGTTGGGGTGAACCGTATCGGTCAGGTCCGCCGGGTAATGCAACGCGCTCTCCATATCCACCAGTACCAGACGGTCACCGCTGCGGATGCGGTCCCTGGACAGCGTGTAGAGGCGGTCGTTGAACGCCGAGGTCTCCAGCCCCATTGTGCTCTGCGGATCAGAGCGGTTGATGATCTGCGCCAGGATGACGAGCACTTCCCGGCCGGCGTCATTCTCGTACTGGTCGATCTCGTTGAGGATCAATCCGATCTCGTTGTTCACCCGCGGCGCCAGCTCGCCATCGCTGATATCGTTGGTGCCAACGTGCAGCAGGACGATATCCGGCTGTGCGCTGCTGATCAGAAATTGGCCCGGAAAGGCGTTGTAACCGTTGTACAGCACGTTGCGAATGTGGTGCGCTGTTTTCCCGCCGTGCCCTTCATGACCGGTGTCGAAATCACGGGAGGATTGAAACTCAGCGCCCAGTGAACCGACGAAATCGACGGCATAACCGGCGTTCACCAGCAGGTCATAGAGCGGTTCGCGGTAGCCGGTGCAGTCCTGACCGGCCGGGTCGCTGCAGGTGCCGGTGCCCTTAGTAATCGAATCGCCCAGAGGCATGATGCGCACCGTGCAGGCCGCCACCGGAGGCGTGCTGGTCGCAGCCGGCGCCTGTGGGGTGTTCGTGGCGGCAGCAGACGGCTGACCGGTCGGCGTGCGCGTGGGCGTGGGCGGAGCAGTCGTGGCAGGAGCGCTGGTCGCCGTGGGAGCAGGCGAACCAGTCCCGCCTGTAATCGACAGGTTATCGAAACAGCGGCCCAGGAAGTTTTGTTCGGCAAGCTCGTGGGTCATGAATCGCACCGTGTCAATATCCACTTCGTGATCGAAGGGCAGCCCGCTGCCCACCAGCACTCCGTTCACGCGCACATCATAGGTATGTGCATCCAGATTGGCCGTCACCCGGATCTGCGCCGCACCGCTGACCACCTGCAGCGGCGTGCTTACGCCTGCCTTACGGGCCGCCAGAGTCTCGTGCGGACCACCAAAACCCTCCCACAGCAGGTGCACTCCAATCCCCAGGTGCTGGCTGTCGTCGTTCATCTGGGCACTGTCGCCTAACTGCATCAGCAGCCGGTACTGGTGTTCGGGGTTTTTACGCTTCCAGTCGAAGTCAAAAGTCCACTCCAGCAGCCCGCTGGAGATTCTGGCAAAGCTGCGGCGCACCAAAGGCCGGCTGGTCAGATCGGAGGTGTCCGTGAAGCACATGCGCCCACCTGACAGGCCAACGGCTCCGCCTGCCGGCTCCACCTCCACCCAGCCGTTCCCCAGCGTGCTGCTGTTCCCACGCTCAAAATTGTCGGCAAACAGGCTGCCGGAACCGGTTGGATTGGAAGACGTGGGAGACGCCGGCTGCTGTGTCGGAGTGAAGGAGGGCTGCGCTGTGAAAGTCGCTGTTGGCAGCGGCGTATTTGTGGCAGTGGCAGGCGGCACACCGGTCGGCGTGCGGGTAGATGTGGGCGGAGCGGTCGTCGCAGGCGCGCTGGTCGCCGTGGGAGCCGGTGAACCGGTTCCTCCCGTGATCAACAGGTTGTCGAAGCAGCGGCCCAGGAAGTTCTGTTCGGCAAGCTCGTGGGTCATAAAGCGTACAGTGTCGATGTCTACCTCGTGGTCAAAAGGCAGCCCGCTGCCCACCAGAACTCCATTCACACGCACATCGTAGGTATGTGCGTCCAGGTCGGCGGTCACCCGGACCTGCGCCGGTCCGCTGACCACCTGCAGCGGTGTGCTCACCCCTGCCCTGCGGGCTGCCAGCGTCTCGTGCGGGCCGCCGAAACCCTCCCACAGCAGATGCACACCGATCCCCAGGTGCTGGCTGTCGTCGCTCATCTGCGCACTGTCGCCCAGCTGCATCAGCAGCCGGTACTGGTACTCAGGGTTTTTGCGCTTCCAATCAAAGTCAAATGTCCATTCCAAAAGCCCGCTGGTGGCTTTCGTGAAGCTGCGGCGCACTATAGGCCGGCTGATCAGGTCGGAGGTATCCGTGAAGCACATGCGGCCGCCCGAGAGGCCAACCGCCCCTCCTTCTGGTTCCACCTCCACCCAGCCGTTCCCCAGCGTGCTGCTGTTCCCGCGCTCGAAGTTATCGGAAAACAGCACGGCAGCCTGCGCCTGCGCGCGGTGTTGATTGATAAAGAAAGCCGGCGCTGCGCCGGCGATCAGACTGACAACCAGTACTGCAGCCAGCATTGAATACTGCGTAATCGCAAAAGTTCTCTTGACCCATCGAATACCAGCCATGACTACCTGCTCCTTACCCTACCCGCAAACAACGTACCGGTAAGCGCTGTTCAACTGTAAAAAAGGAATATGAACCGACCTTTTATGTGGTTCTTTTGTGTAAAAGGCGAGATAAATTTGTCCCCCGCAGGGCAAATATGATTCCCCCAACTACCCCCTGGGTAAGCAGCAGGCCGAAAGAAATCAGAGAGAGGGCGATGGCCGTCTCGGCAGGCACTGCAAGCTGGTTCAGTAAAAATACAAAGATTCCTTCGCGCAGACCAATCCCATTGATCGAAAACGGGATTGTGGAAATGACCAGTGCGATGGGGACCAGAATAAAATAGTAGAGCATCGAAATATCAACGGCCAGCGCACGCCCGATCATGTAGTAGAAGAGAACGACATTAACCTGCAGGGCCAGCGAGACAAGAAAGGCGATCAGCAGCACTTTCCTGTCCCGGCGGATCTGGTCCATCGAACCAGTGATCTCTCTGACCATCCCTGCAGCCTTCTTCAGCCCGATCTTCTCCAGCAGCCGTTCGAACAGCTTAGCAGCCGCTGGAGTGAAGACAACCCCGATAATACCGGCGCAGAAGATGAAAACGCCCAGCACCGGTCCGACATAAAACAGGACATCCTGATGAGCCAGAAATCCGGCCAGCAGCCCGACCAGCGCCAGCAATGCGAGCGCCAGGACGCCAATTAAGCGGTCCAGAAACAGCGAGGTGAGCGATTTTGCCGGCTGCTTGCTGTACACGGCGGTATCATAAGCCCGCGCGGCATCACCGCCAAATGTGGTGGGCAAAAAGTTATTGAAAAACTGGCCTACGAAAACTGATGCGATCAGGGTGCGCAGGGGGATATGCACATCCTGTGCAGCCAGAAGCACCTGCCAGCGGTAACCGGTGAACACCTTGCCCAGATAGATCGTAAACAGTGCGCCGGCCAGCCAGAATACATTGGCCATCACGATCGCAGACAGCACTCCCGACAGATCTGCACGTGAGAACAGATACCAGATCAGCAACGAACTGACCAGCAGCTTAGCCGCAAATAGAAGCCGCTTTTTCACTGGCTGACCTCCGTTACTGCTCAGATTCGTTTTTTAATCACCCTGGCCGGTACGCCGACGGCGACAGAATGGGGAGGGATGTCACTGGTTACCACGGCGCCTGCACCGACGATGCTCTTTTTGCCGATGCAAACGCCGTCCAGCAGAATCACTCCTACGCCAATCCAGGCGAAATCTTCAACGGTGATGCCGAGGGTCTCTTTTTTACGCGCGGAAGGCAGCGTTTCGAGCTGGTCGTAATCGTACGTCCCGCCAGAGAAATGCGCCAGCGACCCGATGTCGATATTGCTGCCAATGCGGATCAGGCCTCCCTCGTTGACAATAATCTTCACCGTGGTGCCAATGTTGACATGGGATCCGATCTCAATATCCCCGTTCTTACACACCAGCGAGGACCACCGGCCTATGGTGACATAATCACCCAGGGTGAGGCCCTGGTTGCTCTCCCCTTTGGCATCCAGTGTGCAGTCTTCATCAATGATCACATGACTGCCGATAGAGATCTTATGCGGATGGCGCAGGGTCAGGTTGCGGCCAAAGACCACGTCCTTCCCGACGCTTTTAAAGAGGGTGGGATAAAAGATGCGGCGCAGAAACAGTCCCAGCGCACCGGGGATCGGACCGAGAAATGTGGTCAGCAGTTCAAACCAGAGCAGCGCGAGCAGGCCGCGATCACCTACAACCATCTCACGGTACTTCTGATACCCCGATTTGTGTGGTGAAAACAATTGTGTATGCAGCCCTGGCCCCGCCTGCAGGCTGGCATCAGAGTTCAGATTTTCCGTGTCCATCGGGCTTTCCTGTTTGTAATGGGTTCTGTCTTCCCTCCCCCCTGCAGGTGCCTGTTAAATCAGGTTGTGTTCGCGGTACCACTCGGCCGTTCTGCGCAGCCCTTCCAGCAGATCGACGCGCGGGTTATAGCCCAGCTCTTTTCTGGCTTTGCTGATATCAAATGCCCGGTTCTGCCGGAACCAGTCCACCCGGCGGCGAAAGATCGGCGGCGAAATCTTGAACGGCCGGGCAGCGGTCTCGACCAGCAGGGCGGTAAACCAGACCGGGAAATAAGGCAGGTGATAAATCTTCACATCGATTTCCAGCACCTGGGCGACCATCTTGACGATCTCCTCGATAGGGTAGTAACAATCATCAGCGATCAGGTAGGTCTGCCCCAGTGCGGCGTCTTTTTCCATGGCCAACACAAAAGCGTCGGTCAGATTGTCAATATAGAGCGGGTGATAAGTCACCTTCCCGTTTCCCAGCATGGGAAACCAGCCGCGCGCCACGCGCTTAAACAGCATCGCCCAGCGTTCGGGGTCTCCGGGACCGTAGATAGCGGCCGGGCGCAGGATGGCCGCCGGCAGGCCGCGCTGCATGAATTCATGAACGACCTTCTCCCCCTCATACTTGGTGAACTGGTAGTAATCTTCGGGTGCAATAGGCGCATCCTCGGCAGCCGGGGGATTTTCCACATTACCATGCACCCCACAGGTGCTGCAGTACACAAAGCGAGCCACTTTCGCTTCGTAAGCCGCCTCCAGGAGATAGCGGGTGCCGTTCACATTGATGTCCCAGTAGACCTCTTTTGGCAGATCGACTTTTCGGAAGGCAGCAGCCAGATGGAAGACGATATCGCAGCCCTGCACCAGGCGGTTGACCAGCTGCCGGTCGGTCACACTGCCAATATGAATCTCCGCCCCCTCCGCAGCCAGTTCGTCGAAGACGATCCCCTTCTGGTTGTCCAGGGCAACCACTTCATGTCCCATGTGCAGTAAACGCCTGACCAGATGCGAACCTGCAAAGCCGGTTCCACCTGTCACCAGTATCCTGTGCTTCATTGCCTTCTCCTCGTGTGATGTAATGTCTTGACCGGTAATACTGCTCATGATCCCCCCGATAAATTGTTAGTAGGAATGTGGCGAACGGCTAAAGATCCCCACCAGCCGGAAGAAATTGTATCGTTATATTTTAACCTGTTTTAAGCATTCCTCGTTGAGAAATTATGTGTATTTTTCCTCCCTGTCATTTATGCCTGCCGTGAAAACCCGGGTACAGCAGGCCGCTCGTAGAATGGCGGCCTGCTGTATTCTTCATCTAATGGTCAACGTTCAACCATTGTTATTGATCAACGGAAGAAATGTAGGGTCTCTATCCACAGGCGGCGTCTGCTGGCCAGGGCCACTGGGGGTCGGCGCCGGCTGCTGTGGTTTGGGTGGCCCTTGTGTCGGTTGGGGCGGCTGCGGCGTTGGCTGGGGCTGCTTCGGGTCGGGTTTGGTCGCACCTGCCGCCCGGCGCAGCTCCAGCACCCAGTCGGAGTTCGAAGGCGGTGAGAAAGAAACCTCTTTGCCGCCCGGGATGTCCTGGTCACGCTTCAGTTCACCGGTCTCAGGGTTATACCAGCTCACTTCAAAGGTATCGTTATAACCGCGCAGGTTCACAGTGAAACTGCTCCCGTTCTGGGCATACACCAGGTAATTCTTACCCGGGTTGACCAGACAGACACCGGTGGAGCAAAGCGAACCCTTGGGCTCCATCGCGCTCAGATCGCGGTTCGCATCGTTGATAAAACGCGCTGCGTGGCCTTCCAGGTCTAACAGGGCGTCACGAGCGCCGGCCTTACCCGCCATGCGGGTGTTCGGGTCGAACCCAAAGGATGCGTCATTCTGCATCACGAACCCGCTGCCGCCCAGGATCGTGCCCCACATCATGCGCATGATGGCGGTCAGATCGGCGCGGTCGCCGCGGTAGTCGGGGATTGGTTCGGTAAAGAACACCGGTTTGGCGTTGGACTGCGAAGCGTGATGGTTGAAGAAGGTCCTGGCCGAATCGCTCCGCTTCCATAAAGGTTTGTGCAGCGTGATCACGTCCGCATTGCGTTCCCCAAAGAAATCGGCGCCGCCGACGTGATCATCGTTGACCAGCAGCGGGGCAGCGGTGCGGGCCTTGAAGAAGTCCAGGAAGTGGACCTGGAACTTGCGGTTGGCAGTCTGGTTGTACCACTCCCCTTCGTTCATGATCTCATACATCACGTTGGGCAGGTCGCCGGTCGCCTGGATCAGGCGGTCGGAAAAACGCTCCAGGTAATACTGGTGCTTTTCTTTCCGGCCCCAGCTCTCGTTGTAGGAAGCAGGCATTTCCCGTGCATAGTCGGCCAGTTCCACATACTGACCGTTGCTGTCCAGCGGTCCACCGTTGGCCTTATTGAAGGGATGCCCGCTGAAATTGTCTTTCGTCCAGCCGTCGTGCACCGTGATGACAACCATGATGTCCTTTGTATTGGCCGACTGAACAAAAGAGCGCAGGCGGTTGAAATATTCGTCGTTGAAACGGTCGAGTTGAAACTTTCCGTTTTCTTTTACCCAGGGCCACAGTTCGGGCGCGTTGTAACCGATGCGTTCGTCAGCTTTCTGATCCGAAATCCCCATGTATGCCCAGATCAGCACAGCGTTGATGCCGCGCCTGTCCAGAGCATTCAGATAAGCCTCCTGATCGAAATTCTTCCCCAGGACCATCCAGCCCTGCGTTACGGAGTCTCCCACGGGAAGGATTGTGCGGCCGCGAAACCGGATCCAGTTTCCATCTGCTGACAGCTGCGATGCATCAACAGCCAGGCTCTCCTGGTCAGCGATTTCCAGAGGATCTGCCTCCACTCCCCCCTCCTGAGCGAAAGCGCCCACCGGAAATAGGGCTGCCAGGATCACAGTGAGCGAAACGACAATCAGTATGGTTTTTGAGAGTTTGGCAAACATGCGGCGCATTATAGCCACCGCAGGCCGCCGGGCTCTTAACCATTATGTCAAATGCGAGTTAAGGTCCGGTTAGCAAATTGTCCTTTTTTCAGGGAAAACTTGCACATTTGAAAGGTTTTTCTTATCTGTTCTCCTCCGTACCGGCAGCGGCAGAATCGCCCGCTGCAGATGCTCATTGGGCGGCACGCCGGTCGCGTTTGACCTCAGCCGGAACGCCCACGGCAATCGAATATGGCGGTATGTCCCTGGTCACCAGGCTGTGAGCGCCGATCAGGCTGTTATGACCAATCCTGACCCCATCCATCACCCCACAGAAGGCGCCAATCCAGCAGCCGTCCCCGATTTCAACACCGCCTTTAAACTCGGCCGGCTGGTCGATAACCGGCATATCCCAGCGATCGGTCCTGTGACCGCCGGTGATGAGGTAGACATACGCGGCGATGAGGACTTTACGCCCGATCCTCCCCGATCCAATGCGGCAGTAGCTGCTGATGCTCGAGCCTGCCTCGATGCGCAGCGGTCCGCTGCGGCAGGTGAGGATCGTCCCCCGGCCGATGAACACCTGATCTTCGATGACCATATCGCCCGCATCGCCCTTGGCATCCAGAACCACTCCGTCTTCGATCACCACCTGGTCTCCCAGCTCAATGCGCTGCGGGTGCCGGATGGTGACGTGCCGGCCGATGATCACGCCCCTGCCCATCTTTTTAAACAGGAAGCGGTAGAAGAAACGCCTCAGGGCCAGGCCGAGGACACCGGGCAGACCTCCGAACAGGCCGGTGATGAGCTCATATTTGAGCAAACCGGGGATCCCATTCGTACCGCTCACCAGGCGCTGGTATTTCTGCAGCGCGCTGCCTTCCTCCAAAAGGGCTTTCTGCGTTCTCAAATGCGTATCGCGATTACCGCTGTCCGCGTTGACTGCTTCACCGGTCTGAACCGGATCGGAAAACGCAGGCTGCTGGTGGAGTGAGGTCATATCAAACCCATCCTGTCGAAAACATCATTTAACCGGACCGGCCTCCGCTTCCGCCAGGGAAGCCTGCCTGGGCCCAATTTTCAGCAGCGGGTAGATGATGCCGCCGCACAGCGCAAGCAGGATGTCTTTGGCACGGATGAGCAGGATGGTGGAGAGCCCCAGCGAGGCCGGCATTCCCAGCCAGGTAAACATAAGCACATAAGCCCATTCCTGCAGACCGATGCCGTTGATCGTGATGGGGAACATAGCCACCACAAGGATGATCGGCACGACGACCGCCACATCCACCAGCGAGACGGGACGAGAAAATGCCAGGGCGCTTGTGTAAACGTTGGCAATCGCCAGCAGCATAAAGACCACCGACCAGAACAGGGAAGCCAGCAGCGCGGACCGCTCGTGCTGGTAAGTATTGATGCTGGTGTGAATTTTGTGCAGCTTGAGGATGTATTTCTGAGCAAACGGGAAGCGGATCCAGCGTGTCACCAAGTTCAGCGGTCGTGCGTCCAGCACCAGCCAGAGCACAGCCGCCAGAATCAGCACAGCCAGAATGACCACCGGCACCAGACCGGTACCCTGCAGCAGTTCCAGGTGCGATACCAGCGAGGCAACAGCAAAGAGCACCAGAATTACAAACCCGGTGAAGCGCTCGACAAAGACCGAAGCCAGCGCTTCTGCCCCCTGGCGCGTGTAAGCACCCAGTTCGTAAGCGCGCACCACATCGCCGCCGACGTTGGACGGCAGGAAGTAGTTAAAGAAGCGGCCCACCAGGTAAAGGGCGAACAGACGCCGCAGCGGCACCGAGATGCCTTTCGCCCGCAGCAAAATCACCCACTTAATAACACCTACCAGGGCCAGTAAAGGGGTCACCAGCAGAGAGATGGCTACCCAGCGCCAATCCGCCTGACCGAGGGTCTGCAGCAGTTCCTCGAGCCCGACACGCCGGATGACCAGATAAAGCAGAAGGGCTGTGATGGCCAGCAGGGCCACGTTCTTCAGTTTCGTTTTCAATTTTCTTGCCTCGCCTTCATTCGATGTAAAGAGTTCCTTCACCCGTGATTCGCCAGCGGGTCACCTGCCGCCGCACAGGTCAGGCGCCGCGCGACCAGGCTTTCCTCGCCTTCAGCCCGCGGCGTACCTTTTTGACACTGACTTTGAGGCCAATCAGAGCTGTCCCCAGCGGCGAATACAGGAAGCGCAGGATCAGGATCTTGAGCCGGGGGAAAGGCGTAAAGAAATAGGTCGCCCGGTAGAACAGGTCATAAATGCGGTCAGAAAATCTCGATTTGACTTCGATTCCGTATTCGGGTGCCGGCCTGCCTGCTCTCCTGAGATCCTGAATGCGCAGGAATGGGATCGCTTTGCGGTGCCGGCGCACATGGCTGTAGCTCATCTCGAGCGTCTCTGGCTGGATCGGATCCAGATACAGCGCGCCTTTCTCCACCATACCCTTCAAAATCTGCTCGCCCTTCTCAGTGCGGCAGACGACCACCGTGGTACCCTGCTTGTAGCGGTAGTCACCATCCTTGCCGCCCAGAAAGATATCCGAACAGGAAATATCGGCGAACTCGGCGGAGTAATCGGGGCAGAGATGGCAGCGCGGCGGCATGTACAGGCGCATCAGGTTGAGAAATGCGCCGTCTTTAAACTCAAAGGGACTCAACTCCTGAATGGAACCATCCTTATAGCGAGCCCTGAATTTCCCCGGGAAGGGCCCACCCCGGTATTCCAGCTTTTGAACCTGCTCCAGATTTACGCCCTGCACCTGAAGCAGATCGCGAGTTGCCTGGCGTTCCAGGGTGCCCCGGCAGGCCAGCCCGATCGTGATCACACAGCGCTCAGCCATGCGCTTATTCAGCTTCTGCAGCTTGCGCAGTCCGTGAATCTGGCAGGCCACACCAACAAAGGCAAAACGCTCTTTCGTTTTGCGCAGATCGCGAAGCACCTTTGTGTTGGCGACAACAGAGTACTTGGACTGGGCCGCTTCCAGGATCTCCGCTTCAGTGCGGGCGATAAACGGCATCGGAATAGTCGGGTCATCGGGGGAACTGCCGATGACGATCGCTCCATCGATCATTCCCTCACGCAGCAGGTGGATCAGCATCTGGGTTACGACACCGCCGGAGGCCCCTTCTTTCCGTACGTCCGGACGGGATGAAAACCCTACATAGGCCTGGCGGTAGTGACCGCCCATTTTTGTGGGGTCGTAATCCGCCTGATACATCTCCCGGTGCATTTCCTGCAGGTTGAACTCGATACCCGGGCAGACATCCAGGCACAGACCACAGTCAATACAGCCGCCGGTCTGAATAAAAGGATACTCATCCTCAAAGCGCACTACATTCGTCGGGCAGATGACATGACAGGCGCCGCAGCGTGTACACAGGTCCCTGGGGATCACCCACAGCGGGGATTCCGCCTGCTGGAGTCCCAATTCAAGATAAGAACGTTCGTTTTGATCCGTCATCCATGAACCATACCTTTACAGTAAACAGCAGCACCAGTCATCGAGCAAAGGAGTGCCTTTCAGGGCACATGATCGGCGGTCTTTTGCGATTGATAAGCGATCCCCGGCTGTCCTTTCATGTAGGGACGCAGCAGCATTGCAGCGTCGCGCGCTTTTTCCTTTTCCGCCTCCACCGCTGGAAGGAGACTTTCACGGATTTGAGCACGCTGCCGGCAGGCCCTCAGCACCAGATCGGTCAGTGCGCTGACCGACAGGTCTTTGAACGGGATCGTCCATTCACTCTGGTTGATCGATTCCAGGAAGCCCGCTGTCTTGGGATAAGAGATAATTCCCACCACTGGAGTGCCGACCGAGGCGGCCAGGATGAGCGCATGCGTGCGCATACCAGCCAGAATTTCCAGCCGCCCCATCACAGCGGTCAGCTCCTGGTAACTGTAGTCTTTGTTGGAAATCACCCGCACCCGTTCGCGATTGCGCACCCGGCGCAGCACGTCCTCTGTAATCTGGATGTCCATCACCTGCGTCACGATAAAGAGCACATCCATGCTGGTTGCCTGGATCAACCGGTCGACGGTCTGGGCGATGACATCCGAGAAAAGCTGCACATCGGCGCTGTCGCCGTCCTTACGGATGTAAGCGTCCAGGTAGGCATTGATATTGAAACCGATGGTCCCGTGCGGATTCTGGAACAGGCCTTCTTTGCGGATGATCTCTGTGAGCCGTGCAGCGCCGGCCGGGCGGGTGTTCAGGGCGCAGTCAGCCCGGATCTCAACCGGGCCGTGTTTCAGTCCCAGTCGAGTCAGCAAATCGCACGACTGGGTATCGCGCAGGATGAGCAGCCTGGTGCTGTCGATCACCCGTTTGAAGCAGGCAATGCCGCGCGGTGTGGAGACGGGTCCCAGGCTCATGTTATAGAGCACTACCGGGATGCCGCGGCGCTTCGCCAGGGGCAGCACCAGTGAAAGCGTGAAGAGATAGTTGAACAGCGGGTTGAGCAGCTTCATATCGAAGAGGATGTTGTCTGTCACCAGCACCAGGTCCGAACTCAACACGGCGCGGAAGACGGGCAGCCCCAGGATCTTCAGGCTGAGCGCCCAGGGCATAAGCGATACCGCTTCCACGTCATGATCGGGAAACGAGCGGCGCACAAAACCGGGGTTCATGGTGGGCACCACAAATTTCACCTCCGGGTACTGTTCCGATACATCCTGGATCAGGGCACCCAGAATCGCCATATCTCCCGCGTTGCGGCCTGAAAAGTTCCCCAAAACACATATGCGCTGAGTACCAGTGCGATTTTTCATAGGAGCATTTCTTCCTTATGCGAGTTCGAGTTCCTGGGTCGGATAAATCCGTTCTGCTCATACCACTGCACAGTGCATTCGAGCCCCTCACGCAGCGTTACTTCAGGTTTGAAACCCAGTTCCTTCACGGCGCGTGAGATATCAAAGGCGCGGGACTTGTGAAAAAAGGCTGTCCTGCGGCGGTACAGCGGCGGGTCAATACCTAGCGGAGCACAGACCAGTTCGCACAGATAGCTGACGGCATAGACCGGGGTGAAAGGAACACGCAGAAACGGAGGCCGGACGCCCAGCACGCTGGCAATCACATTTACCAGCTCATTCAGGCTGACGATCTCACTACCGCCCAGAATGTACACTTTTCCTACCGCCTGATCCTTTTCAGCACACAGCAGGATTCCATCGACGAGGGCGTCGATATATACAGGGTGAAACAGCGTCTTCCCCGATCCGATCATGGCGAAGGTGCCCTGCTGTATAGACTTCACCAGCTTCAAGAACCGCAGATCGCGCGGGCCGTAAATTCCTGCCGGACGAAAGATGGTCACCGGCAGCCGGCCTTCCTTCACGTAGCGCTGAGCGATCAGCTCGCCCTCCAGTTTGGTCTCCTGATACTCGTCCCCCGGGCTGTAGGGAGCATCTTCATTGACTGGTGAATCCTTCACATCGCCGTGAACGCCGATCGTGCTGCAGTGGATAAAACGACGCACGCCGGCCCGGGCGGCCGCTTCAAGCATATTCTCAGTGCCCTGTGCGTTAACTTCCCACAGCTCCCTGCGGGAGGCATTCCCCTGGCGGAAAAGGGCAGCGATGTGATAAACCGTATCAACCCCCTGCACCGCTGCCTGCAGCGACTGCGGATCGCGCACATCTCCCGGGACGATCTCAACGCCCCAGCCCTGCAGATCCTGGGCCTTCTCCGGTTCTCGAACCAGAGCACGAACGTGATATCCTTCCTTTACCAATCTTTCACAGAGATGACCACCCGTAAAACCAGTTCCACCGGTTACCAGTACAGTATTTACCGACATTGTTAACACCTGTAAATTTAGTTATTGCTGCGGCCCTCCCCCTGTATACAGAAACAACTCAGCTTTTCCTCACCCTGGCTCTACCGATCCACATATACCCGCTGCGGAAAAAGAGCAGCGCATCCAGTTTAGATACCAGCCACACCAGCGGATAGATCAGGGCATACAAACGGAACATCGACTGGTAGGCCTTTAAATCCTTTCCTGTGACCACCAGTCCTTTCTTAGACTGCTCCTGCTTCTTCCCTTTCAGCAAAGAAACCGAAAACACGATCAGCGTGTCGATGAACTCTGAAAAAAACTTCGAATAGGTTTTCGAAGCCTCCAGCGTGAAGCGATCTCCCAGGAGGATCTCGATGGTCTGCTGGTTATATCCCTGCCGCAGGTGACCGTGCTTTTCATCTGTCTGGCCGATGGCCTGGCGCAAACGACGAAGCAGGCTGTTTTTGATGTGAGGGACGTTGATAATCAACCTGCCGCCCGGCTTCAGAATACGCTGCATTTCCGCAATAAAGTGATCGTCGCGCTCGATGTGTTCGAGGAAATCCACGATCACCACAGCGTCGAACTCGTTATCATCGAATGGGACCTGCCGGTCATTGATCTGGTAGACCTGCGGGCCGACCAGCTCACGGATGGCGTTCACCGTATGCGCATCCAGGTCCGCACTCTTCCAGGCACCGCCGCGCTGGCGCAGCAGATAGCTGATCACCCCGTTATCGCCGCCGATATCCAGGCAGTGCTGGCCGTCCACCGGGCCGAGCATATCTACGATCTCGCGCAGCTTGCGCTGTTTGAGGACGGATTTATTGAACAGGCGCAGCGGCCAGTCCACGCCGGCCGGGGTTTCAACTTTCGCGGCCGTTCCAGTGGTAAATTCGCTCAACTTCTTCGATCTCCCGTGTAATGCGCGCCTCATCCCAGCCCAGTTCCCGGGCCATCTCACTGGCACACAGCTGCAGCACAGAGCGTGCAGGCCGGGCTGCCGATCCCAGTTCTGTGCGGCGCAGCACCACATCCGCAAGCTTTACCGCCATTTCGAAGCGCACAGCATGCAGCACCTCAGCTCGCAGCAGGGCCAGATCACCAGGCAGCGACTGTCCCTGACTGTCATGCGGGTCAAAACAGGCCAGCACCCGGGGGTACTCGGACCCGTAGTTGTGCACCAGCGAGCGGACCAGATGGGCCGGAAGCCCCTGCGGGCAGCTGTCCACAGCACCGTCAGCAAAGCGGTTGAAATCTTCGATCTCGCCGCCCGGCAGGCGCATCTTCGCCGACACAGAACGACGGAAATGTTTGTTCAGGCGAATGAGGGCGCGTGTGATTACTTTTTGAGCGACGTCGCGAGCCGTGGTGTATTTGACCCCTACGACCGTCCACAGCCCGTCGCGTCCCTCCCTGCGGTGGTCTATGATGTGATAGCGGCGGTCGAGGGCAAAAGCCGGCTGCTGTGGATACGCCTCTGTCAGGGGCAGCAGCCCGACATGCACAAAGGTGATATTTTCCAGCGACAGGTCCGCCGGCGGATAGGCCTGGTTGAGCTGCTGGAGCAGGAAGCGCAGCTCACCGCCCGTCACATTGAGCTGGTCCGGCGGCAAGTTGTGCGGGGTGTAGAGGGTCCCGGCAACCGAATACCCCCGCCAGGGGGAGACAAAAAGTAAATTCGTCTTGTTCGCTGCGCCGTTGACCTGATAGTTATTCTTTCCGGGAAGACCAACGGCATAGTCGTCAAAGATGGCCGGCACGATCACGTTTACGGCGCGCGCCAGGCCGGGGACGGGCTGAGATCCGTTTTTCCCCGCCATAGCGGTGATACAGTTGGCCCAGGGGCCTGCGCAGTTTATCACCAGGCGGGACCGCACCTGGAAGTTCAGGCCGCTCTCGCGGTCCATCACCACCAGCCCGGTCACCTGGCCGCCATCGAGCAGCAGACCGGTGACCTCAGCATAATTCGCCAGACAGGCTCCAGCGCGGGAGGCTGCTTCCAGGAAGGCGATCACCAGGCGCTCTGAGTTGTAAACCTGCGCATCGTAAAAAACGATGCCGCCGCTCAGCCCCTTTTTGGGAATGCCCGGCAGACGCTCAAGGACCTCGTTCGTCGAGAGCCGCCGGCCGGAGGGGATGTACTTGCTGGGGTCTGAAAGGCGATTGCGGTCGGCGCTGAGGACTTCGTAGGCCAGCAAACCGGCTGAAAGAGCTTCCAGGCCGCGCATGCTGTGGCCGTAAGCCGGCACCAGAACCGGCAGGGGATGCACCAGATGGGGCGCCATATACATCAGGTTTCGCCGTTCGACCACCGACTCCCGGATGCGCGCCAGGTCCATGTTCTGCAAGTAGCGGAAGCCGCCGTGGATTGTCTTCAGACTGTTGGCTGAAGTGGCCCAGGCAAAATCATTCTTCTCCACCAGCGCGACCGACAGCCCGCGCGAGGCGGCCTCCCATGCCACGCAGGCGCCGTAAATTCCGCCCCCGATCACAGCGATATCGAACTGCTTCGAGGATAGCCCAGCGATATCTCTCTGCATAACGGTTAATCGTTGGGAGTCGTCTTCTTCTGCCTGAGCCCGGCAGTGAAAGCTTCAGGGGTCTGGATACTGCCTGATGCCGTTTTTTGCAGCCCCAGGTCGATCTGTATCCAGTCGTAGAGCGTGTTCAGCGTCTCCTGAAAGACCGTATAGGTGTGGCGCTCTTGCACCAGCTCCTTCGCGGCCTGACCAAGCTTCTGGCGCAGGTAGCGGTCTTCAACCAGCCTCAGCACCCCATGAGAGAACACCCTGGGTGAGGGGTCCACCAGAAGCGCCACGTTATCATTCAACACCTGCGTGTGCGTGGGCAGGTTTGTCGCCAGCAGCGCTTTCCCGCTGTCCAGGTAGGAGTAAATTTTCATGGGGGTGTTTTTACCCTTGATGCGCGGGGATACCAGGATATCGGCCTGCGCCAGATAATCCGCCAGGTTTTCAACCGGCTTCGGGCCGAGGAAATGCACTCGCGTGTGGATGTTCAGGCTGCGCGCCAGGGCCTGGTATTTCTGGATGTCCGCCTGCTTTCCACCGATGATCACCAGGCTGGCATTGTTGCGCGCGTTTTTCACCGCCAAAGCGAAGCTCTCCAGCAAGAGGTCGATTCCCTGATAATCTTCCAGGTTGCCGACATACATCATCAGCGGCCCTTCGATCCCCAGTTCGGCGCGCAGGTCTTCTTTCACAGGATTACTGGTAGATGCCAGCAGCGAGATATCGCGCAGGATGACCACACGTCCCGGCTTGTAGGGAGCGATATCTTCCACCAGCGCATCGCACACGGGGACAACGGCGATCGCCCTGCGGATTGCCAGGCGCTCGAAAAATGCCAGTAAGAATTTCACCGGCCTGAACAGGCGCGGGTAGCGCTCGATCATCTGCTCCGAGAGCGAGGAATCCATGTCGTAGACGTAGGGGATGCGGAACAGGAATTTCAGCAGCAGGGCGATGAAAACCGCTTCCTCCACTGCGTGGATGACCTGATAGCGCTTGCGGAGCACCAGGGGAAAGACCCACAGCAGCATGAGCAGGTCGCAAACCAGCTTCCGCATGGAAAAACCCGGACGAATCTCCCGGATAAAGGGGATATCCGGCGTCCGGTAAATGGTGACCCCCTCGTAATGCACATCCTCTCCCAGATGGTAGGTGAGCACATCCACCCGGTCTTTTCTTTTGGATAAGCCGCGCAGAACGAGATCCACTGCAATGGGCGTACCGCGCTCCACGAAAAACGGCTGTGGAGCCAGAACAAGGATATCCATTTTTTTATCCTCCCTGGCGGACAGCTTTTAAGATGACTGGTGACCCGAAAAGCCGGGTGCCCCCCACTGCCCGGAAGAAATTTTCCAGCCTGGTGGAGATACCAACCGAATTTAATTTACGGTGCAGCACCATGGGCAGGAAAAACTCCGGGTACCAGTCGGTAACTTGAAATCCTGCCCTGGCAAACACCTGCTCGAGCTGAGAGCGCCGAAAACAGGTAAACGGACGGGTGTTCCCTTCCAGCTGCTTCTTGAAAGGAAAGAGCTGGGGGGCAATCAGGTTGAAGCTGAACGCTTCCGGGTAATCAACGATAACGGCATAACGGGCGACCCGGGCCAGTTCACTCAGCAGTCGTTCCCACTGGGTTACATGGGGGAGCAGCCTGTAGCTGATGACCACATCAAAATGGCAGTCGTGGTACGGCAGGGCGACGACGTTGCCCGTTCGAAAGCGGAAGGCAGGATGATCGAGGTAGGTTTTTACCCGCTGTACACAGACCTCATCACTGCCCAGGACGGTAACTTCGAAACCATTCTCCAGCAGCGGGCCGGTGATTTGTCCGTGTCCACCGCCCACATCCAGAACAGAAGCCCCCGGGTAGGGCTTCAACATCTGCAGTGTAGCTTCCTCCTGCACCTTCAGAAACCAGGCGCCGACAGCTCCGGAAAAACGGCGTGCATAATCTTCTGAAGAAGTCTCAATATCGGCTGTCTCCTGGAGGACCAGGCCATCCAGATTTTTGTTCTCGGGCTGAGCGAGTGCTTCCATGTTCCCCCCAGCAAATGATGTAAGGTTGAATGATAAATGGTCAGTTAACTTCCGACGTGTTCTCGGATGGCTCAGGCGATGCCAGGAAATCTCGGATTACATAGATGGCCTTTCCCTGTGATTCATGATACGTGCGAACAATGATTTCTCCCAGAAGTCCCATCGTGATGAGCTGGACACCCAGCATCACCAGCAGCACGGCGAAGAGCAGAATCGGCCGGTCGCTCAGTGGTGTGGCGAAAAACAGGCGCAGAATGGTCAGATACCCGCCCAGCAGCAGTCCGGCTGTCAGGCTGGTGATTCCCAGCAGGCCGAAAATCTGTATGGGACGGGTGGCGTAATCGAGCAGGAACTTCACGGTAAACAGATCGAGGATCACCCGTATCGTGCGGCTGAGGTTGTACTTCGACTTGCCGTACTTACGGGCGCTGTGATTCACCGGAACTTCGGCTACCCGCACCCCAATCCAGCTTGCCAGTGCCGGGATGAAGCGGTGCATCTCACCATAGAGATGGATGTTCTTCACCACCTCGCTGCGATAGGCTTTCAGCGAGCAGCCGTAATCGTGCAGCCGCACCCCGGTCACCCGCGAGATCAGCCCGTTGGCGATGCGTGAGGGCAGCTTGCGGGTGATGAATGTATCCTGGCGGTTGACACGCCACCCGCTGACTACGTCATAACCTTCATCGATTTTCTCCAGCAGTTTGCCAATATCGTTGGGATCGTTCTGCAGATCCCCATCCATGGTGATAACGACCGCTCCGCGGGCGAAATCGAAACCGGCAGAAAAGGCCGCTGTCTGGCCAAAGTTACGGCGGAAGCGGATCACGCGCACATTAGAGCAGGTCTTGTGCAGGCGCTGGAGTTTCTCAAAGGTGCTGTCTGTGCTGCCATCATCAATAAAAATAATCTCGTAGGTCTTCCCCAGCTTTTCCAGCGCCGCAATGGTCTGCTCGGCCAGCGGTTCGATGCTGTCTTCTTCATTCAGCAGGGGAATTACGACTGAGATGTCGACATACTCCTGCCGGTCATTCAAAAGCGCAGCCGGGTGAGAGCGAAATAGCAGATTGTTTATAAGAGGATGTGGCCCCAGCATTCTTTACCCTCATTGCTGTTTTGATGTATTGTACAGTTAATATAACGCTTCACAATACATATTGTTACGACAATTCTTATAAGCAATTTTTAATAATCATGCACATTTTATTACAATCGAGGCAGCGCTGAGAGCAGATACCCGTAGTTGCTGCAGAGCTGCAGATATTCCTGGCGGCGGGAGGCATCTTTAAAAACGACAAGAGGGACGGCCATAAAACGCCCCAGGCTGGCGGAAAACAGCATCAGCTTGTAAAGGAAAACAGTGAGCAGGCTGTAATGCTTGCGAAAGAAAAGCACCTTGCTGCGGTACAGGTGATAAAACATTTCCTTTGGCGCCTGGCGTGCGCTCTGCCCGCCGTGGTGGATGATCTCCGCCTGGGGCACCCAGTAAATCTTCCAGCCTGCACGCTGAACACGCAGGCACAGATCGGTCTCTTCAGAATACATGAAGTATTCTTCGTCCAACAACCCGATCTGGTCCAGCACCCCTCTGCGGATGAGAATACAGGCACCCAGAAGCACATCCACGCTGCGCGGCTGTGTGAGATCCCAATCCTGCATGGCGTAGTAACCATCGGGCCGGATTCCCGGCAGGTGGAAGAGCCTGGCGAACTCACGCACGAGCGTTGGCGTCGGAGAACAGGAAAGCTGCAGGGTGCGGTCGCTGTTCAACAGCCGTGAGCCGGCTGCGCCGGCCTGCGGCTCGCTGTCCAGAAAGTGCAGCAGTTGATCCAGCGCCCCCGGAAGCACCTCGGTATCCGGGTTCAGCAGCAGGATATTCTCACCACGCGCCTGGCGGATGCCCAGATTATTGCCCCCAGAAAAACCCAGGTTGCGCCCGCAGGCGATCAGAACCGCCTGTGGAAAGCGGCGCTGCACCATTTCTACACTGCCGTCCGAGGAGTGGTTGTCCACCACCAGGACTTCAAATGCTGTCCGCGGCGGATAGCGGTAAATCGAAGCGAGGCAGGCTTCCAGATAGCGGCGCGTATTCCAGTTGACGATCACGATCGAGAGCTTCACGAGGCACCGTCCTCCGCCCCGGCTGGAACTGCCGTACCGGCATCCCCGTAATCACCTTCCATCTGTGCATCCACCACCTGCGTGCTGGAAGGTGCCGGATTCTCGCGCAGGACAATCTGTTCCAGCGCCACAACGCTGCCCAGGAATATCCATCCCAGCACACTGGCACGGAAACCCTCATAGCCCACGTTGTAAACAAAGGGAATTACCCAGTCGCCGAACATTCCGGCCACAAGCATGCCTGCCAGTCCACCCAGCGCCCCGATCATGTAGGCGCGCATAAAGCCCTGGGGGACGCGGTCGAGTAAATTCCAGGTCAGGCGTCCAATTTCAAAAGCGAACCACAGGAAGGCGAGCAGGCCCACCACGCCGGTCTGGGCGATCAGGTCGATGTAGTTATTATGTGAGTTAAAGTTGACGAAATAACCCAGGATCGGGTAGAGCGAGGTGTACCAGTAATAATTCGAAGGCCCCAGACCGAACACCCAGTTGTCTTTTACGATCTCCAGCACGATCCGCCAGGCCTCCACCCGGGTTATCAGGCTGTACTCGTTGTCGCCCACAAAAATCAGGCTGTTGATCTTTTCCAGGCCCAGAAATATGACCACCGGAATCATCAGCAAAGTCAGCCAGAGTGACAACCGGGTGCGGCCCGCGACCACGATAACCATCACCGCTGCAGCAGCCGGCAGCCAGCCAGATGTCCAGCCCAGGGAGCGCCCCAGCGTGATGCCAAAAGCTGCGGCCGTAAGGCCAACCAGCGCCAGCCGCCAGCGAATATCCAGATCATCATTGTATATGGCCTGGCTGAGCGGCAGGGCCGCCAGCCAGATCCAGAACATACTGCCTCTCGTCACCGCATCCTGCACAACTTCGATATTCCGCAGCGGAGGGATGTACTGGAACAGCAGATACACGGCTCCAATCGCCATAAACAGCCAGCACATGCGCTGCAGCCATTTCATCTCCTGGATGGTGTTGGCGGCCAGCAGGAACGCCAGCGCGGAAAACAGATACATCCCCAGGCCCCCAAGCTGGGCCGGGATGGAGGCCTGCTGGGCAAAAAAGGACCAGGGAAGCTGGCCAATGGCGAAGGAAACGAAGGCAGAGATGACCAGGACAATAACAGGTAAGATAGGCCGTGAGCGAACAATGGTGATCTGCCGGTCGTGCGCAATCATGCGAAACAGCCACAGCCCGGAAAGCACACCAACCAGCAGGACCGCACTGTTGATGGATGTCCCCGTCCCCGTGCCGATTTTGAAAGGCACCACCAGGCTGCCTGCGATCAAAGCCAGCAGCCCGAGCTGCGGGCGAAACAACAGCAGCATCACGCCTGCCAGCGCCGGGATCATCAGCACGAGCGGGTCACGAACAAGGTCATCCAGAGGCAGGCGCTTTCTGCTCACCCTTACAGCCAGAAATACACTGAGCAGGAACAGCCCGCCAATGACCGGCAGGCGGTAAAGCATATTGCTGCGCCGGTTCAGGCGCGTCTGCAGTTGTCCGATCCAGGTCGCAAGTTCCATAACGAGTCATTCCGGTTTCGTTTCAAACGCTAAATCTTGCACGGCCGCACCGGCAGCCGTGCGCTCAGCCAGTTCAACAAAGCAGGGAACAACCACCTTCCAGTCGTATTTGCGCTTTACCAGTTCATATCCACTGGCCGCCAGACGTGCGCGCAGGGCAGGGTCGCTCAACAGGCGGATCACCGCCTTTGCGAAATCTTCCGGACTGTCGGCGACCAGCAAATGCTCCTCTGCGCGCACATCCAGCCCTTCAGCCCCCTTGGTGGTGGTGATCACCGGTGTTCGCAGCGCCATGGCCTCCAGAATCTTCAGCCGGGTGCCGCCCCCCACCCGGATGGGGACGATGCTCGCCCAGGATGAGGCGATCAGCGGGCGCACATCATCGACAAATCCCGCCAGGTGCACATTTTCAACCTGCGGAAAGGGCATCCCGGTGTGGTCGCCGGTGATGGTAAGAGATGCCTGCGGGAACTCAGCGCGCACCCGCGGCAGAATGTCCTGGACAAACCACAGCATGGCATCATAGTTCGGCGCGTAAGTGAACGAGCCGGTGAAGATCAACTGACCAGGCTGTGGATCCTCCCGCACGTCCCGGTAATCGTCCACTCCCACAGCATTCGGGATCACCTCCAACCCGGGATAGTGCGGAACCAGGCTGCGAACCTTCTCCCGTTCCACCTCCGACACCACGGTGCAGGCGGCAAACTGGGGGATCAGGCGGCGAAAATAAGTGCGGAACTTGGCAATCATCAGTGCGCGGCGCAGGCGCTGCAGGGGGTTGAGCCGGGCCGGTCCTTCGTCGAACACACCGGCTTCCATTTCCTCGAAGATGGCAGGGACGTTCTGCATCCCTTCCAGATAAGAGGCCGTGTACCACTGTGAGGCAATGACCAGGTCGCAGCGGCCCGAGGCCAGCTCCCGGCGGATGATCTCCGCCATGCGGGGTTCATAACGATCGACCAGCACGCGCGGTTTCGGCTGGAAGAGACCCAGCAGGGCCTGCAGACTGGTCGGGTTGTAGGGCTTTTCGGGGACGGTGTAGACCTGGCGGCACAGCGCCTTAAGCTGCGGGGGCACCGGTTCTCCCGGCCGGTCGGTGAAGCTGACCAGGGTGATCTCATGCCGCTGCGCCAGCCCGCGCAGCAGGTTGTAAACGCGGATCTTGGACCCGTTGTTGGCCGGATATGGGAACCAGGAGGATAGAAAGAGAATATGCATCAGCGCAGCTCCACAGCAGGTGCGGCCGGTGTGAGCAGGGACTCAAGGTAGGCTTCGATCTCGGCAACCATGCGGCGGTTGTCGAAGCGTTCCACAGCTGTCCGGCGGCCGTTTTCCACCAGCCGGCGCCTTAGCTCCGGCTGTGCGCGCAGCTTCAGGATCTGCTCCGCCAGGCGCAGATGGTCTCCGGGAGGGAACACCAGGCCGTTTTCGCCGTCGACGAGCACCTCGGCCGCTCCGCCTGTAGCTGTGCCGATTACGACCGTGCCGGATGCCATGGCTTCCACCACCACCCGCCCGAAGGGTTCCTGCCAGATCGAGGGAAAAAGCACGGCGTCGGCCTGGGGGTACAGGTCCGGCATGGCATCCTTCGGGACCGGCGGGTGAAAGACGACGTGAGATTCTAAACCTGCGGAGCGGACCTGCTCCCTGAGCCGGGTTTCATAGCTCGAATCGCCGCCGCCCACCAGCTTCAGGCAGACATCATCGATTCCACGACGGTTGACCAGTTCATCCATCGCCAGAATGGCCGTCTCGATGCCCTTTTCAGGAGAAAAGCGTCCTGCATACAGCAGCGAAAGGCCCCCATTTCGTTTTTGATGTGCCGGTTCCTCCTTGAGGAAGAGCGTGGTGTCGATGGCACCGGCGATTGCCCGGCTTTCGCCGACCGTTATCCCCAGGCGGGCATACTCCTGCTGCAGAAAACGGCTGACAAAGATGACATGCGGGAAGCGCAGCGCCGGCAGGCGCTCGCGGCTGAGGATGGCACTGGCAATAATCCGCAGCACAGCTTTCGGCAGGCGGGTGGCAGCGCTCTTAGCCGGCTGCTGCCAGTAGAGCGCATACTGGCCGGGAAGCGTCGGCCAGTAATCCGCAATGTAATAAACCACCCCCTGAGGCAGGAGCTGCTCAGCGAGCGCGGCTGTGGAGCGCGGCAGATTCCACATCCCCCAGATGAAGATGATGTCGGGTTGAAACTCGTCCACACAGCGGCGCAGAATGGTCAGGTTCTCCTGCTCGCGCTGTTTGCGGCGGCTGAAGAAGTGCAGGCCGTTAACGAAGGAGGCGAACTCCATCTCCAGGTGCAGGGTGCGCTGCACCCAGGGCGGGTCCTGATGATGGACCTCTGCGCTCAGCGCGCGGCTGGTCAGCACGCGGATCTGGTGGCCCCTGTCTTTCAACCCCTCGACCATCTCCTGACAGGACAGCTCCAGCCCGCCGCTGGAATAATGGGGCGGGTAAAAGTTTGAGATAAAAAGAATGCGCATGATCGAAAGTCTGCCAGCTGCCCCCGTTTGAAATGCCCCCCCGTTAATCAACCTGCTGCCTGGACGAGATAATGCTCGATCTCGTCGATCATTCGGCAGATGTCGAACTTTTCGAGCACGATCTGACGGCCGTTCGCAGCCAGCCGCTGGAACAGATCCGGATCTGAGGCGAGCCGGTCCAGCTGCCGGGCCAGCCCGGCAGCGTCCTCTGGCGTAAAGGTCAGGCCGGTGACCCCTTCCTGCAGGATCTCCGGCGAGCCCCCCGTCAGCGTTCCCACAACCACCAGGCCGGCAGCCATGGCTTCCTGCATCATGCGTGCCAGCGGTTCCTCCCAGATGGACGGAAAGACCAGCACGTTGAACTTCTGCAGCAGGGCGGGCATCTCCTCGCGTGTGACGCGCGGCCAGAAGAATACGCTTTGTTCCAGGCCGTATTGGACAGTCAAATTTTTTAAATGTGCTTCATAATCCGGATGACCAGAACCGACGATGGTTAAGGTCGTCTCCCCCAGCCGGTTTTGCTGTTTCAAAAGGTGAACTGCCTCGACTGCGGTGTGGACCCCCTTATGCGAGACAAGGCTGCCGGCGTACAGGAGAGAAAGGCGGTGAGGTGCATCCGCACCTTTTTCTGCCGGCGTAAAACGGTCTACTTCTACGCCATTATAAACCACCTGCATCCGTTCGGAGGGGATTCCGGCGTTTTTTTCGAGGTCATTTTTCATCGCCTGGCTGACGCACAGGACACGCTCAAAACGAAGCGGAAATCGCCGCAGTTCTGCTTTTATCTTCCTCAGGGCGAACGGCGCCAGCAGGCCCTTCATCACCCGCCGCACCGGCGAGCGTGCAGGGTCGCGCCAGTACTGCTCGTGGGTGCTGGGCGCATAAGGCCAGGGGTTGGCCATATAGTAAACCACCCGGCCCGGACACGCCTGTTCGGCCTGCCAGGCGACGGCGGGCGAGAGATTCCACATGGAATGGATGAAAACAATGTCTGGCTGGAACGATTGGATGGTCTCCTGCACCGCCTGCAGATTGCGGCGCAGCAGGCGCTCATGGGATGTGAAGTACTGCAGCGGGCGGTAGTTTACCAGGTCGCTTTCCAGGGTCAGCAGGCGCTTCACGCCGTTCGGTGAAACCGAACCGGCCTGCACGCCGTAATCGCTGGTCAGCACCAGGGTTTGATGGCCGCGTTCCTGCAGCCGCCGGTTTATGTCTTCAACAAGCTGCTCCCACCCGCCGATCACGTACGGCGGGTAGAAAGCTGAGATGAATAATATACGCATTTACCCTGCCAGTTTATAGATGGTTTGGTGATTAATGCTGAAAAGGTCTCCCGGTTCCAGGAAGCCCACAGCGTTTCGGTTTTCGGTACAGTTTATGGGGGAAAAGAAGCCGGTGCGAAAGGGGGGCACGCTTGTGCCCCCCTTTATCCTTCCGGTTATTTCAGGATCCCGCCCGAATGGCGGCGATCACGTTCTGGATGTAGTAAAGATCCCCCCTCGCATATGCGGGCACATCCAGGTAGCGTAGAAGCTCAGACTGTGGAGCATTCATGATATAGGCTTTCGCCTGGAAGAGTGAGTGGCGGTCGTACAGGTGAGACACAATCCCCTCCCCGTAAGCAACTTCCGCTCTGGAAACGAACCAGTAAGGAGCTACCCGTTCATATTCCTGCAGGGCTGACTGCACTTTTTCGAGCGCATGGTCTCGCAGATACTGGGCCAGCTCAGGCACCATGTAGATAAAGTTTCTGGAAACGCTCAGCGCCCGGCAGTAGAATTGGTTGTTTTCTTCAAAGTAGGCAGCCGGCAGCTCGGTTGAGAAATTCTTTGCCCGCAGATTGAGCAGATAATTCAGATCACTTCTGACATCCGCCGACTCCGGATAACCAGCCAGCTTCTGCAGCTCAAGATAACCCATGTATCCGGCGATGAAGGCGTTGTGGACATGGGGGTTCTTGAGCAGGTAGCTTTCGTCCGGCAGGCCGCTGAGCTGTTTTTTGCTCTGATCAAAGATGGTGCGCGCCTCGCCGAACTCAGCGGCATACTTCCACATCGCATAGAAGGCGTAAGGGTTGATCTTCCAGGCGGAGAACTCGTAATTCGTCTGCTGGGGTCCATAGCCTTTGCGGGACTGGTCAATATCCGGAGGCATGAGGAAATCGTCGCGCGCAGCCCCATCGCGGTAGCCGATGTGGTTGTACTGGTAGGGCGGATACGCTTCGAACTCCGAGCGGATATAGCTCCGGACCTTCTGCTGCATATCCGGGGACAGGTAGGGCAGGGCCTGAATGAGCGTAACGATGGTTTCGCCGGGCTGGTGGTAATAATCGAGCAGATTATCACCGCAGGTTCGCCTGGCCTGCTGGTCGAGCAGACCGTGGTTGAGGTAACCCGGCTGCAGGTGACCGGCGTCCAGCATCTTCTGCACCTCGGCAGTCAATGTGGCTTTGAGCGCGTCCTGCCCGATCGCAGGTGTGAAAGCATCCGCGCTGACCTTTTTTACGGTGGGCAGCTTGACCGGGTTGCCCTTCGAAGTGCCAAATGCGATGATGGCATTGCCGCGGTGCATAAAGATCTTCCCGTTATAAGGAACCGGAGCGTTTGTGTCTCCATGGAAGCCGTAATAACCGATGCGGCCGCCGTACACGCCGCCGAAGGGCTTATGGTAGGGGTCCCAGGCATAGGTCTGCTCGTTGTAGCCGGGGATCTTTCTGTCCAGGTCGTAGCTGAAATAGTTCCACTCCCGTGCGGCCGTAGAAGCGTCGGAAGCGTCCACTGCCGCTTCAACGGCGACGTCCTGACTGGCAAAGATTGATTCATACGGGGTGCTCAGATCGATCCCACCGGCGGTGCGGTCACAGCAGCGGTTCCAGTAGAGTGTAGATCCGCCGGCCGAGTAGCCAATCGGCTCGTCCACAGCGTTCCAGACCGCGCTGACCAGACTGATGAAGGGAGACCCCACCTTCCAGCCGGTGAGGTGCCCGCCGGCGATGTGCGGGTCGGACTTGTAGTTGTTGCTCATATAGAGCACACCGTCGCCGCCGACGACCGGCGGGTAGCGGTTCCCGGCGCCCTGCGTCCCGAACCACAGGAAGGGCGCGTATTCCGGTTTTCCATCGCGGTCAAAATCGGAGGTGTACTCCTGGCCCGTAGCCCGGTTGAGCACGAAGACCGTACGCCTCCACGGATTCGCTTCCAGGTACTCCGTAATGGGTCTGGTCGTGCCCTTGCTGTTGCTGCGGCTGGTATCCAGGGTCGGTGTACCAGGGACCCAGTCGCCCGGTTCCTTCCCCAGGAAGCCAACGAGCGTACCACGCGGGTCACGTTCGCGGTTGGGGTACACGCCCTCTTCGTCCAGATTATGGAGGAAGGTGCCCCCCGGTTCTGCGTTAAAGCGGTAGCTGTTGCTGCCGGCGAAGATGACCCAGTCGCCGTAGATAACTGGCCACCAGGAGTGAAAGCCCTGGCCGGGCAGTTTGTCCGACTTCCAGACCAGGTCGCCGTTGTCAGCACGCAGGGCGTAGGCGTGACTGTCGTTGGAAGCGAAGTACACGATGCCGTCCTGGTAAGCCGCCGAGAAGTGGATCGGGCCTCCCGTCTGGAAACTCCAGGCCAGGCTGCCGGCGTTGGGGCCGTTTGCGTGAACGGCGTAAAACCTGCCGTCGCGGTTACCGGCGAAGACCTTGCCCTCGACGACCAGAGGGTTGGTATCAAACCCGGCCCCTGCCTGGAAGGTCCACAGACGCTGGCCTGTGAACGCATCGATGGCATGCAGTTTGTGATCAAAACCGCCCACATAGGCCACGCCGTCGGCGATCGTCGGGGAATGGCCCAGCGGCATACTGGTGGGATAGACCCATTTCTCCTGGCCGCTGTCAGCGTCTAATGCATAGAGCCCATTGGCGGTGGAGATATACAGAGTATTGTATGCTGCGATGATCTGGATTTTCTGGGGAATATAGGGTTCGAAGGGCCGGTACCAGACCGGGTTCAGTTTGCCTTTGATTTCTGTAGAAGTCCAGGAAGTGCGCTGGGGATTTGCCCCAGCCATAGCCCATTCACCGTTTGACGAGCTCCCGGGCTTGCTGCCCTGGGACTTCTCCCGGATCGTGATGGGAAGGTAAATTTCTCCGCCATCACCATCTGAAGCCTGAACCGTAACGACACTGGAAACGCTGAAGGTGGTCAGGACGATTGAAAGTACACTGATGATAGTCAGCAGCGTATTCAGTTTGGATCTCATTGTAAGCTTTATCTACCTTTTCTAAATCTCACCGGTTCCATTTGACCGGTGGCGCCATTTCTCGATGAAGCTTCGTGAAGACCATGCGACTTATAGCATGTGGGAAATGGCGCTTCAAGGTGACTCTGGTTAAGAGAAGATTTCGAAACTGTAAGGAAAGGCCTTTAGCTTACGATGAGATCTGCAAGGTTATTAATTTTTCTCCGGTTGTGAGTAAAAAATGCCTTTACCGGCAGATTTCAGCAGCCTCACAGAGGCGTTCATACAGGACATCACAGGCCGCCCGCACCTGCTGATCGATGGGCAGTTCACGGTCGCGTTTGACGCTGCTCCTGAAAATTCCCTGCACCATCCAGGGCTGAAAGGGTATTTCCAGAAAGGCACACAGCCTGCGCAGCTGCTCTACCGGCTCGATCACCGTGGCTTCGTACTGCTGCAGGTAGACGCGCGGGTCAGCATCCAGACCCAGGTCGAAGTATAAGCGGTTGTAAAACAGCCAGTACAGTGCTTCCCCGGTTTCTGGGTTCAGCGGGGGGTTATAGAGTGAACGGATGGCCTCCTTCGTTTTTGCCGGAGGCGGCACGCTGGCAAACTCCGCAAAATCCGTGCGCATCCAGTCGTCCACATGTCGGATGCGGCTGTCAGCGCCAAACTTTTTAATCGAGGAAGGAATCACATCTTTATAATGGCGGAAGGCGAAGATCACGCGCCCGTTGGGGAAACGCTCCAGGAACTGGCAGCTCTGGTGTGTGTTCAAAATCGGCTTAAAGACAATCAGCGGGGAGGGGCTCTCCCGGACCAGCCGCTCAATCGTATCAAGATCGCGCAGGCGCCAGTTATCGAAAGCCAGCGGGTGATCCTCGTTGTACAGGGTCACCTGCCACAGCCTTTCCAGCTGCCACACCACCATAGAGGTCCCTGACCGCCCGCAGCCGACGAGAAAAACGGGTGTAATTTCGGAAGTTGCCCGGCGCAGCTGCCAGAGTTTGAGTTTTATTCCGTTATCCAGCCTGCGGGAAAAATTTCTCACGCTGGTAAAACCAGGCAGCATAAAAACCTCCAACCATACAGAATACCCCTGCAGTGAATGAGCTCAATTTTCCAGGCAGCACGGTGCCCTCACCCCCCGCGTTTTTTCAAATAATGATATGCCACAATCCCCAAAAGGAGGAACAGACTGGGGATCACACCGGCGGCCAGCAGCCCGGCCGATGAGGGCGTGGTGCTCGCTGCACGCAGATTATCGCTCCCCTGGGCAAGCAGGGGATTGGGGGTAACGGTGGGCACCACAACCTCGGGCGGCGGCGTTTCTGTCGGCGGAGGCGCCGGAGAGGGCGTTGGGAATGGAGTCTCCAGGGGAGCATCGTCGACCGTATAGTACATGGAATACAGGGCAAGGTGCGGATCTGTGGGCGAGTTCGTAAAAGTGACCACGATCTGATTCCCGGCACGGATCACCATGCGCACGTTGTGTACGTGGATGCGGTCTTCGATCGAATCTGCGGAGCTCTGGGCGATCAGGTAAACCAGCGAGGGCACCGACCAGAAACCGTTCTCCCAGGTGGCGTGATACAGCCCGTGGGGATAGCGCAGCTGGCCCATAAAATGGATGCGGTTCAGCGAATCCAGCGCCAGGTCGTCGCCCAGTGCCTGCCCCAGCAGATCGCCAAAAATCTGGGAAGGCGGTCCCCAGGTACGGCCGCGATCGTTCGAGATGCGGTGTTCGCGGTGCGTATCGCTATCGCCGGCGTAGATGACATGGATGGTCTCCCCCTGAATCACCAGGTTGGGATAGGGCAGGCGCAGTTCGTCGATACGCTCGTCGGCGATATCAATCGTGAAGGGAGAAGACCAGCTCTCTCCGCCGTCGAGGGAGTGTGCGTAGCGCACCCAGGTGCCCAGCCCTCCGGTCGATCCATTGTCAACATAATGCCAGACGGCGTGCAGCCCGCCGACTTCATCCATCGCAAACTGCATGGTCTGGGGGGCGTAACCGTCGGGAATGTCCGGGTCGAGCCAGACCGGGGTGGACCAGATAATGCCGCCGTCGGTGGACTTAGAATAATAAATACCGGGTTCCGGCCCATAATAATCCGAAAAGAGCACGTGGTAGACGCCGTTCTGGTCGACAATCATGCGCGCCCAGAAGCCGGGCATTTCGAGCGATACCGGCGTCGACCAGGACTGCGCGGAGAGGGCATCGCTGGCCGGAGCAGAGGAATACAGCACCGGACCGCGGTTCCCCTGAACCCAGACCAGATGGAGCATCCCGTTCTGGTCTGCAAAAACCGAAACAAAAGGCAGCAGGATGCCGCGCGGGGCGACATAGATGTCGTTTGAAGGCGACCAGGTCTCACCATCGAAGCGAGCATAATGGATCGCCAGGCGGTTGTTATCCTGGAGGTCGGCTTCTACCCAGAAGGCGTGGACCATTCCGTATGGGTCAACGGCCATGGCCGCGCCGCCCCCCACCAGGCCGGTTGGATTCGAAAGCCGGTAAGGGCCGAACCACTGCCCCTGTGCCTGTACGTTCCCGGTACGGACCCCAATCGATCCGAACAGGAGTGTGAACAGGAGCAGGAATATCGAGAAAACTTTTATCTTCATCCTAACGCTCATTCCGTAAAGCCGCGAGCGATTTCTCTTTCAGCGGGTGCTTGCAGGCATGCTGGATGGCCGCCTCATAAATCCCTTCCAGACGGCGGATATACTGGTCCCAGGAGTGCTGCTCCACAGCCTGGCGGCGGGCGCTCTCACCCAGCAGGCGCCTCAGGTCAGGGGACTGCAGCAGGCGGGTCACTGCGGCAGCCATCTCATCCACGCTGCCGGGTTCAAACAGCAGCCCGTTTTCTTCGTGCCGTATCACTTCCGCAATCTGCCCCGAACGGGAGGCAGCGACGGCCTTCCCGGCCGCCATATACTCATACAGCTTGAGCGGCGAAAACCACAGTTCCTGCGGCAGCCGGGGATAGGGGATCACCGCCACATCTGCCGCAGCGAGGTACTCGGGGACGCGCTGCTGGGGGACAAAGCCGGTGATCACCACCGCAGGCTCGATCCCCAGCGCGGCGGTTTTACGCTCAATCCCCTCCCGGGCCGGGCCATCTCCCACCAGCAGCAGCTTCGCCTGCGGCAGCTGCTGCAGCACGCGGGCGAAGGCCTCCACCAGCAGTTCGATCCCATGCCAGGGCTGAAAGCCGCCCACAAAAGTCACCACCGGGCTCTCCCCCAATGCGAGCTCCTGGCGCGGTTTCTGCGGGTCGTAAGAGGCGGCAAACAGGGCGGTATCGACGCCGTTAGGCATCACCACAATTTTCTCCGCCTGAACTCCCCAGTGGTCAATCAGGTGCTGGCGGGCAGGCTTCGAGACGCACAGGATGCGGTCGGCCATCTGGTAGGTGAAGTGCGCCGCCCGGCGTGCGGCCTGCAGGTGAAGGCCGGTCAGCGGCGCGCCGGTCAGCTCCGCTTCCAGGATGGGATCCGCACTGAAGGTAAGCACGTACGGCGTGCGGGTGCGAGCGCATGCCCGGGCCGCGCCGGTGCTTAACAGGCCGTTGTGCTCGTGGCACAGGTCATAAGCAGGCAGGATGTTCAGACAGGCCTGGTAGAAGCGGTAAGAATCGAATAAAGCGAAGTAGGGCAGGCGCAGTTCGCGCTGCAGCCGCCGCACGCCGCTCTCCAGCAGCTTGAACGGTGCGGAGCCAGCCAGGCCCGTAGGGACCGCCGTCTTTTCTTCCGGGCGAAAGACATCGCCGTAGCGCGCAACCGTGCGGCCTTCCAGCCGGAAACAGTCGATCTGGTGGCCGGCCCGTGCCAGCCCGCGCAGGGATTGTTTCACCGGCACCACATCGCCCACATCGCGCGTGAAGTCGATCCCCCCAACGTTTTGAATGGCGTATGCGATCTTGAGTTTTTGATCCACGGTTTTTCGCTCAGGGCCTGGCCGCTTCAGCGCTCTGACAGGCTACACGGTATAGCCTATCCGCTCGATATACGGGCCGAGCAGCCGGTTGACCAGCTGGATATCCGACGGGGCCATTTCCTGCCGCCAGTAATTGACCCTCTCCGGTTTTATCTGCGGCGGATTGATGAAGACCGGCGAGAGCCCCAGCCGGGACATGACCTGCTGTAGCACATCTTCCTGCGCTTCGGCCAGATCTTCCAGCTTGATTTCGATAAAACAGCGCCGCTCCACGTCGACGCGGGAGCGCACATCGAACCAGCGCTGGTAAACATTGCGCAAATACAGACACACCTCCTCGAGATCGTGCGGGGCCCAGTGCTGTTTTAGCAGAGAGAGCGCCACGCCGCGCGGGTCACGTTTAATCAGGATCACGGCGCTTTCCGGGAACAGCTCCCACAGAAAATCCAGGTTGAGGTGGTTGTGCGGCGTCTTTTCGCACCAGGTCTGTTTACCGTGCTGGCGCGCGGCATGCAGGAAAAGGTCGTCAATAAACTGCCGCGCTAGCGCGATCAGTTCCTGCCGGTCGGGGAAATACTTAATGACCTCTACGTACTTGCGCTCGAGGAAGGCCGTCTTCTCGCGGTAGCCCGGGTTTTTCAGGTTTTTGAAAAAACTGCTGACCCATCCTTCGGGCCGTTCATAGACAATTTCATTCAACCGGGCTTCGTATTTTGCATCCACCAGGGCGGCGAGGAATTCATCCAGCCGGTTCCAGTAATAATCACCGCCCAGCCAGGCCGGGAAATCATACGACCTGTAAGGAGCCTGATCGGGGGTCGTGAAATATACCTTCATCAGGCGTTCAAAGCGGTACTTGGCTTCTCGCGCCTGGATCACGGAGTAGCGATAAGTAAGTGCATCGACCAGGTTAATCAGCCCATCCGGATCGAGCAGCAGGCGCATTTCCTTCGGAAGAGCATACACCTGCTCATGGGTGCGCATGGCGTCATACAGGATAGTCGTACCGCTGCGTCCTACTCCACCAATAAAAATCCGGGGCAGTGTATCCAACCAACCCTCCGCATTAATAAGGGAATACCGGGTTTACTTAGAAGTAACCCAGGGCCCGCAGGTGGTTTGCCAGTTCTTCTTTCTCCTGCGGGGTGTAGAAGCTGTCGTAAGAAGCCGTCTCACCGGTCTCTCCCGGCTGGTGCTGGACAGGGTGGGCTTCACGATAGTCCTGCCGGATCACATCGAGCATCACCCGGCCATCGTAATCTTCAGGCACAGGTACGCCGCACAGATAGAGCAGCGTGGCCGGGATATCGGTGACGTGCGCGCTTCCCTCGTCATGGCCGGCTTCAATATTCTCACCGGCGAACACAAAAATTCCATCCCGGCTGTGCCACCCGTAATCAACCCGGCTGCTGACAAAGTAGCGGTGCTCCATCTTCTCCGGCACCGGCGTGTAGCTGCTCAGGCGGATGTTCCAGGCCGAGCTGAAGCTGTCGATGATCAGGTCGGGAGCAGAATCCGTCCTGGTGCCCGAATACAGTTCAGACGCACGGTAGACCTTTGTAAAGAGAGGTGCGCCGGTATGCGGATCCTTCAAGCTTTCCAGGCGGGTGACCAGTTCTTCCAGCAGCTGCTCGCGCTCCGCTTCGTCCACCACACCGGAGGGTTCACGACCCTTAAGATTCAGATAGAGCAGCCCGGAATGGACCGAGCCCGGGAAGACCTGTGTACGTTCGAAATCCGGTTCGTCGGTAAACCACACAAAATCGCGCACGAAGGGCAGATCCTGTTCCAGCCGCGCCCACAGACCGTTTGAGAACGCCGACGGTGCGTGCAGCAGGAAGCTTTTCAACACCCGGCGAGTCAGCTTTTCGAGCATCCCGCTGCGGCCCTTTTTCACCTGCAGCCACTGCACCAGGGCCCAGTTCAGCGCCCCTGCCGCTTCCCGGGGTGTCCGCCGGCGGGGCTGGTAGTAACCCTGGTCCCGCAGCCAGGCATCCAGCAGGAACTCACCCTTGAGCCGGCTGGAGCCGTGATCGGATACCAGCAGCACATGCTGCGGCTGAAAGCCGTCCAGCAGTCTGCCCAGGTCGCGATCCGAACGGCACAGCGCCTCTTCCACAAGACTCATCTCAGGCATCTTGTGATTGGCATGATCGGGAAGCATGAGGTTGATGGCCAGCACGTCCACCGGGTATCGCTGCGCCAGCCACAGGGCCATATCCACCTGCCGGGCCTGGTGCTCAGCTTCAACGCGCAGAATGTCTGCAGGGGTTGAGTTTTTGATCAGCTCGGCACTGATCACTGGCTCATATGGCCCGAAGCGCTGCTCCAGTTCGGCGACCGCCTCCTGCGGGTAAATCAGATTCTTAGCCGAGGCCGGTGTCCCGAAACCGCTCACCGCAAAACCATCCAGCGGCGTGATGGGGTAAAGGAAGGGGATATTCACCAGGCCCACACGCAGCCCGGCTTCATTGAGCAGCTGCCAGAAAGGCCGGCCGGAGCGGTTCTGCGAGGTCACCGGCTGAAACTCATAGGAACCTGGCTTGCGCCAGGTCATGTCGTACACGCCGTGCTTGCCCGGGTTCTTGCCGGTAGCGATCGAAGACCAGGCTGCCGGCGTCCAGGCGGGCATTGTGGTGTGCATAACGCCCCAGGAACCCTTTTCCATCAGGCCCTGCAGCACCGGCATTTTTCCCGCCTCGATCAGCGGATTCAGATATTCCCAACAGGCTGCGTCGAGACCGACGAGCAGAGTTCTCTTCAAAACCATACAAATATTCTCCAGTGACTCAGAAAACCGGCTGTCCAGCCGTTTCAGGCGGGGCGTGTCCAGCGGTGGGGGAATACCACACTGCTGCGGTTGCGCTCCGGCTGGCTCACCGGGCGGCCGCGCAGGTGCCCGGGCTGAACATCGAAAAAGGCGGCGCCCTCCACAAAGTCCTGGCGCTCAAACCCACCGTCGCGTATCAGCACATTGATGCGGTAGCGGCCGGGGCGCAGCAGGAGTTCGTCGATTTCACAGATGAATTTCGCTCCCAGCTGCTCATCATCCCGGTCTTCCGGCCCGGGCTCATCGCTCTTCAGGACCACCAGGGGTGTGCCCATATCGTCGTGGATAACGAACACACACGACATCCCCCGCATATAGCCGCTGAGATGGAAGATGAAGCGAGCCGGGTCGCCGCTGCGCAGCGTTGGGAGCTGCGGGCTGCCGGCATGGACGATATCCACAGCGGTCAGACGGATCTGGCCCTTGCCGTCCCGGTCGCGGCGCTCGGCGAGCGACCGCTTTCCATTCTCCTCCAGGGTCTGCAGGTAACGGGCCGCCACCTGGTTGATGGGGCCGTCGGCCACTACCCGTCCCTGGTCGAGCATGATACCCCTCTCACACAGCGACTGCAGCAGCCCCATATTGTGGCTGACGAACAGCACCGTGCGCCCCTGGCGAGACACGTCGTTCATCTTTCCCAGGCACTTCTTCTGAAACGCGACGTCGCCCACGGCCAGCACCTCATCTACCAGCAGGATCTCCGGTTCCAGGTGGGCCGCCACCGAGAAGGCCAGGCGCACATACATACCGCTGGAATAGTGCTTGACCGGCGTGTCGATGAACTGATCGATCTCGGCAAAAGCCACGATCTCGTCGAATTTGCGCTCGATCTCGTGCCGGTGCATGCCCAGGATTGCGCCGTTCAGGTAGATATTCTCCCTGCCGGTGAGCTCGGGATGGAAGCCGGTGCCCACCTCCAGCAGAGAGCCAACCCGCCCGAACAGATCGGCGTAGCCGCCGGTGGGATCCGTAATGCGCGAAAGGATTTTCAGGATGGTGCTCTTCCCGGCCCCATTGCGGCCGATCAGGCCCACCACCTCTCCATGGCGCACCTGAAAAGAGACATCCTTCAACGCCCAGATGGTTTCGTCCAGTTCAGCTGCGCCTCCAGCGTTGCCGCGCAGCACCTTCTTCGCCCGGCGCAGCGGTGTGAGCACGGTGTTGACCACCTGCTCGGAGAGTTTATCGCTCTGTTTATAGGAGCCGATATGGTATTTTTTGCTGATATTGTGTACATCGATGGCGAGATCGCTCATTTCAGTCCCTACAGCACATCCGCGAAGGTGCGTTCCATGCGTTTGAAATAGAAGGCCCCGCTGACCAGAAGCAGGATGGAAACCACCGCGGAGACGATGATCATGGGGCCCGGCTCCGTTTCCGCGCCCAGGAGGGCCCAGCGAAACCCTTCAACCACCCCCACCATGGGATTGATCCCGTACAGCGTGCGCCAGGGCTCATCGAGCAGGCTGCTGGGGTAAGCGATCGGGGTGGCAAAGAGCCAGGCCTGCACCAGGAAGGGGACGATATAGCGCACATCCCGAAACTGGGCGTTCATCGCCGAGAGCCAGAAGCCCACACCCAGCGCAGTGGCGAGGGCCAGAAGCAGGAAAAGGGGCAGCCAGATGACATTAGCGGTCGGCCAGCGGCCGTAGTACGCCATCATCCCCAGCAGAACCAGGAACGCCAGCGCGAAATCTACCACCCCGGCCAGAATGGAAGCAATCGGCATGGCCAGGCGCGGAAAGTAGATTTTCTTGAGCATGTTTGCGTTGTTCACCAGCACGTTCGACGCCTGGGTCAGCCCGTTGGCGAAAAAGGTCCAGGGGACCAGGGCTGCAAAGGCAAAGATCGGGTAAGGGATATTGTCTGAGGGGACCTGCGCCAGGCGCCCAAAAAACAGGCTGAAGATGAGCATGGTGAACAGCGGCTGGAGGATTGCCCAGGCTGCGCCCATAATCGTCTGCTTGTAACGCACGGTGATATCGCGCCAGATAAAGTAATAAATCAGTTCGCGCTGTGTCCACAGTTCCTTCAGCCGCAGAGAAACCCAACCGCGGGCCGGCTCGATGCGTGTGCGCGGCAGCGCACTGAAATTTTCCGCCGGTTCATGCGGCCGGTTGATCTTGACGAAAGGGCTGTTGGTGATTGCCTGTTTTTCTGATTTCATTTGATTCCTCATGGAGTACGGCCTTTTTCAGTTCCTTTCCATCACTCTGGCATTTTTGAGAAAACATCGCCAGCAAGGCCCACTCCGCTGGATCTGGTTTTTTCTAAAAGCGGTCAGCACCGCCGGAAGCGCCCTGCAACTGCGCTTCCGGACGGCAGCATTACACATACCGGCGCAAATCCGTCCAGCCCGCGCCGGCGGTGATCGTATTCCTGTTTACAGCTCAGGCTGGCTTTTCAACTGCGGGCAGCCGGTTGCGGTAGAGGTTCTTCTCGATGACCCCCAGCATTTTTTCGGTGTCCATTTTTCCCCCTAAGAATTCATTGATCCGTTGAATGTTAACTTCCGGATTCTCCAGGACGTCATTGTAACTCACATAGATCACTTCGAAATTCGGCTGCAGGCTCAGCCAGTTTTCGACCTGCACCAGGTGCTTCTGGAACAGCTCGGCCAGCTTTTCATCGCTCACCTGGTCGTCAGGCTCATCCCGGCTTTTGAGCATCTTCCGCTGAGAAGCCAGGATCTCAGGCATATGCCGGCGCATAAAAATCACCCGGTATCGATAATCCGCCGGCAGGTACTCGAGATGTGCGGAGACAACCTTGACCGCTTTTCCGCGAGCATCCTTCAACCACTGCGTATCGCCCTCGCGCAGTTTTTTCACCCGCTCGAACTCGTAATAACCCTTCAGGTTGCTTTCGTCTGCAGTGCGGATGTTGTCGGTGACAACCGGTTTCCCTCCCGCTTCAAGCATGCGCATCATCATCGAGGTCCCCGAGCGCGGCAGGCCCGACACCAGAATAATCTCTTCGTCTTCCTGACGAGAATTTTTCTTGAACAGTGAGGATAGATTGAACGGCATAGCCAGGCTCCTTCAATTCCACGGATTCCAGTGTGGAGGTGTTCTGATCAATGGGGTCTCAGGCGCCTAAAAAGTTGTTGTCCGCCTGAACCAGTCTTTCAAACATCTCACTTTTCATTTCCGATGCGAGCGCAGGATGAGAATTGAAGATGTTGTTCAGTTCCTCCGGGTCATTCTGCAGATCATACATCTCGAAGACATCATTGTACTTTTCATAGCCTGTAAAGTGCATGATCTTATAGCGGTCTTTGACCATCATCACTGTGCGCTTGGTCAGCGGGGCGTGTTTCTGGTTCTTCTTGGCCTCGAGGGCGAAAATGCTGCGTTCGCTGTCGGGTTCACCCGCCCCAAAAGTGGGCAGCACCTGGCCTTCGGCCCAATCCGGTATCTCCAGACCTGCAAGGTGCAGCAGGGTGGGCAGCACATCGACACAGCTTGTCGGAATGTGGACATCTTCTCGGGCCTGCTGCCCGGGCTTTTTTATCAGCAGGGGCACGCGAATTACTGGCTCGTAAAGGACCGGGGTCACGTGGCCGCGCACGCCCCGTTCAAACATTTCGCCGTGATCCGAGGTGACGATCAGGTAGGTGTTCTCCAGGCTGCCATTCTTCTCCAGCGCGTCGTACAGGCGCCCAAATTCGGCATCGGCGTAAGCAATATATTCATCATACTCGCGCCGGTTGCGCAGCAGGAACTGATTGGTGTGCCCTTCGGTAAAAGGATGCTCGGGCTTCTCAACCGGTTTCCAGCCATCGTGGAAGATATCGACGAAATCTTTGCGGGTCAGGTAAGGTTCGTGCGGCGGCAGCAGGTGATAATATGCCAGAAACGGGCGCGGCATTTTTTGGACCTGATTTATGATCCAGTCGGTCGCATCTTCCAGGACAAAGGAGAGGTTGTGCAGTTCGGGAATGCCGCGCGGAAACTGATCGCGATAGTCGCGCGTCTTCATGCGTTTATGAAGCGAGCGGTACAACCGGTGGACAAAGGAAAGGAATAGCGAACTGGGCCGTGTCTCTCCCCCACGGAAGGTCAGCCATTCGCCCAAGAAGGCGGGGGTGTAATCATTAGGATAGAGCTGGTCGGCAAATTCATCATCCAGCAGGCACAGCTCGCGCGTGGGGATGAACTCGTCGATATCCTGGTGAAACTGAAAAAACAGCGAGGTGACCAGGTTGTTATGTGAATAAGCCGTGCGATAATAGCCCTTTTTCCCCAGTTCGCTGAAGATCTTGCGTTTGACGTACGGTGCAATAACCGTTCCCTGCAGGTGAAATGCCCGTGTGGACCAGGGCAGCGCACCGGTCAGCAGCGAAGATGTCCCCGGGGTGGTGAAATTTCCGCCCGCATGGTGCTGGTGAAACACGGTCGCCTTTTCCGCAAAACGGGTTAAATTTGGCGCTGTCTGGCGGGCATACCCGTAAAACGGCAGGTGAAAAGCCGAGAGCGCATCGAACACCAGGATTAAAAAGTTCGGCAGGTTTTCGTCCTGCGCCGCAGGCAGGCGTCCGGCCTGCAGGGTGGGCAAGTCAACCGTCAGCAGCGGCAGGACCGAAAGCAGTTTAAGTACATCCCGGCGGGTTATGCCGGTGCCTGTCAGGTCGCTCATCGAGTCTCCTTAGAAGTTGCGCACGACAATAACAATCAGGCCAAAAATATCAATGAGCAGGTAGAGCGCAGAAAGAACGGCCAGCCGCTTCGCAAAAGCGGTGATCGCCGAACTCAGCTTTTCAGAACGCGCCACCAGTACGAAAACTACGACCAGAGAAAGCAAAAATGCACCCAATCCCAGCAGCAGTTCCACCGTCCCCCACGCCTGCAGCGCACCCAGACTGAAGTGCAGAATGCCTACCCAAATGGAGACCAGCAGGACCAGAGCTGTGATCAGGGGCAGGAATTTATCGCCCCGCAGCGAGGCTGGAAGGATCAGCCCCAGAATCACCACTGGGATAAAGACGATCACGCTTTCCAGCAGCGCAAAGGCCAGCGGGTAAGCAGCCGTGCCTGCCACATCCCACATACTCATCTGCACGATCCAGCCAGGAACCTTAAAGAAAATGTTGACGATGGCCCAGACGTGCACCGGAAAAAGGACGACCAGAAAAGCCAGGAGCAGGTTCTCCCGGTTCATCAGGCGAGCATTTGGACTAGAAGTAACCAAGGCTCTTTAACCTTTCTTCAACGACCTGAGCGTCTTCACTGCTGCGCATGGATGGCGGCGGAGCGGAATCGCCCGCTTCCGGTTTCTCACCAACCGTGAGCATGGGGAAATCGCGATACGAGGGGTTGGGGAAGTTCTTCAAACCGCGGCTGGAAAACAGCACGCCCGGCACGGCCTGGGGGTGAATGCAGTGATCCGCCCCCCAGTGATCGCGGTTCGGCTCCAGACTCTCCGCCTTCCAGGAACCAAGCCCCGTTTCGGCGGAGCCCCGGTAACCGGGGGCATAGCCCACCAGCAGATCAGGGCCATAAGCAGCCAGCGGGCCGTCCAGCGCTTCTTCACGGCGGAACACCTGCAGCACGACCGGTTTGCGGTCCGGCCCCTCCCAGGACGCCAGTTCGGCGCACAAGCGGTCAACCAGCGCCGGTTCCTGATCGGGAGCAACGCTCCCCTGGCCTTCACGGCCGGCCCGGTTGATGTAAATGCTGTTCAGGCCGATGGCATAGGCGCTGGAGCGCGCCCAGTCCACATCCTGCAGGCCGGGATCTTCACCCGCTGTGTGCCCGTTCCCTTTCAGAACCAGGTAGCCCTTCTCGATCAGCCAGCGGTTTAGATGGACCTTGTAATCGAACTCGGCGAAGCCGTGATCCGAAACCACCACGCGGTGTAAATTGCCCAGCTTCTGGCTGCGGACGAAGTCATCTACCCGGCCCACCATGGCATCCAGCTTTTCATACCAGCTCTCGACAACATCCATCCGGTCGCGCCGGAACATGTGCTGGATGCGGTCCAGGGAGTCAAACACCGAAGCGATCACCCCTTCGCGGAAGCGAGCAAGCTGGTGCAGCAGCACCTTCTCACGCGTGCGGAAGATCGAATCGCACAGATCCAGGAACTGCTCGTCCGATATATAGCCTTCTTCCAATCCCGTTGTGTCCTGCGGCCACCCGATGGTCAGGAAGGGGCCGGCAGAATTCCAGTTGTCTTTCACGAAGGATTGGGGGGAAGCATAGCGCCATACGGGGCGCAGCGGGTGGATCTGCAGCGGAAGGGCATACAGGCGCACGTCGGGCCGGGTTTGCGTCAGGATGAAGCGCGTGATGGCGTGGACTTTGAAGAAAAGCCCCACCTTGAAGGACAGCTCGACGATCGGGCTCCAGCGTCCCAGAGTCAGGTCCAGGAGCTGATTCCCCACCTGCAGCCGGGCAGTGTTCTCATCACGGATTTCGAGCTGCACGTCCAGCACGGTATCCTGGGGGCCGTCCTTTTTCTGCCGCACCGGGCCGTTCAAAACCGCCGAAAAGCGGCCGCTCCCGCCGGATTTCAAGATCTGAACCGGCGTCTTACGACCATCCGCAGCGATCCCTGTATCGGTGGTGAAGAACGTGCCCACACCCAGGCGTCCCTGGATGTCCGGGGTCCCCAGGCCGGGCAGCGTGTGCACAGGCGACTCAGGGCGCGCCGGAAAGGTGGCCGGCCACCACAGAGAGACGGCCGGGTACCCCTTGCGCACCGCCTGATCGAAGATCGTCCGTGCTCGATAAGGGGGGACAAACTGGATTCCCGAAAAATTCTTCTCGGTGGGAAGCAGTGAAACCTGCAGCGCGTAGTTCTCCGGGGTGCGGTGCACAAAGTCGAACATCCCGTGCCCGCCCGGGTTTAATCCCGTGGCAATGCTGGTCCACGAGACCTCACTCTGGGGAGGGTTCGACACGCTGAAGCGTGAATACCCCCCGGCGCGCAGGTACTTCTCCAGATTTGGCATGCGCCCCTGTTCCACAAGGCGCTCAAACACACGCGGATCGAAGGCATCCAGGCCGATGATTAAGGTCTGCATTCCCCACCCTCTGGTATGGGCTTTGTATTAGTCGGTCACCGATTCTTCAGTTTCAACACCGGCTTTCGAGCCCCGGATCAGGCGCATGACTTTAAAGAAGAACATCTTGATGCGCCCGGCGAAAAACAGGATGAACCCGGAGATCACCCCGAAGAGCACGGCTAAGAGCTGAAAGAGCATGCCTCCCGTATTCGGATCCAGATAGGCTGCAAACGCGGGGCGCACTCCCAGAAGTGCAGCGATCACCGCCAGGGCCGATCCTTTCAAAATTCTGTTCTTCATCTTTCCTCTCCTTTCCGATTGAAACTGAAGATCAATTACCAGCGGCCGTTCTTCGACCGGGCTATACTGCGGTAAAACACCAGACCGACCAGCGCGCCGGCTGTGATTAAACCGATCACTGCGCCCATCCAGACATTACCGCTGTCGCGCCGCTCGGTGGGCAGCGGTTGGACCACCCCCGAACCGGGCAAACCGGTCGGAGCGCCCAGGACGACCTGAGTGGCCTCCGGTGTGGGTGTGGAGGTGGGTGCAGCGGTCGGCCCTGGAGTTAACGTAGGCAGCGGGGTCGGCAGTTCGTCTGGCAGTTCAAGCTGGCGAACAGAAAAGAAGAGATTGTCCTGCTGGCTGCCATCCGGGGCCGTCAGGCTCAGGCCGCGGAACGCGACCCCCAGGCTGCCATCCGGCGCCACGGAAGCCACCAGGTCCCCCAGCTCCGCCAGCGGGATGCTTTCCAGGTTCAGGCTCTGCTCGCTCTGCCAGCTGGCATCTCTCCAGACCCAGTGCTGCAGGTTGTAGTTGCTTGGCCCCAGCACACCGAACTGCAGCAGGTGCAGCGTGCCCGCCGGGTCGACAGCGATCGCCGGTTCACCTATGGTGTCGGCAAAGATGGTGGTCGGAGAAATGCGCTCCCAGGTGACGCCGCTGTCCAGCGAGTGTTCGTGCCACAGCGTGGTGCGCCCGCCGCTCAGCTCCTTCCACACCCGGTGGACGGTGGCCTCACCATAACCGGTGATCTCGCTCCACAGGACCGGTTTATCGGCTACGGTTTCCGGCTGAGACCAGGTTTCACCCCCGTTGTCCGAGCGGGCATAAAACAGGCCCATCGATCCAACCCCGTTGGGGAGCGAATAACGCGTCCACATCAGGTGGAGGTGGCCGTTCTGGGTGACCGTGAGCACCGGCTGATCCACCATCGCCCAGTCTGCGGCAGCGGCATCGAACACCCGCACCGGGTCGGTCCAGCTCTCGCCCAGGTCATCCGAGCGGGTCAGGTAGACGCCGCGCTCTTCGTTCAGCGGGATGACATAGACCACGAAGATCCGGCCCTGGGAGTCGGTCACCAGATCCGGAGAGCTGGCCGCAAATTTGGGGACGGGCAGCGAAAGCGGTTGAGACCAGGCAGAAGCGACCGCCGCCCGGGCTGCACTGGCCTTGCTGAAGAAAATCTCATTCGACTGCCCGCCGCTCCAAACAACCAGCAGATTTCCGCTGGCGTCGATCGCTGCTGCAGGCTGCTCGGAGATGTCACCGGAGGAACTCAACACGGGCTCCGGCGGCGTCCAGCGCCCATCCTCAAAGCGGGCGTAATAGATGGCGGTGCCGCGCGTGCCCGACTGGTTCGGGTCTGGCTGGCTCCAGACCGCGTGCAGTATTCCCTGAGAATCGGCGACCAGCGCGGGAGAGAGGATCCGCTGCACGCCTTTGGTGATGGTGATCGGCGAGCGCCACAGCGGCTCATCGGTAAACCAGGCGCTGGTGTCGGTTAGCTGGCGGTCCATCGACCAGATATCGTTTCCGCCGCCCTGGTCACAGCCGATCACCAGCAGGCGGTCCGGCGCCATAAAGATGGGCTGCCGGCAGCTGAACTGCACCTGTCGGAATGTATCCTCGTCAATAAACCCGGAAAGCTCCGGCTGGCCCTGCGGGTTGCTCCATTGATCGTTCTCCCAGGCCAGCAGATAAGACTGCTGGAAAACAGCGGTGAAGAGAAGGATGGAACCATCATCGCGCTGGATAAACTGGGTATCCTGCGGACAGCCGGGCAAACCTTCGAGCATGGGCTGGCGTCCCGAGAAAGTCACGCCCCCATCCGTCGAAAATTCAAAGTACTGCACACAGTTCGCCCCGCTGCGATCCGACTGCCAGAGCAGCAGCACCTCGCCGCCGTTCACAGCCACGCGGATGTTGGATGGCCCATTCGCCAGCGTCCCTTCAGCGGGGGCGGCCACCTCCCGGGGTGGTTCCCAGTTCGCCCCGTTGTCTGCCGACATAGAGAAATAAACGCGCTCCCGCGGGCGGTTGTCCCAGACGACGTAAATCCGTTTCTGCTCCTGAAAAGTTCCGGCGGCCACACGTACATTGGCCGTTTCGGGCGTCAGAGAGCGGAAGTAGGGCGACTGGTAAAGGATCACCGGAGCGACCCACGAGCGCCGGTCTGTCTCCATGCGGCGGTAATATACGCCGGCCGGAGAACCGTCGGCAGCCGTCGACTGCACATAACCCAGGTGGATCTGTCCATCCGCGTCGGCGACAGCGTGGAGGTTGAGCACCGGCGACCCAAGCAGCAGCGGCGTCGTCCAGGCATTCGGGTTCGCAAAAAAGCTGGCTTCAACGTGGGAAGTGTAGAGGTTATTTTCGTCATCACGCCAGAAGGCGAAGATATAACCGGCCGGATGGGGCACCAGGGTGGGAACGTAAATATCGAACGGCAGATCGACCGGGACCGGTTCGCTCCACTGCACCCCGTCTCCATAGGCGTAGGTGTTACCGGCAACCAGGTCCTGCCAGATGATATGCACGGTACCGTTCGAATCTTTTACCGCCAGTGGATTGGAAGCCGCGCCCGAGCGCGAGATATTCTGAGGGGTAGACCAGATTTCATCCGTTGACTGCGCGGCCGCAGGGTTCACTGCCGGAACAGAAAACAGGCTCAGGCAGTAAACCAGCAGAAAAAGGGTTACACCGCCGAAACGGATCGATTTTCTCTTCAAAAGAATCAAACCAAGCCTCATTCAGACTGCTCCCCCAGGAGCATTGCTGCGCACAACAAGAAAAAAGGCAGCTAACCTGCCGTTCACCATATGGTCACGTCCTGATACGCCTGGCGTCCGGAAGGTTATGCCGGTTGATCTTCTCATACACAGGTGATTCTTCCATACCAGCCCCGCCTGCTCTATCCAGTAGAGCCGGGTAACTTATCCCCACTGCTGGCTGAAGGGTTGGTTCTTCAGCGCGAAGAAATGATCAGTATGCTTATCCCCACTCAACCGGCAGCGGAGCTGTGCCCGACTGCCGGTTCTGATTGAACCCCCCTGTTAAGGCGCGTATTCCATGCACACTTTAATGATTAAGCCGCCCCACAATTTCTAGTCATTGTATCGAATGGAAACGGGTGAGTCAAGAAACGCAAACGGGTTCTTCTCACTGCTCCACGGCGGCTTTGCAGGGCCTATCCCTGATCACCTGCATACTGCGTGGAGAGAATATCGGCACCGCGCGCAGCCAGCTCGGACAGGTCATCGCGACCTATATGCTTCCACCAGTGGATGTATGCCTGCAGTTCTGTCGGTATCTCGGGCAGGTCAGCTATCAGCGCAGGCCAGTGTGCAGTGTCACCGCTCCACAAATAACTGTAAGCGAGGTTTTTCGTGATCCCCCGGTGCCCCGGATCCACATCGTGGGCAGTCTTAAAATGGATGACGGCTGCATCGAAATCGAGCTGCTTCAACGCCAGCCGGCCCAGCCCGTCATGAGCAGTCCGGTTTCGAGGGTCATACTGCAGCGCCTTTCTGAAAACCGCTGCCGCTGGCTGCAGCCGGACCACGTCATCGCCTGTATCCCAGGTCTGGCGCGGGTAACCGTCCAGCTCGACCTGCGCGGCGCGGATGGCGCCAAGATTGGAATACCATACGGCTGCCGGGCTGGATCCGCTGGTGACCAGTCCGCAGCCGGCCCGCCCGACCAGCGCCAGGCCCGCCAGCGCAGTGCGGCGAGCGTTCACCGGCTTGCGTACAGCTTCTTCCACGCTGCGCTCCTTGCTTCCGACGGCGATCAGGCCCAGGGGAACCAGGGCGAACGGGATGGCCCTGGAGGCCAGCAGCGTGGCATGTGAAAGAGCGTGAATGAGCAGCAGCGCCAGCCCGGCGGCGCCTATATTCAAATACAGAGAACCTCTGCCATCCCCCGAGTGCCAGATCGCTGCAGCCTGCCGCAAAGCGGCCCCGCAGAGTAAAAGCAGCGCAAGCAGACCGGGCCAGCCCTGTTCAACCAGCAGGCTGAGATATGCGCTGACGCCGGTGTCCTCATCGAAAAAGGCCCGGTAGGGATGTACGGCGATATAGGTGCTGTACACCCCGGCGAAAGCACCCGGCCCATATCCGGTCAGGGGGACATCCTGCGCCAGCCGCCAGGCCTGGCCGGCCAGATGAACCCGGCCGGTAACATGCTCGGGGCCGGGCAGCCACGCAAAAACCTGTCCGGCCGGACGGCTCAGCAGCAGCCCGGCCGCCACCACAGCGGCAGCCAGCAAGCCGCCCCAGAACAGCACCGCTTGCTGTGTCCGGTTTCTGACCAGCCGGAGGGTCAACCAGCGCCATGCCCCTGCAAGCACAACCAGGAGCAGGGCCAGCCAGGGGGTGCGCGACTCACTGAACAGCAGCCCACTCACCAGCAGCAGGCCGGTGATCCCTGCCAGAATCAAATCGCGGCGCGCGCGGCCTTCACCGCTGCGCAGCCTGCTCCAGGCCTGGACCAGCCAGACTGCGTAAGCCGGCAGAGCCAGCGTCAGCAACGCCGCACTGACGTTGCGCGCCACATACCAGTAGTCTTCTGGGAAGCCCAGATGTGGTACCACCTGATTCAACAGCAGCCCGGCCCGTCCAACCGGAGCAAAACGCGCCGGATAGCGCGTCCAGTCGGCCTGGCTGGCCAGAAACAGACCACCCAGCGCTGCAGCGGCGGAAAACAGGCGTACAAAGCGATCCAGCACTGGCGGACTGCTGCCGGCCAGCAGGAAGAACAGCGCGGCCGCCAGCAGGAACAGATACAGCCTGGCGAAAGCCAGCGGCCGGTCGGGGGCGATCAGAGCGCTGAGCAGCCCGCTGGCCAGCAGCAGAAGGAGGGGCAGTTCCAAACCGGTCCGCCGGATAAATGTCCCCAGGTGTGCCCGGTGCAGCAGTGCGGCTGCGGCCAGAAGCACCAGGCCGGCGCCCATCCACAGTGTAAACTTCTCGTGGGTCAGGCCGGGCAGCAGAGCCGCCGCCCACAGCACCCATCCGGCGGCTGCTGTCCATCCAGTGCCCCTGAAGCGGCTCAACGAAGGCATCCCCTGCCTATACGATAGGGCTGGCAGGCCTGCACGCAGCATATGGACCCGCCAGCCCCGGCTTTCAATCTTCTGTTCCCCGGGCGTATGTTTCAGGAATTTCCTCCCCGCACGCCCATCTGCGATACGAGCTTCCTGGAGACTGGCGCTTCGTCTTCACCCCCGGCCCACTTCAGATGCTGAATACCCACATTGAGCGCGGTCTTGATCGTCGAGAAGTCATAGAGCAGCATCTTGAGATAGGTAAAGATCGGACCCGGGCGGAAAGCCCATTCCCGGAAGGCCTGCCGCTGCCAGTAAAGCAGCCGCTCCGCCGGCAGGTTGGGGTAATCCAGCACCGTGCCCTTATCCATATCCACCTGCTCCCAGCGGGTTCCCGGGCGGAACCAGCCATTCTCAACAACCTCGAAGAAGAAAGGTGTCCCCGGATAAGGTGCGGCCACATGGAAGAGGGCGATATCCAGCGGCAGCTTCTTGGCAAACTCGATGGTCTGGCGGATGGTTTCCTCCGTCTCGCCGGGCAGCCCGATGATGAAGTAGCCCCAGTTCATAATGCCGGCCTTCTTCGCCCAGCGCAGGGCGCGCTCGGCCTTGTCGGGGTAGGCGCCTTTGCGGGCGTGTTTGAGGATCTGCTCATTGCCGCTCTCGATCCCCCAGGAGATCAGACGGCAGCCCGCCCTGCCCATCTGCATCAGCATCTCTTCATCCACAAAGTCCACACGGCTGTTGCACGTCCACTTGATGTTGATCTTCTCATCGATCATGCGCTGGCACAGCTCCATCACCTGGTCGCGGCTGACGGTGAAGAGATCCGAATACATGTGGATATTGTTGATCCCCAGCTCCTTCAGCCGCCACATCTCCTGCATAATAAGTTCCGGAGAGCGCAGCCGGGTGGTGTACTGGTAGCTGACATGCTTGATGCAGTAGGTGCAGCCGGCAGGGCAGCCGCGGCTGGTCACGATGAAGGTGAAGGGACCTTTAATGAGCGGCATGCGGTATTTCTGCAGCGGCAGCAGTTCGTGCATTGGGATGGGAAGATCGTTCAGATCGGCGATAAAGGGCCGCGGGAAGTTGACGACGATTTCCTCACCGTTCCTCCAGGCCAGGCCCTTAATCCCGTACATGTCCACACTGCCGTCCTCTTTCAGGGCGGGTTTATAGGTGGGATCATGCTTCTCGAACAGGCGCCGGATCTCCGGAGGGCGCTCGTCAATCCGGTTTTCAAGATGGTCGAGCAGGTCGCGAATCGTCAGATCGGGTTCGCCAACCAGGGCAAAGTCCAGCGCCGGATAGGGCCGCATGGTCTCGCGCGGAATGGGTGTGACATGGGTACCAAAGACGATCGTCTTTGCGCCGCGCGCCTTGGCCAGGAAACAGCCGTACATGTCGTTCTCCAGCGTCGGCGCGGTGAGCTGCGAGAGGTAATAACGCGGCTGGTAGCGGTCCAGCAGCGCGGTAAACTCGGGCCAGCTGATGCGTTCGGCATTGGCATCGATTATCTTGACTTTATAGGTGGGGTGCAGCAGGGCGGCCATCTGCGCCAGCGAGACCTGCGGCCAGACCATGTTCTCGCGCGTGCGCCGCCCCACGCGGTGCTGGGTGCGGATCCACAAGCCCCCGTCGGGAGTGGGCGGGTTTACCAGCAGAATGTCGACAGCTTCCTCGGAGCGGGGTGTGGCCATCAGCCCCTGGCGGACGATCTCGTCCGCAGAGGGGAAGTTCGCCATTCGCAGTTTGGGGATGAGACGCGTCCCCAGGTTCTCTTTCACGAAGTCAATTTTCTGTTCGCTCATCGGGTTCTCTCCTCGCGACGATCTGATCGCCGGCTTGTTCAGGATACCTGCGGCTCAGCAGCCGGCTTCAGGTCGGATGGATTCTGTCTCTCCGGCGCGGGCGTCAGCTCCTGCGCAGCGATGATTTCGCGCGTACTCAGCTCTTCAAGAACACGCATCAGAATCCAGTAAAGAATGAGCTGGATACCTACCAGGATGAACAGCGAGCTGCCCAGCAGATAAAGCCACAGTCGGGTGATTTCCCAGCCTTGGATACCCAGAGCCAGGGCAATGCCGGCGACGATCAGTCCGGCCAGCAGCCCAACAGCACCCATCCAGCCAAAGGAGCGGTCGAGCGAGTTCTTCATCAGCGGCTTACCGAACAACCCCTGGCGTATCGGCCGCTTATAAAACAGTGCTACCAGGTAGTTGAAGGTTGCCCCCAGGGCAAAGATGCTGATACCGGCCACCGCCGAAACCAGCGCCCAGAAAAGGGCCGCGACCCCCCACGGGCCCAGGGTCGTGATCCCGCTCAACCGGGTGATCACCAGTCCGAGGGCAATCAGCAGGGTGACGCCAAGTCCGCCCATCCCCACCAGCCCAAAAATCCGCACCGGGTTGTAGGTCAGCACCGTCCAGATGATGGACTGCAGGAAGGTCATGCCGTCGCGCACCACGCTCAACTTCGAGCGACCCACGCGCTCGCTGTAAGGGATGGGCACCTCGGCCATGCGGATATGTTCGTGCAGCGCACGGGCGCTCATCACAGGCGTCAGGTTGAGCCCGTCGGGGAGCGGGTACACCAGGGCCATGACCTCGCGTTTAAACACCCGCATACCACTGGCGCTGTCGGAAACACGCTGGCGTCCGATTAAAGAGAGCAGGCCGGCAAAGAACAGATTGCCCACACGCCGCGTCACCGGCATCTTGCTGTCGGCGCCCGACATGCGTGAACCGATCACCAGATCGGCGCCGTCCAGCGCTTCTTTGCAGAACTGGGGGAAGTATTCCGGGGGATATGTCCCATCCGCATCCAGGAATCCGATCAGCTCGCCGCGCGAGTTCAGGAAGCCTGTCTTCAGGGCTGCACCGTAACCCCGGTTCTTCGGATGGCGGATCAGGCGCACGCCTTCAATGGCGGAAGTGATCTCAGCCGTGCGATCCACCGAGCCGTCATCCACGACGACCAGCTCAAGATCGCTGACACCGACCTCAGCCAGCTTATCCTTCACCGCCAGGACGCGGTGCACGATTTCGGCGATCCCCTGCTCCTCGTTATAAGCGGGGATTATGACAGATAGAGTAGTCATCGGTGAGCCTCCAGCTTTTGAAAAAAGATTTCTCGATTGTTATCCCCACTCGTTCGCTGGTCTCCAACCTGACGAATCACACGTGCGGGAACTCCCCCTACCACTGTATAGGGTTCAACATCGCGGGTGACGACTGCGCCGGCAGCGACGACTGCGCCCTTACCGATGCGCACACCGTCGGTAATCACCGCACCCGCTCCTAACCAGACATCATCCTCGATCACGATCCCTTCAGCCGTGATGCCCTGTTCGACGAAGGGCCGGCTCGGGTCATCAAAGACATGGTTTACGGCAATGATCTGTGTAAACGGAGAAGTGTAAACCCGGTCTCCAATCTGGACACCTCCCTGACCGCGGATGACGCAGTACTCTCCAATCAGGCTGTCTTTTCCGATGCGGATGCCGGCGTGCGGCAGATCGCGAAAATTGTAAACGTGCAGTACAGCGCCGTGCATAACGATCGTCCGGTCTCCGATCTCGATCCCATTCGGACAGGCATGTAAATAACTGCCCTGGTCCAGGTAGACGCCGTTTCCCAGGCGGATATTGCTGGCGAAGCGCAGACGCACGCCGTTTTCGATCGCCGCCCACCCATCCATTTTGAGGATCAGGCGGTAGAACAGCCCGCGGATGCCGATCCCAACCAGGGTCGGGATCCAGCCCAGCAGCAGATAGAGTGCCTGTTCGAGGATGTAGCGACCAATCCCCGAAGCCTGGCGGCTGAGGTAAAGACGCAGTTGTTCGATCATCGATGCAGTAGTGTCCTGTTCCTTATCCCCCGGCCGCTCCTTTTGATAGAGCGGCCTGCTGAGCTCCCCTTCCCCCTGTCCTCCTCATACGAGCGGAGTTCCGGAGGTGCGGATCGTTTCGAGATTTTGATGCCGGCCCAGATGTGGACAGGTATAATCAGCCCATGCATCCGGCGATATTCCTGGACCGCGACGGTGTCATCATTGAGAACCGCCCTGCTTACGTCAGGAGCTGGGAAGATGTGGAGATCTTCCCCCAGGCCCTTACCGCTCTGGCCCGTGTATGCAAAAGCCCGTATAAGATAGTGATCGTCACCAACCAGTCTGGCGTCGGCCGGGGCCTGATCCAGATGGAAACCGCTGAGGAGATCAACCGGCGGCTGGTGCGCGAAATTGAAAAAGCTGGGGGGCGGATCGACGCTGTTCTGATGTGCCCCCATGCGCCTGAAGACCGGTGCGGCTGCCGCAAACCCCTGCCGGGGCTGTTCTTCCAGGCAGCACGACAGCTGCAGATCGATCTCAGCCGGTCGGTGATGATCGGAGACGCTGTCTCCGACCTGCAGGCCGGAAAAGCGGCCGGGATACCGAGGCGCTTCCTGGTGCGCACCGGTCGCGGCGCCATTCAGGAAAACCTGCCTGAAATCGCCGCTGCAGGCCCTTTTACCCCCTGCGACACCCTGGAAGAAGCCCTGTCCAGAATCCTGCTTGATCCCTGAAGTTCAGGGCGGTATCAGGCGCCGGCCTTCTAATACCTCCGCTCTACAAACTCTTCAACCGATACCTTCTCAACCTTGAGAGAAACCGAGATGGCGATCGCCGCCAGCAGCACCAGGTGATCCTGGTTGAATTTTCCCGCCTGAGGCTGAACCAGGGTGAGCACCCCGGTTACACGGTCGCGCTCCAACAGGGGCGTGCTGACCGCGGAGCGGGTCACACCATTTGCCTTTTCCCAGGTGCGCGGCAGCCAGCGTGGATCTTTGCGTGTATTTGCCACCAGCGCTGCCTGGCGATTCTCAATCACCCAACCAGCCAGTCCATACTTGATTATATCGGAAAGCTGCCGGCTGTTCAGCGATTCGAGCTTACCGCCGTATGCCAGGGCTGCGTTGACAACTTCGCCCTGCTCGTTCAACCACACGATGCTGCCGCTCTCGCCGCCGATGTTCTTCAGACTGAGCTCCAGCGCCCTGAACAGTAGATCGGTTGTGGTCAGATTACCGTCCAGTTCCTTCACCGCCGAATACACGGCTTCGAAGTTCGGGCGCTCGCTCAATGAAACAACGCTCATTTCGCCGCCCTGTGTGATCAGATTTCCTGTAACAGCTGGCGAAGGCAGCTCCGCGGCGTGTTCCCGCAGCGCCCTCACAATGATATGCTCAAACATCAGGTGGATATCTTCCACCTGTTCGATCACATTGCTGGGTACATTCAGGTGGTAGTCCACCAGGGCGCCGAGCTGGCCGCCTGAAAAACCGGTAAAACCGATCGTGACCGCCCCGACCTGGTTTGCCAGATCGACGGCGCGCAGCACATTGGGCGAGTTTCCGCTGGCCGATATGGCGATCACCACATCGCCCGGCTGGACAAAACTCGCTAACTGCTGCACAAAAGCATTTTCGTATCCTTCATCATTGGCATAAGCGGAGAGCAGAGCCATATTGTCTGCCAGACCGATGACCCGAAAATCAGGCCATCCCGCTCTGCGTGTGTTCTTCGATAAATCTGCGGCAAAATGAGAAGCTGTAGATGCGCTCCCCCCATTGCCCATGATGAAGATCAGCCGTCTTTCCAGACGAGCCTGGTGGAGAAGTGATATTACCTGATCAAGCAGTTCAACGGGTAAATCCACCAGGGTGTGCTGAAGTTCGGCAACATACCCTCGTGCGTAACTCATCTCTACCTTCTCCCATCTTAACCCCACTAAGCATAACTACCGCCGGTAATTGAAGATGACCTTCGAACCGTCCTGTTCCATTAAAAAAGGCAGTTCCTGAAGATTGCGCAGTGTATACCGCACGGCTTCCTGTCGTTCATAAGGGCAGTAAAGCAGGAGAAACCCCCCGCCTCCAGCGCCGCTGATTTTCCCCCCGGTCGCTCCGGCTTCCCGGGCTGCCCGGTACATCTCGTCGATCTCCGGGTTGCTGATCTGGCTGGCGAGCTGCTTCTTGAACATCCAGCTTTCGTGGAGCAGCTCGCCAATGTCATCCACATTCAGACGCAGAAGCTCATCCCGAGCCTGGTAGG